>JBGAOB010000051.1:0-20389 GCA_044222045.1 Candidatus Eiseniibacteriota bacterium
CATCGTGACGACCGCGAAGACGGACGAAGAAGGGCGCGAGCTGCTCCGGCTCATGCAGATGCCCTTCCGTCAGCGCTGATCACCGGAGGAATCGTGGCCAAGAAGTCCATCGTCGAGAAGTGGAAGGCGACGCCCAAGTTCAAGGTCCGTGGGTACAACCGCTGCCATCGTTGCGGTCGTCCCCGCGCGTTCCTGCGCGACTTCGGTCTCTGCCGCATCTGCTTCCGTGAGCTGGCGCTGTCGGGGCAGATCCCGGGCGTCGTCAAGTCGAGCTGGTAGGTCGCGCGCGAGCGCGTTCATGAGCCAGGCTGCAGCCGGACACACTCTCCGGTTGGACGCTGGCTCGGAGGAGACACATGTCGGTCAGTGATCCGGTGGCGGATTTCCTCACCTGCATCCGCAACGCGATCGGCGCCAGGCACCGCAAGGTGGACGTGCCGTCGTCGCGCATGAAGGCGGAGCTCGCGAAAGTGCTGCTGCGCGAGCGCTTCATCAACAACTTCAAGGTCATCGAGGACACGAAGCAGGGCGTCCTGCGGGTCTACCTCAAGTACACCGATGGTGACGCTCCCGTCATCTCCGGCCTCAAGCGCGTGAGCAAGCCCGGCCGCCGCGTGTACGTGAACAAGGACCGCATCCCCCGCATCCTCGGCGGCCTCGGCGTTTCCGTGGTTTCCACCTCGCGCGGGCTCATGACCGACCGGGAGGCCCGCGAAGCGGGGCTCGGCGGCGAGCTCGTCTGCCAGGTCTGGTAGGGGGGCGACATGTCGCGTATCGGAAAGCGTCCCGTCGCCATCCCGAGCGGAGTCACCGTGACGCTGGTGGACGACGTCGTGAAGGTGAAGGGACCGAAGGCGGAGATGAGCCACAAGGTGCTTCCGGGCACCGCGGTGGCGGTCGAAGGCGGCGAGGTGCGGGTGACCGCGGAGAAGATCACGCGCAACCCGATGTTCGGCACCATGCGCGCCCAGATCCAGAACATGGTCACGGGTGTGACGACGGGCTTCAGCAAGACGCTCGAGATCGTCGGCACCGGCTACCGTGCGCAGATGGATGGCAAGAAGCTCGTGCTCCAGCTCGGCTTCTCGCACCCGGTGAACTTCGATCCGCCGGAAGGCATCGCCATCAAGACCGAGAGTCCCACCCGCGTGGTCATCAGCGGTCACGACAAGGCCCTCGTCGGCCAGGTCGCCGCGGACATTCGTGGGTATCGTCCGCCCGAGCCCTACAAGGGCAAGGGCATCAAGTACGAAGGCGAGTACATCCGTCGCAAGGCGGGCAAGGCCGCGGGGTCGGCGTAATCATGAGCGGACATCACAACAAGTACGAGCGGCGGCAGATCCGCCGTTACCGCATTCGCAACCGCGTGTCGGGCGACGCCCAGCGTCCCCGCCTGTCCGTCTTCCGCAGCTCCAGTCACATCTACGCCCAGGTCGTCGACGACGTGCGCGGAGTCACGCTCGCGCAGGCGTCCAGCCGCGACGACGTCAAGTCGCTCGTCGAGGGCAAGGGCAAGGTCGGTGTGTCCGCGGCCGTGGGCAAGCTGCTCGCCGAGCGCGCGAAGGCTGCGGGTGTCACGCACGTCGCCTTCGATCGCGGCGGCTACCTCTACCACGGGCGCGTGAAGGCGCTCGCCGACGGCGCTCGCGCCGGCGGTTTGAACTTCTAGGAGGCTTCCATGGCGGGACCCATGCGTGAGCGTCGCGGCGGCCAGCCTCGTGAGGCCGAAGCGCCGAAGTCCGAGTTCCAGGAACGCGTCATCAACGTGAATCGCTGCGCCAAGGTGGTGAAGGGCGGACGGCGGTTCTCGTTCAACGCGATCGTCGCGCTGGGCGACCAGCACGGTCGCGTGGGCGTGGGCCTGGGCAAGGCGAACGAAGTCGCGGACGCCATCCGCAAGGCGGGCGAGGCGGCGAAGAAGAACATGTTCCACATCCCCCTCACGCGGAACGGGTCGATCCCGCACGTCGTGCTGGGGCACTTCGGAGCGGGTCGCGTCATGCTGAAGCCCGCCTCGGCCGGTACCGGTGTGATCGCGGGCGCGGGCGTTCGCGCCGTGCTCGAAGTGGCCGGTGTTCAGAACGTGCTCACGAAGTGCCTGGGCACGCGCAATCCGCACAACCTGGTGAAGGCCACGGTGGACGGGCTCAAGCACCTGCGCCGCCCGTCGGACATCGCGGCCATGCGCGGCCGGACGCTCGACGAGCTGTTCGGTCGGAGGGTGGACCATGGCGCGTAAGCTCCGAATCACGCAGATCAAGAGCCAGAGTGGTCACCCGAAGGACCAGGGCGCCACGGTTCGCGCGCTCGGCATCCGTCGCATGCACCACACGGTCGAGCACACCGACACGCCCCAGATCCGGGGCATGGTCTTCAAGGTCCGCCACCTCGTGAAGGTGGAGGAGATCAACTAGATGGCGAACATGCGTATTGGCTCGATTCGTCCGGCCTCGGGTGCGACCCGGCCGGGCAAGCGCCGCGGCAAGGGCCAGGCCACCGGTGTCGGTGGAACGGCCGGCCGTGGCCACAAGGGACACAAGGCGCGCACCGGTGGCAAGATTCCCGTCTGGTTCGAAGGCGGGCAGATGCCCATCCAGCGGCGCCTCCCGAAGCGTGGCTTCAAGAACCCCGGCCGTGTCGCCTACATCGCCGTCACCCTCGGTCGTCTCGCGGCTGCGCCCGCGGGCACCGTCGTGGACGCGGCGTGGCTGCGCGCACAGCGCATCGTGCGGCGCCCGGGTCCCGTGAAGCTGCTCGCGGGTGGAGACGCCCTGAAGGTTGCGTTGACCGTGAAGTTGGACGCCGCCAGCGAGGCCGCGAAGAAGGCGGTCGAGGCGGCCGGCGGGAAGGTCGAGACCCCGAACCCGAAGGCCTAGAGCTCATGCTCGAAAAGCTTCGCAACATCTTCCAGGTGCCCGAACTGCGCCGGCGCATTCTCTTCACGCTGGCGATGTTCGTGATCTACCGGCTGGGTGAACACCTGCCGACGCCAGGCGTCAACGCCAAGGCGTTGCAGGGCGCGTTCGCGAGCCAGCAGGGTGGGCTGTTCGGGCTGTACGACATGTTCGTGGGCGGTGCGTTCTCCCGTGCGACGGTCTTCGCGCTGGGGATCATGCCGTACATCTCCGCCTCGATCATTCTGCAGCTCCTCGGCGCGGTGGTGCCTTACTTCGAGAAGCTCCGCAAGGAGGGCGAGGAAGGTCAGAAGAAGATCACGCAGTTCACGCGCTACGGCACGGTGCTCATTTCGATCGTGCAGTCGTTCGCGTACAGCATCTTCCTGATCAACCTCGGGGCCTCCCAGGGCCTGACCGTGGTGCCCGATCCGGGCTTCATGTTCACGTTCTCCACGATCGTCACGCAGACCACGGGCACGATCCTGGTGATGTGGCTCGGCGAGAAGATCACGGAGTTCGGCATCGGCAACGGCATCTCGCTGATCATCTTCGTGAACATCATCGGTGGGCTGCCGAACCGCCTCGCGGCCGGTTTCGACAGTCTGCGGGCCGGCAACCTGGACGTGCTCCGGGTGGCGGTGCTGCTCACCATCCTGGTCGCGGTCATCGCGGCGGTCATCGTGATGACGCAGGCCACGCGCAAGATCCCGGTGCAGTACGCCAAGCGCATCGTGGGCCGCCGGCAGTACGGCGGCGCCAGCACGCACATCCCGCTCCGCGTGAACACCGCGGGCGTGATCCCCATCATCTTCGCGTCGAGCTTGATGATCCTGCCCCAGACGCTCGCGGGCTTCCTGCCCACGACGAACTGGTTCCGGACGTTCGTGGAGCAGCAGTTCAGCTACACGAGCGTGCCGTACAACGTGATCTACGGCCTGATCATCGTGTTCTTCACGTACTTCTACACCGCCGTCGTGCTGAACCCGAACGACCTGGCGGAGAACATGCGCAAGTACGGCGGTTTCATCCCGGGCATCCGGCCGGGCCGCAAGACCGCCGAGTACATCGACAAGGTCCTGTCGCGTGTCACCCTGCCGGGAGCCGTCTTCCTGGCGCTGATCGCGGTGCTGCCCGACGTCATCATTTCCTGGTTCAAGGTCCCGGCGCTCGGATTCGGCGGCACCAGTGTGCTGATCGTGGTCGGCGTCGCCCTCGACACGCTGCAGCAGGTGGAATCGCACCTGCTCATGCGGCACTACGAGGGCTTCGTCAAGAGGGGCCGCATCCGCGGCCGGACGAGGATGTGAACCGTGCGTATCGTCCTGCTCGGCCCTCCCGGTGTGGGTAAGGGCACGCAGGGCCAGCGGCTCGCGAGCGAGCACGGCTGGCCGCTCATCTCGACGGGTGAAATGCTCCGCGACGCCGTCGCGAAGCAGACGCCGCTCGGCAGACAGGCGCAGGAGCTGATCCAGGCAGGCCTGCTGGTGTCGGACGACGTGATGATCGGCCTCGTGCGCGAACGAACCGCGCAGGAGGATGCGAAGAACGGTTTCGTGCTGGACGGCTTCCCCCGCACGGTGCCCCAGGCGGACGCGCTCTCGGAGATGCTCCACGAGCGCGGGCAGGACGTGAACGTGGTCCTGTGCCTGACGGCCCCCGAGGACGAGCTGGTACAGCGGTTGTCGCTCCGCGGTCGCGCGGACGACACGCCGGAGACGGTCCGCAAGCGGCTGGTGGTGTACCGCGAGCAGACGGCTCCGCTGATCGACTACTACCGGAGCAACGGCCGGTTGAAGGAAGTGAACGGCGTCGGATCGCTCGACGAGGTGCACCTGGCGCTGGCGACGGCGCTCGGCAGCGGTCGGGCGGCCTGAAGTCGTGTTGTACACGAGGAACAGAGATGAGATCGCGGCGATCGGCGCCGCGGCCCAGTTGGTGGCGATGACGCTCGAGGCGCTCGGTGCAGCCGTGCGGCCCGGCGTGACCACCGCCGAACTGGACCAGCTCGCCGAGAGCTTCATCCGGGACCACGGCGCCCGCCCTGCCTTCAAGGGCTATCGCGGGTTCCCGGCCTCGATCTGTCCTTCGGTCAACGCGGAAGTGGTTCACGGGATCCCGGGTCCCCGGGTGCTGAACGAGGGGGACATCGTCGGGATCGACGTGGGCGTGGAGAAGGACGGTTTCTACGGAGATGCGGCGCGCACCTTTCCCGTCGGGGCGGTGAGCGCCGAAGCCGTCCGGCTGCTGGAGGTGACGGAGCAGGCGCTGATGCTGGGCATCGCGCAGGCGAAGTCGGGCAACCGGATCGGCGACATCTCCCACGCGGTGCAGGCGCACGTCGAGACGAACGGATTCTCGGTCGTGCGGGCCCTGGTGGGCCACGGCATCGGGCGGGAGATGCACGAGGAGCCGGCGGTACCGAATTTCGGGCCGCCGGGACGGGGAGTCCGGCTCATGACCGGCCTGGTGCTCGCGATCGAGCCCATGGTCAACGTCGGGGGCCCCGAGGTGGTGACGCTGGACGACGGCTGGACGGTGCGCACGAAGGACGGCACACTCTCCGCCCATTTCGAACACACGGTGGCCGTCGGCACCGACGGGCCCGAGATTCTCTCGGTGCTCCCGCAGTCCAGCATGAGGTGAGTTTGGCGAAGGAAGAAGGCATCCAGGTCGAAGGCACCGTGGTCGAGGCGCTCCCGAACGCGACGTTTCGCGTGGAGCTCGAGAACGGCCACCGGTTGCTCGCCCACATCTCGGGCAAGATGCGGATGCATTTCATCAAGATCCTCCCGGGCGACAAGGTGACGGTGGAGCTCTCGCCGTACGACCTGTCGCGCGGCCGGATCGTCTACCGGTACAAGTAGGCGGCGCTCGCCGGCACGTCCGGCGCGCGGCGCGGGGAGGCGGTGGCGCCTCCGCAACAGCGGCCACCCGGGCGAAGGCCCGGGGCCACCGCCCATCGAGGAGAAGGTCATGAAGGTTCGGGCTTCGGTGAAGAAGATCTGCGAGCACTGCAAGGTGGTGCGTCGCAAGGGCGTGATCCGCGTGATCTGCAGCCGCAACCCGCGTCACAAGCAGCGTCAGGGCTGAAGGAGGCCATCCGGTGGCACGCATTGCAGGCATCGATCTTCCGACCGAGAAGCGGATCGAGACCGCGCTCACGTATATCTTCGGCATCGGCCCGGCGACGGCGAAGCGCATCCTCGCTTCGGCGGGCGTGAATCCCGACATCCGAGTCAAGAACCTCTCCGACGAGGACGCGGGCAAGCTGCGCTCGATCATCGAGCGCGAGTACAAGGTGGAAGGCGCGCTGCGCAGCGAGACGGCGATGAACATCAAGCGATTGATGGACATCGGCGCGTATCGCGGGCTCCGGCACCGCCGCAGCCTGCCGGTGCGCGGACAGCGCACCAAGACGAACGCCCGCACCCGCAAGGGGCCCAAGAAGACGGCCGGCGCCGTCCGCAAGGCCGCGAAGCCGGGCAAGAAGGGTTGATCCCAACGCAGCCGGGCGCGTGAGGGCGTCCCGTCAGGAGGTTCGAAGTGGCTGAGGTCAAGAAGGCGAAGAAGCGCGACCGCAAGGTGGGGGCGAACGGCGTCGCCCACGTGCAGGCGAGCTTCAACAACACGATCGTCACGATCACCGACATGGAAGGCAACGTCGTCACCTGGGCGAGCGCCGGCAAGGTGGGCTTCAAGGGCTCGCGCAAGAGCACGCCGTTCGCGGCTCAGGTGGCCGCCGAGTCCACGGCCCGTGAAGCCATCAACCAGGGCATGAAGCGCGTCGAGGTGTGGGTCAAGGGCCCCGGCGCCGGACGTGAGGCCGCCATCCGTTCGCTGCAGGCGGCCGGCCTCGAGATCTCCGCGATCAAGGACGTCACTCCCATCCCGCACAATGGCTGCCGCCCGCCCAAGCGGCGCCGCGTCTAGGAGAGCCGATTCATGGCGGTCTATCACGATGCACGCTGCCGGCTCTGCCGGCGGGAGGGCATGAAGCTGTTCCTGAAGGGTGCCCGCTGCTTCACCGACAAGTGCGCCTTCGAGCGTCGCGGCTACGCGCCCGGCGAGCACGGCAAGAGCCGTCGCGTGAAGGAGACGAACTACGGCCAGCAGCTGCGCGAGAAGCAGAAGGCTCGCCGCATCTACGGCCTGCTCGAGCGCCAGTTCCGCCACACGTTCGCGAAGGCGAGCGAGGCGAAGGGCGTCACGGGCGAGGTGCTGCTCCAGATGCTGGAGCGCCGGCTCGACAACGTGGTCTTCCGGATGGGCTTCGCGCCCTCGCGGAGTGCCGCGCGTCAGCTGGTGCGTCACCGCCACTTCGCGGTGAACGGACGCACCGTGGACATTCCGTCGTTCATCGTGCGCGCCGGCGACGAGGTGACCGTGCGCGAGAAGAGCCGCGATCTCCTGGTGATCGCCAGCTCGCTCGAAGCCCGCAAGGGCCAGGGCGTGCCCGACTGGATGGAGCTCAACACCGAGCGCCTGTCCGGCCGCGTTCTGCACATCCCGACCCGCGCCTCGATTCCGGTCCCGATCAACGAGCAGCTGATCGTGGAGCTCTACTCGAAGTGATCTTCGCCTTCTCCATCACGGGGGGCTCGCACACATGAAGTGGAAGCCGATTCAGATGCCCAAGCAGCTCGTTGCCGATCCCGGCAACAACGACCGCTACGGCAAGTTCTTCCTGGAGCCGCTCGAGCGCGGCTTCGGCATGACGCTGGGGAACGCGCTTCGCCGCACGCTGCTGTCGTCGCTGCAGGGCGCCGCCATCACGGCCGTGCGGATCGACGGCGTGCTGCACGAGTTCTCCACGCTGCCGGGCGTCATCGAAGACGTCACCGAGATCGTGCTGAACCTGAAGCAGGTGCGGCTCAAGCTGCACGGGGACGGCCCGAAGAAGGGCGTGTTCGAGATGCGCGGCAAGGGCGAGGTGCGCGCCGGGGACCTGACCGTGGATCCCGAGATCGAGGTGCTGAACCCCGATCTGCACATCGCCACGCTGAACCGCGACGGCGACCTGCGCATGGAGGTCGAGATCAACGGTGGCCGCGGCTACGTGTCGGCGGATCAGCACTCGCAGACCGACCGCCCCATCGGCGTGATCCCGATCGACTCGCTGTTCTCGCCGGTCACCAAGGTGAACTACCTGGTGGAGGCCACGCGCCTCGGCCAGCGCATCGACTACGACAAGCTCACGCTCGAGGTGTGGACGGACGGCAGCATCCTGCCGCACGACTCGGTGGCGATGGCGGCGAAGATCCTGCGGGATCACTTCTCGCTGCTCATCCACTTCGAGGAGGAGCCGATCCACGAAGAGGAGCAGCAGGTGGACGAGGAGATCGTCCGCGTGCGGCGCCTGCTCGACAAGAGCGTGGACGAGCTCGAACTCAGCGTGCGCTCGAGCAACTGCCTGCGGGCCGCCGAGATCAAGACGATCGGCGACCTCGTGCAGAAGGGCGAGGCCGAGATGCTGAAGTTCCGCAACTTCGGCCGGAAGTCGCTCAAGGAGATCCAGGACCTGCTGGGCGAGATGGGTCTCGCCTTCGGCATGGACGTCAGCCGTTTCTACGAGGCCAAGCCCGTGGCCAAGGTGGATGCCTGACCGGTGTCACCGGTCAGTCCCCCCTCGCCCTGAGGAACCCATGAGACACAGAAAAGACCATCGCAAGCTCAGCCGGACGTCCTCGCACCGGCGTGCCCTGCTGCGGAACCTGGTCACGGCGCTCTTCCAGTACGAGCGCATCGAGACCACCGTGGCGAAGGCCAAGGAAGCCCGCCGACTGGCCGAGCGGATGATCACGTTCGGCAAGCAGGGCGACGTGGCGGCCCGCCGTCACGTGTCGCGGTTCCTGACCAAGCCCGAGATCGTGTCCAAGCTGTTCACGACGATCGCGCCCTGGTACGAGACCCGCAACGGCGGCTACACGCGAATCCTGCGCATCGGCCGTCGTCTCGGCGACGCCGGCGAGGTGGCCTACCTCGAGCTGGTGAAGAGCGCCGAGCAGAAGGAGCAGGAGCGCGCGGCTCGCATCGCGGCGGCGGAGCAGAAGGCCCTGTCGCAGGCGGGCGAGAAGCCCTCGAAGAAGAAGGCGAAGGAAGAGGCGGAAGCCGAGGCGAACGCCGAGGACAAGCCGAAGCGTGGCTCCCGCAAGGAGAAGGTGGGCGTCGGTGGCGGCTCCGCGCCGAAGCCGAAGCGCACGGGTCCCCGCAAGGTGGGCGGCGGTTGATCGTCGCGCACCTCCGGCCCACGGGCCGGCGGGGCGAGTGGTTCCACGGGCGGGAGGAGCGATCCTCCCGCCCGTCGCTTTTTCGCTCGACGCGTGCAGACGGGGCGGCGATCGTCCGATAACCGGGGCGCCATGCGCGCTCGATCCCTTCCCGAGGCCTTCGCGGCCGCCGCGTGCCGCACCCGGCGGTCTCCGCTCCGCGCGGGACTCGCCCTGCTCATGGCCGTGCTGCTGACCGTGCGGCCCGGGGCGGCCGCCGAGGTCTCGAACCCCACCGCGCCGGCCGAGTTCCGCGACGGCGCGGCGTTCGCCACGGACACCGCCGCCGTGCCGCCCGCCGGCGTCGCGCCGGCCCCGCTGCCGTTCCGCCCGTTCGCGACGCGCGACACCGCCGCGACGGCCGCTCCCGACAGCGCCGCCGGCCCGATCCGCTACCTGTGGGTGCTCCGCGACCAGCTGATCCGCCGCGAGGACATCGCGCGGCTCGTCGTGCGCTCGAAGGAGATGGGCGTGCAGGCGCTGATCGTGCAGGTGGTGGGCCGCGGCGACGCCTGGTACCGGAGCGACGTGCTGCCGCCGCCCGAACCGCTCGGCTCGCACGCCGCCGACCGCGATCCGCTCGGCGAGCTGCTGCCGCTGGCGCACGGGGCCGGCCTGCAGGTGCACGCGTGGGTCGTCGCGTGCCTCGCGTGGTCGGGCGACCGGCCGCCGCGCGATCCTCGCCACGTCGTGAACGCGCATCCCGAGTGGATCGCGCGCACCGACGGCGGCCGCGCGCTCAGCTCGTTCAACGCGTTCGAGCGCGAGCGCATGGGCCTGGAGGGTACATTCCTGAGCCCCGCGCACCCGCGCGTGCCGGAGCACGTGGCCCGGGTCGCGCAGGAGATCGTGCGCCGCTACGACGTGGACGGCATCCACCTGGACTACATCCGCCAGCCGAGCGTGGACATCGGCTTCGACCAGACCTCGCGCGCGCGCTTCGCGATGGAGCACAGCGTGGACCCGGCGCGCTTCGCGCTGCTGCCGCCCGACGAGCGGCGGGCCATGCAGTCGGCGTGGGTGCAGTTCCAGCGGGACAACGTCACCGCCATCGTGCGGGCCGTGCGCGATTCGATCCGGGCGGTACGGCCGGGCGTGGAGCTGTCGGCGGCCGTGTTCGCCGACACGATCACGGCGCGCACGCGCATCCGCCAGCCCTGGATGGACTGGCTCCGCGACGGGTTGATCGACCGGGCGTTCACGATGAGCTACGCCACCCGTGTGCAGACGGTCGTGACGCAGCTCGCCGGATACGAGGTCCAGCTCGGGGACGCCGCGCGGCGGCTGGTGCCGGGCATCGCGGTGTACAACGCCCCGCCGCAGCGCACGGCGGCCAAGATCAAGGCAGCGCGAGAGCTCGGTTTCGCGGGCATCGCGTTGTACTCGTACGACTCGCTGTGGAAGGAGCCGGACGGCTGGGAACGCCTGCGCGGCTTCCTCGCCACGCGCGACGCGGCCGAGTTCGTGCTGCAGCGCTGAGCCCCGGCGGCCGGCACGCCCCGCCCCGGCTGGACTCGACGCCGGGCCCCGAAACGTGCTACCTCTCCTGCGTTTCGACACCCCCGCTCCGGCCCTCCCGGCCGCGTGAGCCCCGTCCGGCCGCCCCTGCGGCCCCCGAAGCGACCCCTTCCGACCGAGTACCCATGAGCCCGACGCAGCGCCCCGATACGCCCACGGCCGTCCGCGAAAACCTGCGCAACATCGCCATCATCGCGCACGTGGACCACGGCAAGACCACGCTCGTCGACGCGCTGCTCTGGCAGAGCGGTGTGTTCCGCGAGAACCAGGAAGTGGCCGAGCGCGTGATGGACTCGAACGACCTCGAGCGCGAGAAGGGCATCACGATCCTCGCCAAGAACACGGCCGTCCGCTACGGCGACCACAAGATCAACATCGTCGACACGCCCGGCCACGCCGACTTCGGCGGCGAGGTGGAGCGCACGCTCAAGATGGTCGACGGCGTGCTGCTGCTGGTGGACGCCAGCGAAGGGCCGCTCCCGCAGACGCGCTTCGTGCTGAAGAAGGCGCTCGACCTGAAGCTCATCCCGATCGTGGTGATCAACAAGATCGACCGCAAGGACGCGCGCGTGGCCGAGGTGCTCGACGAGATCTACGACCTGTTCATCGATCTCGACGCCACCGAGGACCAGCTCGACTTCCCGGTGCTGTACACGATCGCGCGCGAAGGCGTGTGCCGGCTCACGCCGGACGGCGAGAACCACCGCCTGAAGCCGCTGTTCGACAAGATCATCGAGACGATCCCGGCGCCGACGTACGACCCGGCGATGCCGCTGCAGATGCTGATCCTGAACCTGGACTACTCCGACTTCGTGGGGCGCCTGGCGATCGGCCGCATCCTGAACGGGCGGCTCGCGCCGCGCCAGGACGTGATGCTGGTGCGGCACGACGGTACGCAGGAGCGCTCGCGCGTGACGAACCTGTACGCGTTCGAGGGGCTCGAGCGCGTCGAGGTGGCCGAGGCCGGCCCGGGCGACATCGTGGCGCTCGCCGGCTTCGACGTGGTGCACATCGGCGAGACGGTGACCGACCCCGTCGACCCGCGTCCGCTCGCCGCCGTGACCGTGGACGAACCCACGGTGAGCATGGTGTTCAGCGTGAACAACTCGCCGTTCGCCGGGCAGGAGGGCAAGTACGTCACGTCGCGCAACATCAAGGACCGCCTCGAGCGCGAACTGCTGACGAACGTGAGCATCCGCGTGGAGCCGGGCGAGACGCCGGACACGTTCGTGGTGTCGGGCCGCGGCGAACTGCAGATGGCGATCCTGATCGAGATGATGCGCCGCGAGGGCTTCGAGCTGGCGGTGAGCAAGCCCGAGGTCATCCTGCACGTCGAGGACGGCGTCAAGAAGGAGCCGATGGAGCACCTCGTGATCGACTGCCCCGAGGAATTCGTGGGCGTGGTCACGCAGAAGATCGGCACGCGCCGCGGCCGCATGTCGAACATGGTGAACCACGGCACGGGACGCGTGCGGCTGGAGTTCCACATTCCCGCGCGCGGCCTGATCGGCTTCCGCAGCCAGTTCCTCACCGACACGCGCGGCACGGGTCTGCTGAACCACCTGTTCGCGGGGTGGGAGCCGTGGCACGGCGACATCCCGCACCGCACGACCGGGGCGCTCGTCTCCGACCGCACGGGCAAGGCCACGGGCTACGCGATCGAACACGTCCAGGACCGCGGTGAGATCTTCATCGAGCCGAACGACCGCGTGTACGAAGGCATGATCGTGGGCGAGAACGCCCGCGAGCAGGACATCGACGTGAACGTGGTGAAGGAGAAGAAGCTCACGAACATGCGGTCCGTGGGCGAGGACGCGATCCGGCTGCTGCCCGTGCACCGGATGTCCCTGGAGCAGGCCCTGGAGTGGATCCGGGACGACGAACTGCTCGAGGTGACCCCCGACTCGCTCCGGCTCCGCAAACGCGTCCTGCAGGCGAACCTGCGCCCCCGGTACTGGCAGCAGCGCAGCTGAGCCCGCCCGATCCCCGGCACGGCCCGGCGCCTCGTGGCGCCGGGCCGTTGCATTGTGCACGGGGGCTCGCAAGTCGCGCTCAAGCGGGTCTTTGGCGGGGCCGATGACTCGGCCCGACCCCCCGGCCGCTACCGGGACACCTCATGAGCCCGTCCGCTTCCGAAAACTCGCACCGCCGCTGCAGCGTCCGCGCGGTGCCACGCGATTCCTGCTCACCGGTGACGTCGACGTCCACCGGGAGAGCCGGCGCATCGCGTTCGGGCTGACGGCGGTCATCCTGCTCGCGCTGACGGCGTTCAACCTGACCGTCTACCAGGACGCGCGCGGCCGACTGGTCACGCAGGGTTGGCAGCGGCTGCTGACGAACACCGACGCGAAGCGCGACCAGGCCGCGAACCTCCTGCAGACGTTCGTGCGCGAGGCGCGCAGCGTGGCGGAAAACCCGGACGTGCGGGCGATCAGCGCGCGCATGGTGTCGGGCATGGCGCGCGAGAGCGACGCGGCGGCGCTTCGGCGGGAACTGGAACGGGCGCGCGCGCTGTTCGGCTTCGCCGGTATCCGCATGGTGGACTGGCAGGGCCGCACGCGGCTCGCCACGGCCGTGCAGCCGGCGACGCCGTCCGGGCAGGACGCGGAGCTCGCGCACCAGGCGCTCGCGCAGGGCCACGCCGTGCTCGGCGATCCGTGGGGACGCTGGCTGAGCGTCGCGGTGCCCGTGGGCTCCGGTGCCGACCAGTCGTCCGTGCTGCTCTTCCACATGGACGGCGGCCGCCTGCTGCTGCCGATGCTGCGCGAATGGCCGGGCTTCGGTCCGACCGCCGGCGCGCACCTGGTGCGCCAGCACGGCAACTCGGCGCTCGTCCTGACGCCGCCCGCGAGCGCGTGCGACCCGCCCGTGGGCTCGCGGCTGCCGCTGCGCGATTCCACGTACATGGCGGCCGCCATGGCCGCCACGGGTGTCCAGTCGGCCGTCGAAGCACGGGACCTGCACCGCCACGAGGTGTGGGTGGTGACCCGGCAGGTGCCGGGCACGCCGTGGGGCCTGATGGGGCGCGTGGAGGCCAGCGAGATGCTCCGCGACCTCCGCGTGACGGTGGCCGGTCTCGTCGTGTTCGACCTCACGTTCCTGCTGTGCGTGCTCGCGCTGGCCTGGTACTGGCAGCTGCAGATCCGCGGCCGACTCGCCGAGCGCGAGCTGCAGGTGACCGAGCGGCACGGCCGGCGCGTGCAGGCGATCTTCGACACCGCGTTCGACGCCATCCTGACGTTCGACGCCGACGGCCGCGTGCAGACCGCGAACCGCGCGGCGGAAGAGCTGTTCGGTGCGTCGGCGGCGGAGCTCGAGAGCCGTTCGTTCGGAGACCTGCTCGTGAGCCCGGAACGCCCCGGCGAATCGCTGCCCACGCAGGCGGGCACGCTGCGCGCGGTGGCGCGGCGGCCGGACGGTGTGTCGGTGCCGGTGGAGGCCTCGCTCGGCGTGGCGGACGACGGCGAGGTGACGTTGTTCACCGCGATCGTGCGCGACGTCCGCGAGCGCGACGAGGCCGAGCAGCGCATCCGCGCGTTCGCGGAGGGCCTCGAGCTCACGAACCGGCGGCTCGAAGAGGTCAACACGCAGCTCGAGGAGGCCTCGCGCCTCAAGACCGAGTTCCTCGCGAACACCTCTCACGAACTGCGCACGCCGCTGAACGGCATGATCGGGTTCCTGCAGCTGGTGCTCGACGGCCTGTGCGACTCGCCCGAGGAGGAGCGGGACTTCCTGAAGCAGGCACTGCAGTGCTCGCGCCACCTGCTCGGCCTGATCAACGACGTCCTCGACATCGCCAGGATCGAGTCCGGCAAACTGTCGCTCGAGGTGGGCCCGCTGGACCTGAAGAACCTGTTCGACGAGGCGCACACGATCACGCACGTGCAGGCCGGGCAGCGCGGCCTCGAGCTGAAGTTCGTGAACGAGGTGGGTTCCGGCGTGCGGGCGCGCGGCGACTTCGCGAAGGCCAAGCAGGTGCTCGTGAACCTGATCGGCAACAGCCTCAAGTTCACGCCGACCGGCTCGATCGTGGTGCGCGCGCGTTCGCGGCAGGAGCTGGGGCACGTGATCATCGAGGTCGAGGACACCGGCATCGGCATCCCGCTCGACCGTCAGCGCGTGATCTTCGAGAAGTTCGTCCAGGCGGACGGCAGCACCACGCGGAAGTACGGCGGCACCGGGCTGGGGCTCGCGATCACGAAGAGCCTGGTGGAACTGATGGGCGGCATCATCGGCGTGCAGAGCGAGGGTGAAGGTCGCGGCACGCGCGTGTACTTCTCGCTGCCGGTGTGGCGCGAGGACGAGATGGACGCCCCGGACGACGCCCGGCCCGCGCTGTCGGAGCTGCCGCAGGGCCCTGCGTCCGGCGCGCTGGCGCTGGTCGTGGAGGACGACCCGGTGTTCCGGCGCTTCCTCGTGACCGTGCTGAACCAGAGCGGCTGGCGCACGCTGGAGGCCGACGACGCCGAGAAGGGCTGGGTGCTCGTGCGACGCCACCTGCCGGCGGTGGTCGTGCTCGACTACGCGTTGTCGTGCGGCGACAACGCCGGGCTCCGGACCGGCTGGGACCTGGCGCAGCGCATGACGGCCGACCCGCGCGCGCGTCACGTGCCGGTGGTGTTCGTGACCGGCTTCGACGGCGAGGTGGTGCAGCGCATCCGCGAGACGGCGTTCGCGCGCAAGCCCGAGCACCTGCGCAAGCCGGTGGAGGCCCGCGATCTCGTGGCCAAGCTCGAGTCGATGGCCTCGGAGGTGCGCGACCGCGTGGTGCGCGTGCTGGTGGCCGACGACGACCCGACGGTGCATACGTACGTGGGCAAGGTGCTGCCGGCCGACCGCTTCCACGTCGAGTTCGCGCACGACGGCGAGGAGTGCCTGCACCTGCTGCGCACGCGCGGCAGCTCGTACGACGCGCTGGTGCTGGACCTCATGATGCCGCGCGTCAGCGGCTACGACGTGCTGCGCGAGATGACGCTGACGGGTGTCGCGCGCGACCTGCCGGTGCTGGTGCTCACGAACTTCGCGGAGCCGCGCAACGAGGAGGAAGCGCGGCTGCTGCGCCAGGGCGTGATCATCGAGGTCGTGGCGAAGACCGAGGTGCACGCGCGTCCGCAGCGCCTCGCGGAGGTGCTCGACGCGCACCTGCACTCCCTCGGGGAGCGCGGCGAGGACGACGAGTCCCGGGAGGCCGCATGAGACGCGTCTTCGTGCTCGAGGACGATCCGCACAACGCCACGCTGTTCCGCAAGCTGCTCGAGAAGCGCGGGGGGTGCGAGGTGATCGTCTCCGAGGACCCGGCCGAACTGCTCGCCGAAGCCCGGTCCGGCCGCATCGACCTGGCCCTGCTCGACGTCTCGCTCGGGAACTCGAGCCTGGACGGGCGCGCCGTGAACGGCGTGGACGTCTGCCGCGCGTTGCGCGCGGACCCGGCGTCCGCGCACGTCCCCGTGATCCTCGCCACCGCGCACGCCCTCCGCGGGGACGAAGGGCGGCTGCTCGCCGAGAGCGGCGCCGATGCCTACGTTTCGAAGCCGATCGTCGACCACCAGGAGTTCGTTCGTCGTGCCCTCGGACTCATGGAGAACGCAGCATGAAGCCCACATCCGAGGTCCGCATCCTGCTCGTCGAGGACGACCCGTTCTTCCAGCGGGTCCTGCACAAGCGCCTGTCCGCCGACGGCTACCAGGTGCTCACCGCGTCCGACGGACGGGAGGGCATGAAGGCCATCGTGTCGTTCGAGCCCGACCTGGTGCTTTCCGACTGGATGATGCCGCAGGTGGACGGGCTGGAACTCTGCCAGGCGGTGAAGACCGGCCTGCGCGAGGCCGCCCCGTACTTCATCCTGCTCACGGCGAAGGGCGAGATCAGCGACAAGCTGCTGGCGCTCGAGACCGGTGCCGACGACTACCTGGTCAAACCCTGCGACCAGGGCGAACTCATGGCGCGCATCCGGGCCGGCCTGCGCATCGTGGAGCTGACGAAGGAGCTGCGCGCCACGATCCGACGGCTGCAGGAGGCGAACGCGGCGCTCGAGTCCGCGCGAACCGAGGAGCTGCCGGTGCGCGTGAAGTCGTCGATCGAACGGGCCGCCTGACGGCGGCCGGGGCGCACCCCGCCCCGGGCCGGGCCGCGAGTGCCCGGCTTCACCTCGCCGCGCGCGGCGGTTAGCCTGCGCGGTCCGGACGAGGAGGGGGACTCGATGGACGTGCTGCTGCTGGGAGGGACCGGGCTGCTCGGCGAGCCCGCCGCGCGTGCGCTGCTCGCCGCCGGACATGCCGTCACCGTGCTCTCGCGAGGCCGCCGCGGCTGGCCGGCGGGGGTGGAGCGCGTCGAAGCCGACCGTCGCGACACCGATTCGCTCGCGACCGCGCTCGCCGGGCGCCGCTTCGACCTGACGGTGGACTTCCTCGCGTACGACGCCGCCGACGTCGAGCGACTGATGCTCGTGCCCCACGCCGCGCTCGGCCGGCTCGTGACGATCTCGACCGGGCAGGTCTACCTGGTCACGCGGGATCCGCGCCCGCCGTTCCGCGAGGCCGATGCGGACCTCCCGTTGATGGACGAGCCCGAGGCGGGCACGCGTGCCTGGCACAACTGGACGTACGGCATGGGCAAGCGGCGCGTCGAATCCGCGATTGCGGCGCTGAGGCAGACGCATCGCGTGCGCGCGATCACGCTGCGGCTGCCGGTCGTGCAGGGCGCGGGCGACCACACGGGCCGCCTGTGGGCGTACGTCGAGCGCCTGCGCGACGGTGGTCCCGTACTGGTGCCCGGGTCGCTCGATCAGCCGCTCCGCTTCGTGTGGGCCGAGGACGTGGCGCGCCTGCTCGTGCGGCTCGCGGCCGACTGGCCGGTGGGCGTGCCGGTGGTGAACGTGGCCCAGCCCGACGCGATCACGGTGCGGGAGTTCCTGCACACGCTCGCGCGCGAACTCGGCGTACGGGCGACGGTCTGCGAGTGCACCGAGGACGACCTGCTCGCGGCGGGGCTCGACGCGAACGCTTCGCCGTACGTCGGGCGCTGGTGCTCGGTACCCGACCCCTCGTTGCTTCGCGAGGCGCTGGATTTCGAGGCGACGCCGTTCGCGACCTGGCTGCCCGCGGTGGTGAGGGCGCTCGACGAGCGGGGCGGGCCGTCGAACTCGCACTACGACCGCCGCCCGGCGGAGCGGGCGCTGGCACTATCCCGGACGACATCCGAATTGGCGTAAGAACCTCGCCTCCCGGCCGCGGGCTGCGCAAGCTCCGTCCAAGCTTTTCGTTGATCTGCGACCGCCCGTTCATGCAGGGTTCGCGACGCACCTCGCAGACCCCCCTATGCCCAACGACCACTCGCTCGAGGGACCCGTCCCCCCTGCATCGCGAGCATGGCCAGGATTGCCTCCGGGCGCCCTGGCTGGCCCGATCGTCCTCGCGGAGATGCCGCTTCCGTGCGAGGACGGGTTCGTCTCGCCTGCTTCGCCCGCCGACGTTCCCGCGCGCGAGATGCGCGTGCTCGTGGAAGTCTCGCGGGCCCTGGCGCTGTCCGACGAGTTGCGTCCGTCGCTCGCCCGGGCGCTCGACTACCTGCGACTGGGAACCGGTGCGCAGGTGTGCTCGATCTGGCTCAAGAACGCCGACGGCGGCAGCGAGCGCGTGGCGCGCGCCGGGATGACCGACGAGTACCTGCTCGAGTTCGAGCGCGCCGGAGGTCCGCGCGCGGTGGCGGAGGTCCTGCGGGGCTTCGATTCGGTCCGCATCGTCGGAGCGTCCGAGTTGGTGCAGGAATCCGATGGCGGCTTTCACGCGCTGCACTCGGTGCTGAACCTGCGCTCGGTGTGCCTCATCCCGCTCGTCACGCCGCGCTACTTCGTGGGGGCGCTGGTCCTGGGTCACGTCACGGAAGGCTGGTTCGAGCGCCATGCGGTGGAGTTCTACCGGTCGGTCGGCGAGATCCTGGGCAACGCGATCGACAATGCACGGCTGTTCGAGGAACTCCGCCGCTCCGAGGACCGGCACGCCGGGTTGCTGCGGTCGGCACAGGACGGCATCGGCTGCCTCGACGCGCACGGGCGCTTCCGCGAGGCGAACCCCGCGATCGAGCGGCTGCTCGGCCGCACGCGCGATCAGCTCGTCGGCCGCCGCCTGCTCGAGTTCGTCCCGCGCGATCAGCGCGCGTCGCTGCGCCGCGTGTTCGAGGGTTCCGCGCCGGCGAACGCGCGCGTCGCCCAGCTCGGCCTCGAACTGCGCAATGCCGCGGGGGAGCGCGTGCCCATCGTGGTCAACGCGAGCCCGCTGCGCGACGCTCGCGGCGACATCGCCGGCACGGTGTTCGTGCTGCAGGACGAGCGCGAACGGCTCTCGGCGGAGCGTCGCGCGCGTGCCGCGCTGCGCACCCTGGAAACGATGCTGCAGCACCTGGCGGAAGGCGTCGCGCTGGTGGACGGCGGCGCCGAGCGCATCGTCAGCTGCAACGCGGCGTTCGCGCGCTTCGTGGGGGCGGCGGTGCGCGGTCTCGAGGGCGTGGCCCTGGCCGAAGTGTTCCCGCAGTACGAGAGCAGCGGCGCGGCCGCGCTCGTGCGTGCGGCCGTGCGGGGCGGCTCCAACCGCACGGCCACGGACCTGTCGTTGACGCCGCGTGGGCGCGAGCGGGAGTTCTGGAGCCTCACGGCGGCGCCGCTGGCCTCGGACGCCGACGGGCGACGCCTGCTGCTGCTGACCGTGGCCGACACGACGTCGCGGCGGGAGCTCGACGAGCGCGTGCGCCAGTCCCAGAAGCTCGCCGCGGTCGGCACGCTCGCCGGCGGCATCGCCCACGAGTACAACAACCTGCTCACCGCGATCCTCGGCCAGGTCAGCATCGCGCTCGCGGATCTGCCGCCGGATCACGCGCTGATCCCCGGCCTTCGCGACGTGGAGTCCGCGTCGCTGCGTGCGGCCGAGCTGACGCAGCAGCTGCTGGGCTTCGGGCGGCGCGCGCCGGTCGAACCGCGGCCGATGCCCGTGCGGCCCGTCGTGGAGAGCCTCGTGCCGCTGCTGCAGCGCACGTTCGATCCGCGTGTCGTCATCCGCACCGAGTTCGCGCCCGACCTGTGGGACGCCGCGCTCGATCCCGCGCGCTTCGGTGAAGCGGTGATGCACCTGTGCCTGAACGCGCGCGACGCCATGGCGGGCGGCGGCGAACTCGTGATCTCGGTCGTGAACGTGCGCCTGGAGCCGCGTCCCGGTGCGCCGGCGGGCGACTTCCTGCAGCTGGACGTGCGCGACACGGGCGCCGGCATGCCACCCGAGGTGCTCGCCCGCATGTACGAGCCGTTCTACACCACGAAGGGCGCCGAAGGCGGCACCGGCCTCGGGCTGGCTTCCGTGCACGGCATCGTCGAACAGCACCACGGCTGGATCGAGTGCGAGAGTGCGCCCGGGCGTGGCACGCGGTTCTCGGTCTACGTCCCCCGGGCCGTCGGGCGCACGCCCGCGCCGCCGTCGGAGTTGCCGGCCACCGTGATGGTGGTGGACGACGAGCCGTCGGTGCGCAGCCTCGCGCGGCTCGTGCTGGAGCGGCGCGGCTACCGCGTGGTGGTGGCGTCGGACGGCGTCGAGGCGCTGGGGCGGGTCGAGGCGGGGGAGCGCCCCGACCTGGTCCTGCTCGACCTGACGATGCCCAAGCTGTCCGGCGGCGACACCCTGAGGCGCCTGCGGGCGGCCTCGCCGGACGTCCGAGTGGTGCTCA
>JBGAOB010000052.1:0-20455 GCA_044222045.1 Candidatus Eiseniibacteriota bacterium
GCCTGCGCGCTGGCGGCCAGCACGCAGGCCACCGTCGCCACTTCGACCACGTCGTCCACGCTGCAGCCGCGCGACAGGTCGTTCGCCTGCTTCGCCAGCCCCTGCAGGATCGGACCGATCGCCGCGGCGCCGCCCAGCCGCTGCACCAGCTTGTAGCCGATGTTGCCCGCGTCGAGGTCGGGGAACACGAGCACGTTCGCGTGCCCGGCCACCACCGAGTCGGCCGCCTTGCGCCGGCCCACGTCGGGCACGATCGCCGCGTCCAGCTGCAGCTCGCCGTCCACGTGCAGGTCGGGCCGCCGCTCGCGCACGAGCCTGGTGGCCTCGCGCACCTTGACCACGTGCGGGTGCTCGGCGCTGCCGCGCGTCGAGAACGACAGCATCGCCACGTGCGGCACCTCCTGGACGAGCGCGGCGTGCGCGTCGGCGGACAGGATCGCGATCTCGGCGAGCTGCTCGGGCGTCGGGTCGGGAAGCACCGCGCAGTCGGCGAACGTCAGCACGCGCTCCTTCTCACCCGTCTTCGCCGGGAACACCATCAGGAAGAACGACGACACGCTCTTGATGCCCGGCCGCGTGCCGAGCAGCCAGATCGAGGCGCGCATCACGTCGGCGGTGGTGCGCGTGGCGCCGGCCACCACGCAGTCGGCGAGCCCGTCCCGCACGCGCGCCGCCGCCTGGAACAGCGGGTCGCGCGCGTACTTCTCGAGGTCGCTGCCGCCGAGCCGCTCGCCGCGCGCGGCCACGAGCGCCTTGCGCGTGCGGTCGATCGCCGACTCGTCGGCCGAGTCGAGCAGCTCGATCGCGTTCAGGTTGGCGTCCGCGCGGCGCGCCGTCGCGCGCGCCTCGTCGGGCGCGCCCACCAGCGCCACCTTCGCGATGCCGTGGCGGTGCACCAGCCCCGCCGCCTTCACGATGCGATCGTCGTTCGCTTCCGCGAACAGCAGCCGCTGCGGCTTCGCCTGCGCCGTGCGGCGGATGCGCTCCAGCACTCCACTCATCGTTTCTTCTCCCCGCGGCCGGCACGCATCCGTTCCGCCGCGATGCGGCGGCGCAGGGCCGCCTCCACCGGCGGCGGCACCAGGCCGCGGATGCGGCCTCCGTGTCGCGCCACTTCCTTCACGAGCGTGGAGTTCAGGTACGTGTACTCCTGGCTCGGCATGAGAAAGGTGATCTCGAGACCCGGCGACAGCCGCCGGTTCATGAGCGCCATCTGGAACTCGAACTCGAAGTCGCTGACCGCGCGCAGCCCGCGCACGATCGCCTGCGCCTTCACCTGCTTCGCGCAGTCCACCACCAGCCCCGTGAAGTGCATGGCGGTGATGCCGCGCTGCCCGCCGAGCGACTCGCGGATCAGCTGCACGCGTTCGTCGGGCGTGAACATGGACGTCTTCGCCGGGTTGTGCGCCACGGCGACCACGACGCGGTCGAACATCACCGTCGCGCGACGGGCCAGGTCGAGGTGTCCGTTCGTGAACGGATCGAAGCTGCCCGGGAACAGCGCGACGCGCGTGCGACTCATGAGCGACCTCCCGTGCCGGGCGTCTCCACCCGGTAGATGTCCACCACCGTCTCGCCGTAGCGGCGCGTGTCCACCCGCGACAGCGCGCCGATCACTTCGGGAACCTCGTCCTTCGCATGCCGCTCCAGCACCACCCGCGCACCTTCCGGCAACCGCCCCGGCTCGCCGAGCGCCTCGAACAGACGCCGCGCGTCGACGCCACCATACGGCGGATCGGCCAGCACGAGCGACGACGATGCGAGCGCCTCGGCCAGCCGGGTCACCGCGCCCGGCAGGCGCAGCGGCCACACCCGCGAGCGCGCGCCCAGGTCGAGATCGGCCAGGTTGGCGCGCAGCGCGTCGAGGGCGTGCCGGTCGGGCTCCACGAAGTGCGCGAACGCGGCCCCCCGCGACAGGGCTTCGATCCCGAGTGCCCCGCTGCCGGCGAACAAGTCGGTCACGACCACCCCCGCGAGCGGCTCCAACCTCATGAACAGGGCCTCGCGCACGCGGTCGGAGGTCGGACGAGTCCGGCTCCCGCGCGGCGCGTGCAGACGGCGCCCACCGAACTCCCCGGCGATCACGCGCATGAACGGCGGCGGAGGATGCCCGCCGCGGCCTCATCAGTCAAGCGAAGGCGATGCGCTTTCCCACTGTCGGACAATCGGTTCGGGGCACGCCCGGCGCCGCTCAGGGAAGCTCGACGACCTCGTAGCCCGCCGGGGGCGCCAGCTTGAACGCCGCGGGGCCCCGGGCACGCAGGAAGCGCCAGCCGTTCAGCCGGTAGCTCCCGCCGGGTCCGCTCGCCAGTTCGAGCCGCGTGGGCAGCCCGCGAGCGTCCAGCCACAGGTCGGCGCTGTCGGCGGCCGCCCCCGCCTCGGCTGCCAGCGTCACGCGCACGCTGTCGGCGGCCGCCCCGGCCTCGGCGGCCAGCGTCACGCGCACGCGGCCGTCGGCGAGCGCGCGCTCGCGCCACGAGGCGTGCGGATCGAGCAGCGCGCGCCACCAGCGCATGGCGAGCGCCCCGTGCTCCGCGCGCAGCCGCAGCAGCTGCCGGCCGCGCGGCTGCAGCCACTCGCCGCCGTCGGAACGCAGCGTCACCTTCTCGCCCGTGGCCGGCACCTCGAGGCGCGCGCGGTCGGGCGCCTCGAGCGCGAGCGTCGCGTGCACGGTGCGGAGCCCGCCGGCGAGCGGATCGCTCTGCGTGATGCGCAGCGTGACCTCGGCGCGGCCGCTCTCGCCCAGGCGCTTCTGCAGGGTGGCTCGCGCGCCACCGGCCGTGGACGCGGCGGCCGCCGCGCCGGCACAGGCGACGAGCATCAACGACGCGATCACGACCTTCGCGTTCACCAGTCCTCCCCCGCCCGCCGCAGCAGGCGTCCCAGCTCGGGCCAGTCCACGCGCTCGGTGCGTTCGGGCAGCTCGAGCGCGAACCACTCGGGATCCGCGGTCCGGCGCGGCTCGAAGCCCGACAGGTCGAGCCGCGCGCGCACGGCCCCGCGCTCGTCCTGCACGTACACGCGGGAGGGCAGCTCCGTGCCGGCCACTTCGGACCACGTCTCGTAGCGCACGTGCATGCGCGGGCCGTCGGGCGCCCGCCACGCGAGCGCCACCGGCCTCCCGGCGCCGTCGATCGACAGCCACAGCGAATCGCCCGCCTCCTGCCAGCGCACGTGCGCGAGCCCGCTGTCCGAGGCGACCGTGGCCCACGCCGCGCTGTCGGGACGCCAGAGCCCGAGCAGCGCGCACAGCAGCCGCCCGGCCGGCGGGCCGATCGGCGAAAGGCTCGTGCCCTCCACGCGCACGTCGAGGTCCGCGAGCGCGCACGCCGAAGCGTTCACGCGCCCGGCCAGCGCCTGCTCGTAGCGCGAGCGCACGTCGCCCAGCTCCAGCGCGGGCATGCGCACGTGGCGCGCGCAGCCGGCCGCGAGCAGCACCAGCGCCAGGAGGCACAGCCGGCCCGCCGCGGAAGAGCGGCGCGGGCGACCGTTCACGCGAGCGCCTTCAGGGCGGCCAGCGCGTCCGTGGCGACCTGCTCGGGCGTGCGGCCGTCGGTGGCCACGCGCACGTGCGCCACCTCGGCGTACAGCGCCGCCCGCTCGGCGAGCAGCGCCGCCAGCCGCGGCTCGGGTTCGCTGCCCGCGAGCAACGGGCGCTTGCCGGGCTCGGCGGACACACGGCGCGCGGCCTCGGCGGGGCTCACCTCCAGCCACACCACGGCGCAGCGCGAACGCAGCAGGTCGCGGCGCGCCGGATCCACCACGATGCCGCCGCCGCACGCCAGCACGCGCACGCCCGAACTCAACGCCTGCTCCAGCAGCTCGCCCTCGCGGCGGCGGAACCAGGCTTCGCCCGAGCGTTCGAACAACTCGGACACGGGCACGCCCTCGATGGCCTCGATCATGGAATCGAGATCGGCGGCCGCGGTGCCCAGGCGCTCGCCCAGCACGCGGGCGACGGCGCTCTTGCCCGCGCCCATGAGGCCCACGAGCGCGATCGGTCGAAGGGAAACGGAAGTCATCGGGCGCACAGTAGCGAAGCCCTCCCGCGATCGCCAGCGGAGAACCCCCGGCAACGAAACGAGCCGCCGTCCCGGGGGACGGCGGCTCGGTCGTTGTCCGGAACGGCTCAGCGCGTGGCGACCGTCTCGATGATGCGCGGCGTCACGAAGATGATCAGCTCGCGGTTCTGGCGGACCTTGCTCTGCTCGCTGAACAGGATGCCGAGCAGCGGGATGTCCTTCAGGAACGGGAAGCCGCGGTGCACGGTCGACTCGTTCGTACGGATCAGGCCGCCGATCACGGCGGTCTGGCCGTCGTCCACCATCACGCGCGTGTCGGCTTCCGACGTGTTGATGATGATGCCGCCCTGCACCGTCGACTGCGTCGAGAGATCCGACACTTCCGGGTGCAGGTCGAGCACGATCTTCCGGTCCTGCGTCAGGTGCGGCATCACCTTGAGCTGGATACCGATCGTCTGCAGCTGCGACACCGGATTGCCGGCGACGTCCTGCGTGATGAGCGGGATCTTCTGGCCGACCACGATCTTGGCTTCGCGGTTGTCGACCGTGGTGATGCGAGGGTTCGAGATGATGTTCGCCTTGCGCTGCTCCTCGAGCGTCGACAGCTGGGCTTCGATCGTTCCCCAGTCGCGGAAGACGCCGAAGTTGAGCTTCGTCAGGCCGCCGTTCGCGGGCGTCTTGTGCTCACCACCGAGCACGACGCCGGGCGCCGGGTTCGGCGAACGCCCCGGAACGGGATCGCCCGTCGTGGCGTCGCTGAAGTACTGGCTCTCGTTACCGATGCCCCACTCGATGCCGAGGTCACGCACCGACGCCACGTCCACGTCCACCAGCTTGGCGGTGATCTCGATCTGCGGCGTGCTGGAGTCGAGGTCCTGCGCCATGCGGGCCACGGTCTCGACGTTCTGCGGCAGATCGGTGACGATCAGCGCGTTCGTGCGCCGCTCCACCTGGATGCTGCCGCGCTTCGACAGCGCCGGAAGCAGGGGCTGGCCCATTTCGGCCGCGTTCGCGTAGTTGAGCTTGATGATGCGCGTCTCGAGCGGCACCAGTTCCTGCGTGCGGGCGTTCGCCGTCTCGCGCTCCACCTTCTCGGTGTTGAGCTTGCCGGCGTCGTCCACGCGGATGATCGAGCCGTCCTCGACGTAGTCCAGGTTGCTCGCGCGCAGGACGGACTTCAGAGCGTCCTGCCACGCCACGTTGCGCAACTGGATGGTGACGGTCGCCTTGGCGTTCGTTCCCAGCACGATGTTGCGCCCGCTGAACTCGGAGAGCGCGCGGAGCACCGTGCGGAGATCCGCGCCGGTCACGTCCAGGCTGAACGTGCCCGAACCGGTGCGCTGCAGCCCCACCTGGTTCATCGCGCTGCCGGTCTGCGCCGCGGCCGGCGCGACGGCGCCGACGAGCCACACACCCGCGATCAGAGTGAGGCCGAGCAAGGCCTTCTTCGCGCTCATTTCTGCTCTCCCTTCTTCGTCAACGGAATGATCACCGTCTGGGACTGGCCATCGGCCGTGAGGTTCACGATCACGCCGTCGCGCTTGAGGCCTTCGACGTAGCCGTTCTGGATCTTGTCACCCTTGCGAAGCACGAAACTGTTGCCACGGGCGTCCTCGACGAGCGCGAACTGATCGGCCGCGCCCCAGACGATGCCCACCACCTTCACGCCACCGATGTCGGGCGGCGTGTTGCCTCCCTGGTCGGCGGCCACGAACGCACCGTCCACCAGCGACTGGAACGGATCGCGACGACCGAGCGCGTTGTACTGGTACGTCAGGTGATCGTCGAGATGAGCCAGCGTCGCGCCCGGCGCCTGCGTGGGCGACGGCGTGGCCGGCACGACGACCGGAGCACCCGAGCCGCTCGCCGTGGCGAACGCGGCTTTCGTGCCCGACTTCGTGGCCTTGCCCGGCTTGCCGGCCGGCATCGACACGGCGCCGTCCGTCTGGCGCGCGACCGGAGCGGCCGCGGGCTTCGTGGCGGGCTTCGCGGTCGCACGCACCGTCGGCGCCGTGGGCGCCTTCGGCGTGGGCTTGGCGTCGTTCGCCGAGGACATGCCGGCGATCGCCGTGACCGCGACGGTCACGAGCGCCAGGCCGGCGAGACGGCCGAACCGGGAGTGGCGGACGTCACGACTTGCGAGCATGGGTGCCTCCCTTCTTGTCGTCCGCCGCGGGCGCAGCCGTCGGCGTGGTGTTGAGGCTGTAGGCCGAAGCCGTGAACTCCGCGGCCGTGGTCGGACCGTCCTGCTTGTTGTTCGACGTGAGTCGAAGCTCCGACACGGTCACGATGCGCCGCAGGTTCGCCAGCTCGGCGAGGAACGAGCCGACTTCGTGGTAGCCGCCCTGCACCTGCACCTGCACCGGCATTTCGGTGTGGTACTGCTGCGGCTTCGGCGCGGCCGGACGGAAGACCACGAACTGCACGCCGGTCTGCTGGCCCGCGAGCGTGATCTTGCGCAGGAGCGCCGACATCTGGCGGTCGGTGGGCAGCAGTTCGGACGGGGCAGCAGCTCGGACGCGATCTCCCAGCGCTGGTGCAGCTGGCTGTACTCCGCCTCGAACCGCGGCAGGTCGGCCACCGACGCCCGCGCGCGCGCGAGTTCGGTGGACTTCTTCTCGTAGTCGGCGCGCAGCGTGCCGAGCTGCTCGCGCGTGTTCGGGTAGCCGAACGGGAGCATGTGCGTGAAGAAGTACAGACTGAGCGCGCCGCCCGAGAGCAGCACGGCCAGCAGGATCTTCTGCAGAGCCGGACTCTTCAGATCGAGATTCGCCATTGCCGCCTCCCTAGTTGGCGCTGTCGTCCGGCGTCACCTGGCAGGTGAGGCGGAACTTGACCACGGTCTTGTCGCCGGTCTGCCCGCGCTCGGCCACGTCCAGTTCGACGCCGGCGAACATCGGCGAGCGCTCCAGGCGCGACATGAAGTCGGAGACGACGAGGTTCGAAAGGGTGACCCCCTCCAGGCTGAGGGTCGACCCCGCATCCTGCGTGGTGCCCGTCAGCCAGAGGTGGTCCGGTACGCACCGAGCCAGCTCGTCCATGAGCCGGACGCTCTGCGTGCGACCTTTCTCGAGTCGGTTGATGATGCCCATGCGCAGGTCGAGCTCGGCTCGCTCCTGCGCCAGCTGGTTCACGCGCGCGATCTGCGGCGCCAGGGCGCGCGACTGCGCCTCGACTTCCGTGATCGAGTGCTGCAGCTGCGAGACGCGCGAGCGCTGCGCGACGGCGGTGGTCCCGATCACCACCGCGGCGGCGCCCAGCACCACGGCCGGAATCACCATGTCGCCGATCTTGAGGTCGATGGCCGGCGACTTGCGCTGGGCCTTCTCCTCGCGCGGCATCAGATTGACGCGGATCATTTCTTGTCTCCCTGGCGGCGCAAGGCCAGACCGATGCCCACCGTGAGAAGGGGCGCCACCTTCATCACGTCCTGGCCCGCGAACAGAGCGGGGTCGTAGGCGATGCGCTGAAGCGGATTCACGATCTCGGTCGGGACGTTGAAGCGCCGGTTCAGGAACTCCGGCACGCCCGGCGTCAGGCTGCTGCCACCGCACAGCAGGATGCGGTTGATCGGGCCGGCCTCGCCCGCCGTGCGCAGGTACGCCTGCGCGCGTTCGAGCGCGGTCGCGATGCCTTCACAGGCCTGCTCGACCACCGCGGCCACGTCCAACCCCGCGCCGGACTCGCCGCGCACCGCCGCGGCGGCCTCGGCCTGGCTGAGGTTGTACTTGCGCTGGGCGGCCTCGACGAACGTGTTGCCACCCACCTGCAGGTCCTTCGTGAAGTACGGCACGCCGCCCTGGACGATGTTGATGTTGGTCATCTCGGATCCCACGTTCAGGATCGCGACCACTTCGTCGGGCGCGAAGTCGTAGTTCGCCTCGATCGCGTTCTGGGCCGCGAACGAGTCCACGTCCACGATCGTGGGCGTCAGGCCCGATTCGCGGATCAGGTCGCTGAAGGACATCACCATGTCCTTCTTCGCCGCCACCAGCAGCACCTGCATCTGCTTGGGATCGGCCGGCGGCGAGCCGAGGATCTCGAAGTCGAGCGACACGTCGTTGATGTCGTAGGGCACGTGCTGCTCGGCTTCCCAGTAGATCGCCTGCTGCGCGTCCGCCGCCGAGAGCTTGTTCATGGTGATCTTCTTCACGATCACCGCGCGCCCGCTGACCGCGGCCACGACGTTGCGCGAGCGGATGCCGCGCGATTCGAGGAGGTTCGAGATCGCATCCGTCACGAGCTGACGGTCCATGATCTCGCCGTCCACGATGGCTTCGGCCAGAGGCTGCGACACGCCCCAGTTGACGAGCCGGTAGGTCTTGTTCGGCTGCGACTCGAGCTCCACGGCTTTCACGCTGTGGCTCCCGATGTCCAGCCCGACGAGCGACTGCTTCTTGCCGAAGAGCATGGGTTCACTCCCTGAATGCGGTGCGGTTTCCGGCCGGCATGCTCGACGAGTCCACGTGCGTCGCATGCAATCTCGACCTGCCGAAGCTCCCCCGGGTGGGGGTGACGCTCCGCCTGCCGACCGTTCCATCGGCGCGGCGGAACGGGATCTGAAGTGCGAAATCCACGGTCCTGTGCAAAGCGGGGTTCTCCGACCGGATCATCGTGCCGGTCCCCCGGCAGTTTCTCCCCCTCCGATCAGCACCACGGGGGTGGACAGCCGGTTCACCGCGCGGCGCCGGTCGCCGCGACGGAGGGCCTCGTCGATGCGGGCGATCTCCCGCTCGGCGATGTCCTTGAGGTACGCGTTCGGCGAACCGTTGCGCACCGTGGTCCACAGCGCCCGCGCCACGCCCAGGTCGCCGGTGTTCTGGCGCGCGTAGGCGGCGAACAGGGCGGCGCTCGGCGGCGCGCCCGGAAGGTGGGCCGCGCGCTGGAAGTACTCCGCCGCCGACTCGAGGTCGCGGCCGCCCGGCTTGACGTAGTAGAGGAAGCCCAGTTCGAACGCGAGCAGGCCGTTCGTGGGGTCGGCTTCGAGGCCCTTCTTCATCAGCTGCTCGGCGCGCGCGAAGTCGCGGCCTTCCTGCGCCAGCGCGAAGCCGCCGAAGACGTACGCGGCCTCGAAGCGCGGCACGAGCGTGGTGAGGATGTCGAACACGTGGTACATGCGCTCGAAGCGGTTGTCGCTGTGGCGATGCTCGCCGTAGTACTGCACCGCGCGCAGCCAGGCGAGGTCGGCCACGAGCGGCGCGTGCCCCAGCGTGGCCGGCTGCAGGAAGCGCCCCGACGGGTAGTACGCCAGCTCGCCGAGCGGCGGCGACGGCGGCAGCGCGCGCGCGCCGAACGCGGCGAGCTGGAACGCCAGCGCGCCGGCGACCAGCGCCACGGCCCAGCTCGCGCCCAGCCGGCGGGTGCGGATCGCGAGCGCCGCGCTCACTTGAACTCCCGCGTCTCGAACGCCGCGCTCGCCAGCGCGAGCACGCACGCCACGTACAGCACGGCGTAGCTCGTGGCCACCAGCAGCTGATCGGCGCTCACGGCGGTGCCGCCGGCGACCAGCGCGCGCGCGTTGAACAGCGGCAGGTTCGGCACCACGTTCGCGACGAACTCGATCAGACCGCGCAGGCTGCCGGGGAACTTCGGCGCGAACGAGCGCAGGTCCGCGCTGCACGCGCCCACCACGAACAGGCCCAGCGTGTAGAGCGCCGACAGCACGGGCGTGGACAGCGCCGAGAACATCACCGCCACCGCGGACAGCACGCCCAGTTCGAGCGTGGCGAGGTAGACGGCCGGCACCAGCGCCTGTGCCTGCGGGGCGGCGCCCAGCAGCATCAGCACGCCACCGAGGCAGGCGCCCAGCACGAGCGCGAAGACCGCGAGCGCGCCCGCGAGACCGAGCCACTTGCCCACGAGGTACGTGGGGCGCGCGATGGGGCGTGAGAGCAGGTTGAAGATCGTGCGGCGCTCGACCTCCTTGGCCACGAGGTGCGAGCCCACGAGCAGGATCGCGAGCAACCCGAGCAGCGAGATGCTCGCCAGGCCCAGGTCGGCCGTCAGCCGAACGCCCTCGCCCAGTGCGAGCACGCGCAGCGGTTGCGCCACCACGAGCACGGCGAGCCCGGCCACCAGCAGACCCGTCAGCACGCGGTCGCGGATCGCCTCACGGAACGTGTTCTGTGCGATGAGCAGGGCGTTCATGCGCTCCGCCTTTCGCGCCGCGAGTGGATCGCCGCGTGCTCGGCCGTGGCCATGAACAGCTCCTCGAGGCTCGCGCGCATGGGTGTGACCGACTCCACCGTGACGCGGTGCTCGATGAGCCACGCCAACACTTCCTGTTGCCGCGTGGCGTCGCGCAGCACGAACACCGTGGCGCCCACCCGCTGCTCGCGCAGCACGTCGCTCGCCCACGTGGGCGGCAGCTCCAGCAGCGGGCTGCCCGCGCAGCGGATCTCGACGCGGCTCGAATGTCCGTCCACGAGTTCGCCGACCGTGGCCACGCGCGTGAGGCGGCCCTCCAGAAGGATCGCGACCCGGTCGCAGAGCTGCTCGACGTCGGGAAGGATGTGCGAGGAGAACAGCACCGTGGCGCCGCGCTCGCGCTGCTCCAGGATCAGGTCGCGCACGTCGCGGCGGCCGAACGGATCGAGCCCGCTCATCGGCTCGTCCAGGATGATCAGCTCGGGCGAGTGCACGAGCGCCGCGGCCAGCCCCAGGCGCTGCAGCATGCCCTTGGAGTACTTGCGCAGCACCAGGCGCTCGCGGTCGCCGAGGCCCACGCGCCCGAGCCAGTGGCGCGCCGCGGCGTCGGCGTCGCGTGCGGCGAGGCCCGACAGGCGCGCGGCGAACTCGAGGTACTCGCGGCCGTTGAGGTAGTCGTAGAAGTACGGCTGCTCCGGCAGGAAGCCGAGACGGCGGCGGCTCTCGCGATCCGTGACCGGGTGGCCGAGCAGGAACGCCTCTCCGCGCGTGGGCTGGATCAGGCCCGTCAGCAGCTTCAACGTGGTCGTCTTGCCCGCCCCGTTCGGGCCCAGGTAGCCGAACACCTCGCCGCGCTGGACCTCCAGGTCCAGCGGCTCGAGCCCGACCCGCACGCGACCGGTCCAGTGGTGCCGGTACTGCTTGGTCAGGCCGCGGGCCAGCACCGCCGGACCGTCCGGGCGCGCGTTCTGCACGGCCGAACGGTCAGGCGTTGACCGGTCTGCAGCGGTGATGGCTGAAGTTTGCATGGTCCTCGGAAGTGGAAGCCCTGCCGAAAGGGCGCGCGGAGCGTGATCCCGCAACGTCTTGCGCCGTCCGGACACGCGAAGTGCGAGACGCGCGTCCCGCGATTGCAACGGATGTGCCGCCCACAAGTGGCCGGAAACACTCGCGCCCCCCGCCGGAAGGCCGGCGGGGGGCGCGGGACAACGCGAGCGGGCTACTGGCCGCTGGTGAGCACCACGTTGAAATCGAGGTTCTTGCCGTGGCCCACGATCTGGTAGCGGTAGTTCGCCGAGTCCTTGTAGGCCACGATGCCCGACACGCCCGACGTGACGAGCGGCGTCGCCCATGCGGCCGCGGTCTCGTAAGCCACGCCGGAACCACCGGTGCGCGTGAAGGGATTCTTGAAATTCGCACCGCCGCGCGGCATCTGCGCGATCAGCGTGTCGATGCCGGTGGCGTACTGGCCGTCGTTGCGGATGCCGTAGTCCTCCGCCGACAACTGCACGCTGTGCATGTTCGCCTTGGTGCTTCCCTCCTTCGCACGGTCCTGCATGGCGACGAAGTTGGGAATCGCGATCGAAGCGAGGATGCCGATGATCACGACCACGATCATGAGCTCGATCAGCGTGAAGCCCTGCTGGCGTTCCCACCGGACGTCCCGCGAGCACACCGGCGCTTCGTGCGCTCCGGAACCGTCCTGACGTGCGATCGAACGCCGCGAGTCGAACCCCAGCATGACCTGCTCCTTTCCGGACTTTCGCGAAGAGCGCCATACGGGGGAGTGACGGCGCTTTCGAACTTTCTCGAAGTCGATACATCGCAACCGGCGTGCCACGCAGCCCCCGCGGGCCAGCCGTGCGAAGGGGTGTTGCCTCGCACGGGGTTATCGGCGGGGCCGGTTGCGGACTTCGGCGCGAAGTGACGGAACGGCGGTGCAGGCTGCGGTACCCACCGCCATGGCCCGTGCGCTCCGCAAGCAATTGGCCTCGACCGGGCAGGGTGCACGGTGGGCCGACGGAGTCGTCAGGTGGGATGCCTCTCCGGCTGCGTCCGCGCTCGAGTAGCCGCGGAGGCCACGACGACCGGGCCCCGGGCGGACATCGACGGGAGGAAGCCGGAGGGCCCCTCCCGTCCCGCCCCGCCGGGCGCCCCCGGCGGCCGGCACTACTGGCCGCTCGTGAGCCGCAACGGCAGCACCGCGCTCTTGCCCTGGCCCGCGATCACGTACTTCATGGCGACCGAGTCGGCATAGGCCACGATGCCGGCGGTCGCCGTCGGAACGATGGCACCGTTCGCGACCCAGGCCTTGTCCTCCCACGCCTGGTTCTGGCCCACCTGCTTGTTGAACGGGTTCTTGAAGTTGGCGCCCGACGACGGCAGCAGACCGGCCACCGTGTCCGCGCCCGCGGCGTACGCACCGTCGTTCTGCACGCCGAAGTCCTCGGCGGACAACTGGAACGTGTGCATGTTCGCGCGCGTGCTGCCTTCCTTGGCGCGGTCCTGCATCGCGATGAAGTTCGGAATCGCGATGGCCGCGAGGATGCCGATGATCACGACCACGATCATCAGCTCGATCAGCGTGAATCCCTTCTGCGTCCGCATCCTGTCGCCTCCCTCCGAAACGGCCTCATGCCTTGGCTCGTGGACTCGCACGTCGAGTCCGAGCGCTCGGGCCGGTCCCAGGGAGGTCAGTATCGGCAGGCGGATCCCGTCTTGGAGTCCACCGGACCTCCGGTCGCACCGGAGTGGTCCGGCCCGGAAGGCACCGCCATCGGTCGCGCGACACGCTGCGCGACCCCGAATTGGCGGGAGGGACACGCGATGCGCGTCCCTCCCGTTCCCGGATGCGGGTCTCGACTACTGGCCGCTGGTCAGGCGCAGCGGCAGCGCCGCGCTCTTGCCGCGTGCCGCGATGACGTACTTCAACGTCACGGAGTCGGAGTACGACACGATACCGGCAGTCGCCGTCGGAACGATGGCACCGTTCGCGACCCAGGCCTTGTCCTCCCACGCCTGGTTGTTGCCCACCTGCTTGTTGAATGGGTTCTTGAAGTTCGAGCCCGACGAGGGCAGCAGGCCGGCCACTGTGTCCGCGCCGGCGGCGTAAGCGCCGTCGTTGCGCACGCCGAAGTCCTCGGCCGAGAGCTGGAAGGTATGCATGTTCGCGCGCGTGCTGCCTTCCTTGGCGCGGTCCTGCATGGCGATGAAGTTCGGGATCGCGATGGCGGCGAGAATGCCGATGATGACGACCACGATCATGAGCTCGATCAGGGTGAAGCCCTTCTGTGCACGGCGCATCGGCTGGCTCCTCGGGGGATGGACGTCGGAACACCACGAAGTCTGCGATGCCGGACGGAAACGCAAACGACGGGCCAGTTGCAGGCCCACCCGGCAGTTGCGTGGGCAAGTCGCTCCGCGATGGCGGGTTGACGGGGCCGCTGGCGGCGGTTCGACGTGGCGGGACGTCGTGGGGCCGTGGCTTCCTGCACGTCGGGCGTCCGGCCACGATGCAACCTGCCGGTTCGCTCGCCGTCGTGCGGCGGATCGCCCGCAGGCATGACAAACGGTCCGCCGGCGGTTGCACGAGACCGTCGCGCCGCGCGGGGAACACGCGCCCGCGCAAAAGGAAACGGGAGGGATGCGCGATGCGCATCCCTCCCGCCGTTGCTGCGAGCTTCGACTACTGACCGCTGGTCAGACGCAGCGGGAGCGCCGCGCTCTTGCCACGGCCGGCGATCACGTACTTCAGCGTCACGGAGTCGGCGTACGACACGATACCGGCGGTCGCCGTCGGGGCGATGCCACCGTTCGCGACCCAGGCCTTGTCTTCCCACGCCTGGTTGTTGCCGACCTGCTTGTTGAACGGGTTCTTGAAGTTCGCGCCCGACGACGGGAGCAGGTTGGCGACCGTGTCGGCACCAGCAGCGTACGCACCGTCGTTCTGCACACCGAAGTCCTCAGCCGACAGCTGGAACGTGTGCATGTTGGCGCGGGTGCTGCCTTCCTTCGCGCGGTCCTGCATGGCGATGAAGTTCGGAATCGCGATGGCCGCGAGAATACCGATGATGACGACGACGATCATCAGCTCGATCAGCGTGAAACCCTTCTGCGACTTGACCATGTCCCTGCTCCTCCCGGTGTTGGTGTCTGGGTCCACTCACTCGCTCGGTGACCCGTCTGCTCCCTGGTATCGCAACCTGTGTGCCACGGGTGCCTTCGGTTCTCCGAGCTTCATCAAGGAACTTGCGCCACTTCGACTTCGCGCATCCGGCCGCGGGTGTGGCTTTTGACCACCTGCTGCAGGCGACCGTGCGATTTCCGACCGGTCCCGCTCAGCTCTCTGCGAACTGCACGGGAGCCCGGTCCATCAGGCCGCCTGCTCGCCCGACTCCATCGGGGCATTGCCGTCGAAATCGCCCTCCTCGCGCGCCCCCGCGGACTTCTCGAGCCCGTAGGAGATCAGCTTGCGGTAGAGCGTCGACGCGTTGATGCCCAGCAGCTCGCTCGACTTCTTCTTCTGCCAGCGGGTGTAGTTCAGGACCTTGAGGATGTACTCCCGCTCCAGCTCCTCCAGCGTCATCGTCGGGGAGTCGATCACCAGGCTCCCCTTCTGGCTGTGACCGAACCGGATCTTGTCCGGCAGGTCCTCGGCGCCGATGTTGCCGCCTTCGTCCAGGATCAGCGCGCGCTCCATGACGTTTTCCAGCTCGCGCACGTTGCCCGGCCAGTCGTACTTCATCAGCAGCTCCATGGCGTCCTTGCCCACCACCTTCGGCGTGCCGCCCTTGGCGTGCCGCTTGAGGAAGTGGTCCACGAGCAGCGGGATGTCGTCGCGGCGCTGGCGCAGCGGCGGCATGCGCAGCGGGATGACGTTCAGGCGGAAGAACAGGTCGGCGCGGAAGCGGCCCTCGGCCACCTCCTTCTCGAGGTCCACGTTCGTCGCGGCCACGAGCCGGCAGTCGATCTTGATCGGCTGCGTGCCGCCCACGGGGATGATCTCGCGCTCCTGCAGCGCGCGGAGCAGCTTCACCTGCGTCGCCAGGGGCATCTCGCCCACTTCGTCCAGGAAGAACGTGCCGCCCTCGGCCACCTGGAACAGGCCCGGCGAGTCCTTCACGGCGCCCGTGAACGAGCCCTTCATGTGCCCGAACAGGTTGCTCTCGAGCAGGTCGCGCGGGATGGCGCCGCAGTTGATGCTCACGAACGGCCCGGTGGCGCGGCGGCTGCGGTAGTGGATCTCGCGGGCGATCAGCTCCTTGCCGGTGCCGGACTCGCCCTGGATCATGATCGTCGCCTCGCTGTCGGCGACCTTGTCCACCATGCGGAAGACGCGCGTCATTTCCTCGGACGAGCCGATGATGGTCTTCTCCTCGTGACCCTTCTTCAGCTCGCGCTTGAGGAACTGGTTCTCGCTGCGCACGCGCCGCATCTCGAGCGCGTTGCGCACCACCAGCTTGATCTCGTCGTTCTTCGCGTTCTTCATCAGGTACTGGAACGCGCCGAGATTCACGGCGTCGATGGCGGACTGCTGCGACGCGTAGGCGGTCATCAGCACGACCGGGATCGACGGGTCGTGCTTCTTGATCGCCTGCAGCACCTGGATGCCGTCCATCCCCGGCATCTTGATGTCGCTGATGACGACGTCGAAGTTGTCGGACTTCACCTTCTCGAGCGCTTCCCGGCCACTGTTCACGGTGGTGACCTGGAAACCCTCCTTGCGGAGCACGATTCCCAGGAACTGGGTCATGCTCTGTTCGTCATCCACGACGAGAATCTTCTCTGCCGCCATCGTAGTCACCTCGTTGCGGGTGTCCGGGGTGTTTCGTCGAAAATCAGGCAGCCTGTGCCACGGCTTCGCACACGCCGGGCATCGTCACCCGGGCGCACGTGCCGCCACCGGCATCGCTTTCCAGCGTCAGCACGCCACCGTGGCGTTCGACGATCCGCTGTGCGATCGCCAACCCCAGGCCCGTGCCGCCGCGTTTGGTCGTGAAGAACGGCTCGCCCACGCGCGGCAGGTCCTCCGCCGCGATGCCGGGCCCGTCGTCCTGGAACTCCACCGCCACCTGGTCGCCTTCGAGTGCGCGCCACCGCACCGCGAGCGAACCCTTCTCGCCCACGGCCTCCAGCGCGTTCGACGCCAGGTTCAGCCACACCTGCCGCATCTGCTCGCGGTCCAGCGACACGCGCGCCACGAGCTCCTCGGGGCACTCCAGCCGTACGTCCACCTGCGCGCCGCGGCGCGGGTCGTGCCGCAGCGTGCTCACGAACTCGCGGAGCTGGTCGCCCAGGTCGAGCGGCTCCAGCGCGAGGTCGCGATCGCGCGAGTACGTCAGCAGGTCGCTCACGAACTTGTTCAGCCGCCCCGATTCGCGCGCGATCAGGTCCATCAGCTCGGCCGACTCGCCTTCCAGCCGCAGCTCGCGCTGCAGGAACTCCACCGAGCCGCTGATGGGCTTGAGCCCGTTGCGCAGCTCGTGCGCCACACCCGCGGCGAGCGCGCCGACTTCGGCCAGCGTCTCGTTGCGGCGCGCTCGGCGCTCCATCTCGCGGACCTCGGTGAGGTCCTGGAACACGGCCACCACGCCCGTCACGCCGCCGTCGTGCATGAGCACGTTCGTGCTGATGCCCACCGGCAGCTGTCGGCCGGTCGGCCCCTGCATGAGCAGCTCGGCGCGGCTGCGCCCGGTCGTGGTGCCGAGCGTGTCGAGCACGAGGGCCCGCAGCGCCGCGAGGCGGTCGGGCAGCGCCACCGACACGTGCCGACCGCGCACTTCGAGCGTGCGCAGGCCCAGCACCTGCTCCGCCGCCGGGTTCAGGTAGGCCACGATGCCCTCGTGGTCCACGGTGAACACGCCGGTGGCCAGGTGACGCAGGATCGCGTCGTTGTCCACGCGCACCCGCTTGAGCTCGCGCGCCGTGCGCTCGAGGTCGGCACGCGTGCGGTGCGCCCGTTCGCCGAGCACGCCCGCGAGCGCGCCCACCAGCGCCAGGAATCCCACCAGCAGCTCCGGGCGCGGCAGCGAGCCCACCACGGCGTTCTCGGGCCGTCCCGTCCACAGGGCGCCCAGCCACGGCAGCGCCACGAAGCCGGCGCACGCGCCGGCCGCGGCGAACAGGCCGCCCGACAGGCCGGCCATGATGCCGCCATAGATCACCGCCAGCGCGTAGAACAGAACGAACTGGCTGTCGCGGCCGCCGGTCCACGCGGACACGATCGTGATGATCGCGAGGTCCGCGGCCACGTGAAGCAGCTGCTGCGCCCACAGCCCGCGGCGCAGGCGCAGCAGCACCAGGAACACCGCCGACAGCACGCCCACCGCCGCGAGCGACGCCCCGAGCACCCCGGCCATGTCCGCCGTCCGGTCCGGCCGAAGCAGGATGCCGAACGGCAGCGCCAGCGCCGCCACGAGCAGGCGGACCCGCACGAGTGCGGCGAGTCCCTCCCAACCCGGGTCGGGCTGTGGTGCGGAGTCCCGAAGGACGTGCGGAGCGCGGGCGTCGGTCACGATCAACCCTGCGCCGAGACCACGCTGATCAGCTTGAACATCGGGAGGTACATCGACACGACCATGCCGCCGACGATGCCGCCCATGACCACGATCATCACCGGCTCGATGATCGACGTGAGCGTGTCGACGGCCGTGTCGACCTCGGCTTCGTAGAACACGGCGATCTTCGTGAGCATCTCGTCGAGGGCGCCGGTCTGCTCGCCCACGGAGATCATCTGCACGACCATCGGCGGGAACACGCCCGACTGCTTGAGCGGCGCCGACACGGTCTCGCCTTCGCGGATCGAGGCGCGAGCCGTCATGATGGCCTCGGCGATCACTTTGTTGCCCGCGGTGCGGGCGGTGATCTCGAGACCGGCCAGGATCGGCACGCCCGAGGAGATCAGGGTGCCCAGCGTGCGCGTGAAGCGCGCCACGGCGCCCTTCAGCAGCACGTCGCCCAGCACCGGCGACTTGATGAGCAGCCCGTCGATCACCCGCTGCCCGTTCTCGGTGACGTAGTAGCGCTGCAGCGCGACCACGCCGGCGAAGATCGCCAGCAGGCCGGCCCACCACCACTTCACGAGCGCGTTCGACAGCATGAGCACGATCTTCGTGGGCAGCGGCAGCTCCCCGCCGAAGTCCATGAACATCTTCGCGAACGTCGGGATGATGAAGATCAGCATGAACGCCGTCGCGCCGAGCGCCACGGTGAGCACGACGGCCGGGTAGACCATGGCGCTCTGCACCTTGCGCTTGAGGGCGTCGGCCTTCTCGATGTAGGTCGCCAGGCGCAGCAGGATCTCGTCCAGCACGCCGCCGGCCTCGCCGGCCGCGACCATGTTGCGGAAAAGGTCGTCGAACACCGACTTGTGCTTGCCGAGCGCGTCCGACAGCGTGGCGCCGGCCTCGACCTCGCGCGTCACTTCACCGATCACGCGGCCGAACGACGGCTTGCTCGACTGCTTCGCGAGGATGTCCAGGCACTGCACCAGCGGCAGACCCGCCGAGATCATGGTGGCGAACTGGCGCGTGAAGATCGCGAGCTCCTTCGTGCTCACGCTCACGCCGCCGCCGAACTTCGGCAGGCTGATGCCCGCCGACTTCGGCCGCAGCGACGTCACCAGGACGCGCTTCTTGCGCAGGATTTCGAGCGCTTCCTCCTGCCGTCCGACCTCGATTTCACCGGCCTGGGCCTCGCCCGCCAGCGTCCGACCTTTCCAAGTGTAAACGGGCATCGTGTCCTCCGGGTCAGGCGGCGGACCGCAGGACCTTCTGGAGCATGCCTTCCAGCTCCACGCGGTCCGTGCTGCGGTCGAGGGCGTCCTCGCCGGACAGGTGCTTGTCGAGCACCGCCTGCAGGAGCGCCTGGTTCATGGTCTGCATGCCGAACTTCTGCCCGGCCTGCATGAGGCTGTAGATCTGGTGGATCTTGCCCTCGCGGATCACGGCCTTGATCGCCGGCGTGCACACGAGGACTTCGGACGTGAGGATGCGGCCCGCGCCACGGCTGCGCGGGATCAGCTGCTGCGTCACCACGCCTTCGAGCGTGAACGCGAGCTGCGTGAGGATCTGCTTCTGCTGGTCCGCCGGGAACACGTCCACGATGCGGTTGACCGCCTCGTACGTGGAGTTCGTGTGCAGCGTCGCGAACACCAGGTGGCCCGTTTCGGCGATCGTCAGCGCCGCCTCGATGGTCTCGAGGTCGCGCATTTCACCGATCAGGATGATGTCGGGGTCCTGGCGCAGCACGTACTTGAGCGCGGTCGGGAACGACTCCGTGTCCGCGCCGATCTCGCGCTGGTTGACGATGCACTTCTTGTGGTGGTGGATGTACTCGATCGGATCCTCGATCGTCATGATGTGGCTCTGACGCTGGGCGTTGATGCGATCGATCATCGCGGCCAGCGTCGTCGACTTGCCCGAGCCCGTCGGCCCCGTCACCAGCACCAGGCCCTTCTGGCGATTCGTGAAGTCGCGCACCACCGGCGGCAGGCCCAGCTTCTCCATGGGCAGGATCTCGTACGGAATCTGCCGGATCGCCATCGACACCACGCCGCGCTGCAGGAACACGTTCGCGCGGTAGCGGGCCAGGCCCTTCACGCCGAACGAGAAGTCCAGCTCCTTCGTGGTCTCGAAGCGCTTGCGCTGTTCGTCGGAGAGCACGCTGTAGGCGATCTGGGCGCACTTCTCGGGGGAGAGCACCTCGTACTCCGTCGGCGTCACGGAGCCGTCGATGCGCAACTCGGGCGGCACACCCGCCGTCACGTGCAGGTCGGATGCCTTCCGCTGCACCATGTCCTCGAGCAGCTGCCGGAGGGTCAGCTCAGCCATGGTTCTCCTCTCCCGTTCCCGTTGCGCCGTGGATCACAGATTGTCCGCGGCGGTTTCCTTGAGAATCTCTTCCACAGTCGTGACGCCCCGGCGGAGCTTCTCGAGTCCGTCGCGCCGCAGCGTGAGCATGCCTTCCTCGATCGCCGTGCGCTTGATGTCGAGCGCCGAGCCGCGTTCCAGGATCAGGTCGCGCAGCCGCGGCGAGACGTTCATCACCTCGTACACGCCGGCGCGGCCGCGATAGCCGGTGTTGTTGCACTCGACGCAGCCTTCGCCCTCGAAGAACGTGCCGCCCTTGGCGTGCTCGGGCGTCATCTGCAGCTCGCGCAGCACCTCTTCGCTCAGCTCGATCGGGCGCTTGCAGGCCGCGCACACGCGGCGCACCAGTCGCTGGGCGAGGATCAGGTTCACGGACGAGGCCACGAGGAACGGCTGGATACCCATGTCGATCAAGCG
>JBGAOB010000426.1:0-2325 GCA_044222045.1 Candidatus Eiseniibacteriota bacterium
GCGTACGCCATCTGTCCGTCGCGCGTGCGCGGATCGCCGCCCGCGAGGCGCAGGTGGTCGCCGTCGAACTCGATCGAGCCCGCGTGCCACAGGTCGACGGTGTCCGCGGGCAGCGCGCCCTCGAAGCCGGTCACGATCCCGTCCGCGTCGTCGGCGGCGCGGTAGCGGTTGAAGAACGCGCGCGCGTACACGAGCCGCCCGGTCGCCGCGTCGATCGACGGGGCCTCGCCGCCGTCGCGCTCGGCGGTGATGCGGCGCATTCCGGAGCCGTCGGCGTTCACCACCCACAGGTTGCTCGCGGGCACGTTGTGCTGGCCGAGCAGCGGAAAGCGCGTGCTCGCGAACGCGATCCGGCCGTCGGGCAGCCAGCACGGCTGGAAGTCGTCGTAGCGCGCGAACCGCCGCGCGCCGTCGGGCCCGTACGCCGCACCGGGATCGGCGGCGCGGTCGGTGCGCGTCACCGGCTGGATCTCGCGCCCGCTGGCCGTGCACTTCCAGATGCGCCACGCGCTGTCGCGCGCGGTCACGGCCGCGAACGCCACCCAGCGGCCGTCGAAGGACACGCTCGGGTGGGCGACGTCGTAGAAGCGCGCCTCGGGCACGAGCGGCACGTAGCGGCCGTCGCTCTCGCGCACGACCAGCCGGCCGCCCCCGACCACGGTGCGGCCCGCGGGGCCGACGCCGAGCGCCAGCGCCAGGCCGGGCACGCGCTGGCGCTGCACGAACACGAGCGGCGGCAGGACGAGCTTGTCGCGCGCCCCGAGCGAGGCGAACGCGGCGAGCGCGGTGGCGGCGAGCAGCAGGACGGCGGCGGCGCGGCGGACGGACGGCGAGTGAGAGCGGGACATGTGCGGGGCACTATTCACGAAAGGCGGCCGCGGGGAAAGCCCCCCGCGGCCGCCCGCCCGCTCGCGCGTGGTTCGCCCCGCCCACCTACTTGCGGTTCAGGATCGAGCGCACGTCGCTGACCACCTCGACCGGGCTGGTGCTGGTGGTGCGCGGCGGCTTCATCACGAAGAACCGCTGGCCGTCCGCGCTCGCGGTCCAGAAGCGCGTGTTCACGTCCCCGAGCGACTTCGGCAGATCGAAGAGTTTCACCGGCGTGCCCACGTGGAAACTCTCCCGGGTGTCGATGTCGACCGCCATGATCGCGCTGGGCGATTCGAACACCAGTTCGGCGCCGCCCTTCGTCCACTGCGGCATGTAGCCGCCGTTCACGGTCACCTGCCAGCGGCCCGGCGTCCCCGTCAGGCTCTGGACGTAGATCTGCACCGCGCCGCCGCCTTCGTTCGAGGCGTAGGCGATCCAGCGGCCGTCGGGCGAGATCGCGGACTGCGCCATCAGGCCCGAGATCCCCGCGAGGCGCCGGAACCCGGCCCCGGCGCTGTCGAGGCTCGCCACCCACGAGCCCTGGAAGTCCGCCGGCGTGATCACGATGCGCGAGCCCGCCACGGCCCACTGCGTGAGGAGGGACAGGCCCGTCCCGGACACGGCGATCGTGTCCGGCCTGCCGAGGCCGTCGGACGAACCGACGAGCACCGTGCTCACGTTCCCGCGATCGAGCATGCACGCGAACCGGCGACCGTCGGGAGACCACCGGGGTGCCTTCGCCGGGCCCTGCCCGAACGTGAGCTTGGTCTCGGTGCCGCGCACGAGGTCGCGCACCAGGATTTCGGACTCGCCCCCGGGTGCGGCCACGCGCTCGAACAGGATGCGCTTGCCGTCCGGCGAGAGTTCCGGGTTGGCCATCATGCCCGACGTCAGCACGCCGCCGACCGGGATGCCCTTGCGGTCCACCTCGAGCAGCGATTGGTTCTCCGCTTCGACCCCGCGCGCCCACGCCAGCGCGCCGGAAGCGGACGAGGAGAAGTGCCCGCTCGCGCTGCCCATGCGGATGTTCTCCGCCACCGTCAGCGGCTGCCCCGTGAGCTTGCCCGCGGCCAGGTCGAGCTTCTGCGCCAGCAGCGTGGTGCCCTTGAGGTAGATCACCCAGTCCCCGGCGGCGTATTCGACGCGGCCGTCGCTCGAACCGAGCAGCCGGGACTCGAGCGTGCCGAGCTTGCCGAGCCGGATGTTGCCGCCGCCCGCACCCTGCTTGTTGCCGATGAACAGGAAGTGCTCGCCGTCGGGCAGGAACACCGACCACGCGCTGCCGAACTCCCCGCTCGCCCGGTCGATGCGCGCCGCGGGCTTGAGTTCGCCGCCCGCCGCCGGCACGGCCAGCAGCGAATCGTTCGTGCGGCCGTCCATCAGGATGGTGCCTTTCGCGCCCCAACCCAGATCCGCGCCGCCGCGCGTCTCGCACAGCACGACCGGCGTGCCGCC
>JBGAOB010000427.1:0-2324 GCA_044222045.1 Candidatus Eiseniibacteriota bacterium
GGCTCGACGTGGCGGCGGACCGGCTGACGCCGCAGGGGCCGCAGCCGAACCGCGTGAGCGCGCTGGCCGCGCTGCACCACGACGGCCAGACGTTCCTCACGTGGACGTGCCCGCCCGGCACGGGCTGGACGTACCGCGTGTACCGCTCGACCACGCCGATCACGTCGGCCGCCGATCTCGACGCCGCCACGCTGATGGGCGCGGCGGGCGACTCGTCCGCGTACGACCGGCGGCTCGCCACGCGCACCGGCATCGTGCGCGGCTTCTCGGTGGACTCGCTCGCGCCGTCGCTCGACCCCGCACAGGGCCTGTTCGTGGCCACGTGCACGGTGATCGGTGGCGGCTGGTACGCGGTCACCTCGCAGCCGGGCGCGTTCCCGGAGGACCGGGTGGTCACGCCGGGCGGCAACGCGCTCGTCGCGTCGGTCGGCGAGGTGGTGGCGCCCGTGCGGCCCGTGTTCCAGTCGCTCGTCACGTTCAACGAGGTCACGTCCCGCGTGTACACGATGTGGGCGAGCGACCGCGAGACTCCGGACACGCCGGCCATGGCGAACCGCGGCAGCATCCCCTACGACTTCGCGATGCACGGCGGCGGCGTGTCACCGCCGGGCCCGCTGCTGCTGCGCCTGCACCATTCACGCGGCAACTTCATGGACGTCGTGCGCGGCACGTCGGAGCCCGGCGAGTGGCTGCTCACGATGGACGACACGCTGCCGAGCGGCTGGAACACGTACTGGTTCGGCTACCACCCGGATTACGACATCACGCGCGAGGTGAACGGCGTGCCCACGGGCGGCGTGGTGGTGGACTACACGTCGCGCCGCATCCTGTACACGCTCGACTGGATGCTGCGCAGCTTCCCCATCGACCCGAACCGCGTGGTGGTGTTCGGCTACTCCATGGGCGGCATGGGCGCACTGCAGCTGCTGTTCCAGCACCCCGGCCGCTTCGCCGCCGGGATGGGCGTGGTGGGCAAGGTGGACTTCTCCTTCCTCACCGACCCCGACACCACGAGCTGGGCGAACCCGGGCCGCTCGATGCGCTACGTGACCGACCAGCTCTGGGGCACCGTCGCGAACAACCTGCCGACGCCGGGGGGGTTGCCGGTGTTCGACCTGCTGAACGACACGTATCTCGCGGGCACGCCGTCCACGCGCGACCTGCCGCCCGTGTTCACGGTGAGCGGCAAGCTCGACAACATCAGCGGCTGGGCGGAAAAGATCCCGTTCTTCCAGGCGATGCGCGATCACCGCCGCGGCGGCACGTTCTTCTGGGACATGCGCGGCCACCTCACGAGCGGCGATCAGCTGTGGATCCCGATGGAGAACCCCGCCTACCTGCACCGCTTCCGGCTCAACCGCAGCTACCCGGCGCTCTCGAACTGCAGCCTCGACGACGATCCCGGCGACGGGCACGCCGCGAGCGGCGACAGCGTGGGCACGATCAACGGGTTCGTGGAGTGGAACCCGGACGTGGTCGACGAGCACGACCGCTGGGAGGCGGAGATCCACACGCGAGGGATCATCCGGCTGGACCAGGTGTTCTACGCGCCGGAGTCCGCGCTCGTGGACGTGACGCCGCGCCGCCTGCAGCGCTTCACGGTGGCGCCGTACCAGCCCGTGCACTACCGCATCGTGAGCGTGCTCGACACGAGCACCGTGCGCACCGGGATGGTGCTGGCGGACTCGCTGGGCGAGGTCACGGTGACGGGCGTGCCGGCGTACTCGTGGGGCACCCGGCTGGCGCTCGACACGGTGCTGACGCTGGACGCTCCGGGTGCGATCGCGCCGCGGCGGCTGGCGCTGGCGGTGGAGCGCAATCCGTCGCGCGGGCCCACGTTCGCGCGCGTCACGTGGCCCGCCGCGGGCCGCGGCCGCGTGGATCTGCTGGACGTGACCGGACGGCGCGTGCGGCGGCTGTTCGACGGCAGCGTGCTCGCCGGCGACGCCCGCGTGTCGCTCGATCCCCGGGCGCTGCGCGCCGGGCTCTACTTCGTGGCCGCCGAGTCGGGCGGCGTGCGCGTGACGAAACGCTGGGTGCTGCTGCCGTAGGGCGACCGCGGCGACCGCCACGCGGCCGTGCGGGTTAGCGGCCGCGGCGTGGATCGTCCCGCCGGTCGTGCCGGAGACGGGCGGACCGGGAAACGTGCCGACGCAAGCGACGAGGCCCCGCGATCACTCGCGGGGCCTCGGGATGCTCCGGCGTCGAAGGCGACCGTCAGCTCGCCGGCTTCTCGCCGCCCTTCATGCCGTCGGTGATCTTCCGTCGCATGGCCTCCGCCTCGGCGCTGCGCGGCGGGCTCGGGGCGCCGAGGTCGGTGCCCA
>JBGAOB010000053.1:0-20290 GCA_044222045.1 Candidatus Eiseniibacteriota bacterium
CGATCGCGGGCGCCACGACGGCGCCCACGTTCGAGAACACGATCGTGGCGCTGGACCAGTCGGGGCTCACGCTGGCGCGCGTGAACGCCGTGTTCGGCGGGCTGTCGGGCGCCGAGACCACGCCCGGCCTGCAGGCGATCGCGCGCGAGTCCTCGCCGCTGCTGTCGGCGCACCGCGACGACGTGCTGATGGACGAGCGACTGTTCGCTCGCGTGCGCGCCGTGTGGGACGCCCGGGCGAAGGCGCACCTGCGCCCCGACCAGGCGATGCTGCTGGAGCGCACGTACAAGGACTTCGTGCGCGGCGGCGCGCTGCTGGATGCCGGCGGCAAGCAGCAGTTGCGCGAGATCAACACCGAGCTGTCCACGTTGTCGATCCAGTTCCGCGACCACCTGCTGCACGACACGAACGCGTTCACGTTGGCGCTGACGAGCCGCGACGATCTCGCGGGTCTGCCCGAGCGCGTGGTGGCGGGCGCGGCGGACGAGGCGACGCGCGCGGGCAAGCCCGGGCAGTGGGTGTTCACGCTGCAGGCGCCGAGCCTGTGGCCGTTCCTGCAGTACTCCTCGCGGCGGGACCTGCGGCAGCAGATGTTCACGGCCTACGTCGAGCGCGCGAACCACGGCGACGCGAACGACAACAAGCCGGTGCTCACCCGCATCGTGGCGCTGCGCGCCGAGCGCGCGAGGCTGCTGGGCTACGCCACGCACGCGGACTTCGTGCTGGCCGAGAACATGGCGAAGACGCCCGAGCGCGTGGACGCGCTGCTGCAGCGCGTGTGGAAGCCGGCGCTGGCGGTGGCGGCGCGCGAGGCGGCCGATCTGCAGTCCGCGATGCGCGCCGACGGCATCACGGATTCGCTGCGGCCGTGGGACTGGTTCTACTACACCGAGAAGATCCGCCAGGCCCGCTACGCGCTCGACGAGGCGGCGCTGCGCCCGTACTTCTCGCTCGATCGCGTGCGCGAGGGCGTGTTCGAGGTGGCGCACCGGCTGTACGGCCTCACGTTCACCGAGCGCAAGGACCTGCCCGTGTACCACCCCGAGGTGCGCGCGTTCGAGGTGAAGGATGCCGACGGTTCGCACCTGGCCGTGTGGTACTGCGACTACCACCCGCGCCCCGGCAAGCGCGGCGGCGCGTGGTCGGGCACGTACGGCGAGACGTACGTGAAGGACGGCCGCTCCGTGCGGCCGGTGGTGGTGAACGTGTGCAACTTCTCGCGGCCCGCGGGCGGCGACCCGGCGCTGCTGTCGCTGGAGGAAACCGAGACGCTGTTCCACGAGTTCGGCCACGCGCTGCACTCGATGCTGTCGCGCGTGCAGTACCGGGGCGTGGGGCGTACGCCGCAGGACTTCGTGGAGCTGCCGAGCCAGGTGATGGAGAACTGGGTGCACGAGCCCGAGGTGCTGGCGCTGTTCGCGAAGCACTTCCGCACGGGCGAGGTGATTCCCACGGCGCTCGTGCAGAAGCTGACCGACGCGCGCCGTTTCGACCAGGGCTTCGCCACCACCGAGTACGTGGCCGCGTGCCTGCTCGACATGAAGTGGCACACGCTGAGGGCGCCGGCGGTGGTCGCCGACCCGGTCGCGTTCGAAGCCGACGCCATGCGCGCCGCCGGCCTGCCGGCCACGATCGTGCCGCGCTACCGGAGCCCGTACTTCCAGCACGTGTTCGCGGGCGGCTACTCGTCGGGCTACTACAGCTACCTGTGGGCCGAGGTGCTCGACGCCGACGCGTTCCAGGCGTTCAAGCAGAAGGGGCTGTTCGACGCGGCCACCGCGAAGTCGTTCCGCACGAACGTGCTCGAGAAGGGCGGGAGCGAGGACGTGATGGAGCTCTACAAGCGCTTCCGCGGTCGCGAGCCCGACGAGCAGGCCCTGCTGGAGCGCCGCGGCCTCCAGTAGGCGGGCCGAGCCCGGCGAAGGCCGCGGTGGGCTCGTTCCCGCCGCGGCCTTCGCGCTGCCCGCCCGCACCGGCGGGCCCGCCGCGCCGCGAGTTCACGCCCGACGCGGCGCTGGCCGCGCGCCCGCGCAAGCAGCACCGCACGCGAAGGACGTTCGCCCGGAGCGCCGACGCGCGGCTCCGGACCGCAGCACGTTCGGTCGCGCGATCCGATTCGTGACACCCGGCCGGGCCGGCCGTTAGATTGCGGCATGCGATCCTCGCCCACCGAACCCCTCGCCACCACGGCCGTCCGACGTCCCGCCGGGGTCCGCCCGTGATCCGCGCCCGCCTTCGCGAGATGGGCGGCGGGCTGCCGCGCGCGTTCTGGGTGCTGTTCGGGGGCATCTTCGTGAACCGCGCCGGCACGTTCGTGGTGCCGCTGCTGGCGATCTACCTCACGCAGGAGCGCCACCTGCCGGCGACCACGGCGGGCATCGTCGTGTCGCTGTACGGCGCCGGCGGCATGATCGCGAGCCCGCTCGGCGGCTACCTGGCCGACCACGTGGGCCGCCGCGCCACCATGGTGGGCGCCCTGCTGCTGGGCGGCGCCGGGATGATCGCGCTCGGCTTCGCGCAACGGCTGGAGTTCATCGCGCCCGGCGTGGTGCTGGTGGCGATGGTGGGCGAGTGCTACCGCCCCGCGATGCAGGCGGCGGTCGCCGACCTCGTGCCGAGCGGCGACCGCATCCGCGCGTTCGGGCTCATCTACTGGGTGATCAACCTCGGTTTCTCGGTGGGCGTGGCGCTGGGCGGGCTGCTCGCGTCGGTCTCGTTCGTGCTGCTGTTCGTGGGTGACGGGATCACGAGCATCCTGTTCGGCCTGCTCGTGTGGCGGCTGCTGCCCGAGACGCTGCCCGCGCCCGACAGGTCGGTGAACGCGGCGCCGAAGCACGGGCTCGTGCGCGGGTTCCTCGCGCCGTACCGCGACGGGCCGTTCCTGGCGTTCATCGTGCTGAGCGTGGCGGTGATGCTCATCTTCATGCAGCACGTGAGCACGCTCCCCATGGACATGACGGCGCACCACGTGTCCCGGCGTGCGCTGGGGCTGGTGCTGGCCGTGAACGGCGTGCTGATCGTGCTGGTGCAGCCGTTCCTCGCGCCGCGGCTCGCGGCGCGCAACCGCTCACGCGTGCTGTCGGCGGGCGCCACTCTCGTGGGGCTCGGCTTCGGACTCAACGCGTTCGCGCACCAGCCGTGGATGTTCGGCGCGTGCGCGGCCGTGTGGACGATCGGCGAGATCGCGGTGCTGCCCACGGGCAACGCCGTGGTGGCCGACATCGCGCTGCCCGAGCTGCGCGGCCGCTACCAGGGCGCGTACGGGCTGTGCTTCGGCATCGCGTCGTTCCTCGCGCCGCTCGCGGGCACCGCCGTGCTCCAGCACCTGGGCGCGCACGTGCTGTGGATCGGCTGCTTCGTGCTCGGCCTGCTGGTGGCCGCGGGCCACCATGTGCTCGAGCCGCGCCTCACGCGACTGCGGCGCGAGCGCGTGAGCGCGCGTGCCGTCGCCCTCTGACGGCGCGCGGGCCGCGCGTCAGCGCACCGGCGCCGCGAGCCCCAACGTGCGCAGCAGCCGCTCGTCGCCCGGATCGTGCGTGCGCCAGTAGTCGAGCCGCGTGCTGCCGGTGAGCTCGCCCGAGTCCGCGCCGCCCAGCGGGCTCGCGCCGGCCGGCGGCGTCCATGCCCAGCGCACGATGCGGTGCGGGTGCGCGCGCTCCACCCAGAAGCGGCCCTCGCGGCCGTCCTCGGGGCGCACCACGTACACGTCGGCCGGGATCGCGCCCGCCGGCACGCGCGCCACCTCGGTGCGTGGCAGCCGTTCGATCGAGGCGCGCGTCCACTGCGTGGGCCGGTGCGCCAGCCGCCGCCAGAACGGGCTCGCCAGGAACGGCACGGTGCGCGTCTCGCCGGGTGACAACCACGCGCCGCGAAGCCCGCGCAGTCGCACGAACAGCTCGTCCTCGTGGACACCGCCCGCGGGAATCGCCAACGTGCGTTCGCCGCTCTCGCCTTCGAAGTAGCTCGCCACGCGCTGCGACAGGGTGGAGCCGTCCGCGATCAGCTCCTCGTGCACCTGCCCGCACCACTCGGAGCTGGTGAACGCGATCTTCCGCGCGGAGAAGTCCGACGCGTTCGCGAACAACGACACCATCGTGTGGTAGTCGTAGATGCCCGTCTGGAAGTCGCGCACGAGGTTCAGCTTGAGCACGTCCGCGACGTCCGCCGGGTCGCGGGAGGGATCGTCCAGCTTCACGTGCCGCGTACGGCTGAACGGTTCGGTCACGTAGATCGCCACCGCGCGCCCGGTGCGCGGGTGCCCGTAGCGCGCGATCCCCAGCCGGTAGCCGTCCAGTTCCGCCTTGCCGTCGCGCCACGTGGCGTCGAACGCCGGCTCCACCGGCGGGGGCGCCGCCGCGGGCACGCCGCACGCCCCCAGCACGAGCACCGACAGCCACACGCACCATCGCGCACGTCCGCTTCGCTTCGTCACGACGAGCCTCCTCGCGCACCCGCACCCGCGCCCTCGCGAGCGAGCACCGGCGACGCCATGAGCGTGTCCACCCGGATCAGCGACCCGTCGCCCCGCACCTCGCCGAACTGCAGCACGCCGGTGGGGCAGCCCTGCACGCACGCCGAGCAGCGCACGCACTGGGGGTCCTGCATGGGGCGGCCCTTGTTCGCGAACGCCATCACGTCGATGCCCTGGTGACACACCGACGTGCACACGTTGCACGAGATGCACTTCTTCTTGTCGCTCACGATCGCGAAGCGGCTGAAGCGCGCGTACACGTGCATGAGCGCGGCGAGCGGGCAGGCGAACCGGCACCACACGCGGCCCGAGTACTTGAAGTAGAAGCCGACGCCGATCACGCCGCCCACCAGGATGTCCACGAACCACTTCCAGCTGAGCGGGTTCACGAGCCGGTGCTGCGCGTCCTTGCCCTCGAGCAGCAGGTCGAACAGCGCGCCCAGCCCGCTCGCCGGCAGCGCCCACGCCGCCACGCGCAGCGCGAGCAGGGCGAACGCGATGGCGAGGAACACCTGGCCCACCAGGTTCACGCGGTTCCAGCCCGGCCCGTGCGGCATCTTGCCGCGCTGCGTGTCGCCGAGCGTCTCGGCCAGCGCGCCGCACGAGCAGACCCAGCCGCAGTAGGCGCCCTTGCCCCAGCGCAGCACGGCGAGCGGGATCAGCACGAACGTCTGCACGAACCCGATGCCGAGCCACGCCCACATCGGCTGCGCGGTGAAGACGTCGTACACGTTCAGCGGCCACGCCAGGATGAAACCGTACGCGCGCCAGTACGCGCGCGGGTGGCCCCACTCGGGCCAGTGGCGCGCGGCGTAGTCGGCGGCGGGGATGTAGCGCTCGAACAGCGCGTCGCCGATCGCGCGGCCGGCCCCCTGGTCGAACGCGCCGCGGTAACCGAGCCACGGCAGGAGCACCTCGGGCAGCAGGAAGAGCGGGACCGCCTGGACCAGGAACAGCACCCACGTCTGCCGCGTGACGTAGGGCGTCGCGCGCCGCCGCGCCCGCTGCCAGCCGAACACGCCCACGATCACGGTGTAGAGCAGCGTGTACCAGAAGCTCCGGCTCTTCATGGACACGGCGATCGTGCCCACGAGCGTGGCGCGATCGGCCACCTGCGCCGCCCAGCCCTCGCCGAGCGACGCCACCCGTTGCGGCACGTCGCCCGGCCACGCGAGCTTCGACCACAGCGCCCCCTCGAGGAAGCCCGTGCCCTTCCAGTCGTACATCAGCACGAGCGCCGCCACGAACGCGGCGATCACGGCCCAACCGAGCGGTGAACCGTCGCCCGCGACCGCGATCCCGGAGCGGCGCAGGAACGCGAGCGGCGCCTCGCGCCCGATCAGCGCGAATACGACGTCGTTCGGAATCGCCTCGGGTGCCGCCGCGCCGGGCTTCAGCAGCACGTCGGTGGCGCGGATCTCCTGCAGCGTCGCGCCCAGCCGCAACGCCAGCCGGCCTTCGGCGGCCAGCGCGTGCACGCGCTCGATCGTCTCGCCCTTCGCGCGCGAGAACTGGGGCTGCCGGTGGGCGAGCGTCACGCGAGCGCCGGCGTCGGCGAGCGCCGCGGCCGCCTCGAGCGCCGAGTCACCGCCACCCACCACGAGCACGTCGCGGCCGCGGTGGTCGGCCGGGTCGTGCAGGCGGTTGAACACTTTGCCGGCGTCCTGGCCCGGAACGCCGAGCCTGCGGTGGTCGCCGCTGCGCCCGATCGCCACCAGCACGCGCCGAGCCTCGCGCACGCCGCCACCCTGCAGGTGCACGCGAAGCACGCCGCCGCGCCGCTCGATCCGCTCGGCGCGCGCGAGCGTCGGCACGATGCCCGCGGCCGCCACCTGCGCGTTCAGCTCGGCGAGCAGCGCCTCGCGCACCGGCGCGCCCACCTGCAGCGCGCCTTCGGGCTTCATCGCGGCGGGGTAGGTGAAGATGGGCTTGCGGAGCGGGAAGTTCTCCACCGTCGCGAACGGACCGGTCGCTTCGATCACCTCGAACCGCAGGCCCAGTGTTCGCGCCTCGACCGCCGCGGCCATGCCGGCCACGCCGCCGCCCACCACGAGAAGGTCGAGCGTCGCGTCGTCGCCGCGCCGGGGCGCCAACTCGGCGTGGATCGCCCGCGTCACGCGCACCGCGGAATCGAGCGCGAACTTGAGCAGCGGCACGCCCGCGAGGTCGCCGGCCACGAACACGCCGGGCACGTTCGTGCGGCCGTCGGGGCCCACCACGGGCAGCTGCTCCACGCGACCGGCGGGCCAGCCGGTGTGCAGCCAGCGCGCGTAGCGCGCGAGCGCGTTCGTCATGGGGGCGCGGAACCGGGACGGCGCGCCGGCGTCACTGGACGCGCGTGATCCGCGCGGTCGCGCGGCCCACGGGCGTGACATAGCGCACGAAGTAGAGCCCCGCCGGCAGCGCGGCGCCCGCGGCGTCGCGGCCGTCCCAGGTGAGCGAGGTGACGCCGCGGCGCAGGCCGCCCGCGTGCAGCACGCGCACGGTCCGCCCCTGCAGGTCGAGCACGCGCGCATCGACGGCGAGCGGCGCGTCGGTGCGGTTGGTGCCGGGCAGCGACAGGTCCACGCGCACCGTCCCGCGCGACGGGTTCGGCCCCACGCGCAGGCCGACCGGCGTGTCGGGCACGGTCACGGCGTACGGCCCGTAGGAGACCGCGCTGCCACCGCCGGGCACCTGCAGGTCGAAGCGGTACCAGTACGTGCGGCCGGGAACGGCGTCGGGATCGGTGAGGAAGCAGTCGCCGGTGCACAGCGTGTACTGGGAGAGCATCGGGCGCAGGTCCGTGGCCGCCCCGTCGGAGCGCCACACCTGGTAGAACGCGCCACCGTAGGAGCCGTCCAGCGTCACGCGCAGCCAGCCGTCGAACCAGCGCGCCTCGACGCCGGGATCCGCGAGGACGGGGGTGGCCGCGAACGCGAGCATCGCGAGCGAAGCGAGGACGAATCGACGCATGGGAGGGACCCTCGAGGGGAGACGGACTTCCACGGGAATCGAAGCGACCGCGCCGCGGCCGGCGCCGGCCCATGCGACGCGCCGGGCCGTGCGCGGACTCTACAGGCTGCGGGCGTCGTGATCACGGCGCCAGTTCCCGCCCGTCGCTCGTCCGGGTCCAGCGATCCCGCGTGTGCGAACCCTGCGCAGGGTCGCGGCGCGCGGCGAACCGCCTCCGCGCGTTCGACCCGCGTCCCGGTTCGCCGCGTCACCCGCGCGGGCGAACCGGCTTTGAAAAGCGGGGCGTGGCTTTGCAATTCCTGCCGTGAAAGCAGCGCACGACGCGCGCGGGCACGAGCGACGCCTGCCCGTACGGCCCACGAGCCGAGCGGTTTGGCCGGCATCACGCGCGCGACCGCCGGCTGGCCCCGAACGTGCGGATGCCGTGGGACGCGACGAGGCCGCGCAGGACCGCATCGCTCGCTCGACCGCGCCGGCCGGCGAGTCCCGTCGCCGCGCGGCGGGCGTCCCCCCGAAGAGGTCACCGACATGCCGACTCCGACCCTGTTCACGCCGATCCGACTGGGCGCGATCTCCGCGCCGAACCGCGTCGTGATGCCTCCGATGACCCGCATGCGCGCGGGCCCGGGGCGCGTCCCGACGCCGATGATGGCCGAGTACTACGCGCAGCGGGCGGGCGCGGGGCTCGTCATCACCGAGGCCACCGCCATCTCGCGCCAGGGCACCGGCTGCCCGAACACTCCGGGCATCTGGACCGCCGAGCAGATCGCCGGCTGGAAGACGGTCGTGGATACCGTGCACGCCGCCGGGGGCCGGATCGCCGTCCAGCTCTGGCACATGGGGCGGATCTCGCACCCGAGCTTCCAGGCCGACGGCGACCTGCCGGTGGCGCCCAGCGCGATCGCTCCGCGCAACGGAACGATCCTCACGGACACCGGCGTGGAGCCGTACGTGCTGCCGCGCGCGCTCGAGATCGAGGAGATCCCGGGCATCGTGGAGCAGTACGCCGCCGCCGCGCGCAACGCGATGACCGCGGGCTTCGACGGCGTCGAGATCCACAATGCGAACGGCTACCTGCTGGACCAGTTCCTCCGCAGCGGAACGAACCACCGCACCGACGCGTACGGCGGCTCGCCGGCGAACCGGTCGCGGCTCACGCTCGAGGTGACCGCCGCCGTCGTGAAGGCGTGCGGCGCCAACCGCGTGGGGATCCGCTTCTCGCCCGGCGGCGCGTTCAACGACATGCGCGACGCCGCGCCGCTGGAGACGTTCCGCCACGTGCTGCACGAGTCGAACCGCTTCCACCTCGCCTGGACGCACGTGATCGCCTCATCGGACGACGACGTGCGCCACGGCTCGGTGATCGTCCTGCTGACGGCGCTCCGACAGGCGTGCCGCGGCCCCCTGATCGTGGGGAACGGCTACACCCGAACGACCGCGACCCAGGCGCTGGCGGAGCACGTCGCGGATGCCGTTTCGTTCGGAAGGCTGTTCCTCGCGAACCCCGACCTGCCGGAGCGCTTCCGGCAGAACGCGGCCCTGCATGCTCCCGACACCGCCACGTTCTACGGCGGCGGGGCGCACGGCTACACGGACTACCCGACCCTGGACGCCGAGGTGGCCACCGGCGGCTAGGCGCGCGGTCCACGATCGCGCGCCGAACGTCGCCGCGGGCCCGGGGCCCATCCGGGATTCCCGTCCCTTCCAAAAGGAGGTCGCATGTCGCACGCCACGAGACGCACCCTGGGCATCGGAGGCCTGGCCACAGCCCTCGTCCTGTTCGTCGGGCCGTGGGGAAGCGGCTGCGTCGCCGGCTCGCAGATGACGAACCAGTGGCACGACGCGTCGCTCGCGCCGGGTTCGATCCACAACGTCCTGGTGATCGCGGTCCGCAAGGACCCCGTGCGCCGCCGGGCGTGGGAGGACGCGTACGTCAACGAGCTCGCCGCGCGCGGCGTCGCCGCCACCGCGTCGTACCGCCGGTTCGAAGCGGCCGTGCCCGACACGCAGCAGGTGATCGACCTGATCCGCAAGGAGTCCTTCGACGGCGTGCTGACCTCGGTCCGCCTCCCGGACGAGGAGACCAGTCGCTACGTCCCCGGCACGGTGCGGCCCACGCGCGTGTCGAGCTACGACTACTACGGGCGCTTCCACGACTCGTGGATGTCGGTGCAGGAACCCGGCTACACCGAAACCGACACCGTCATGCGCATGCAGACCGACCTGTGGTCTTCGAAGCTGGAGGGCGGCCGGCTCGTATGGTCAGGCACCCTCAACACGCTCGAATCCTCGGGGAGCACCACGGCCCAGCAGGCCGTGGCGCGCCACATCATGCCCGAGCTCCAGAAGCAGGGTTGGGTGCCCGAGAAGACGCGGTAGGGTGGGGCGGCCCCGGGACCGGGGCCGGCGCCTGCAGCGACGCGGGCGGCTCGTCCGTGCGCGCGTTCGCGGCGCTCGTGCACGCCTCGCCGCGCTCGGCGGCCGCTCCTGCGCGCCCGGGCCCGCGGCGCGGATACTCCGCGGCCTTCCGACCGGACCCACCACAGGAGGCGCCGCATGTTCCGTCGCACCGCCACCGTCCTGGCCCTGGCGCTCGCGCTGACCGCCCGCGCCGGCGCGCAGACCATCACGCAGCCCTACAGCGGCAACAACCAGAAGGCCACGGTCACGCAGTGGATCGGGCCCGTGAAGGTGAGCGTGGACTACAGCAGTCCGCGCGTGCACAGCCCCGCGGGCGAGGACCGCAAGGGCAAGATCTGGGGCACGCTGGTGCCGTACGGGCTGCACGACCTGGGCTTCAACAACTGCACGCAGTGCCCGTGGCGCGGCGGCGCGAACGAAAACACGGTGGTGTCGTTCTCGCACGACGTGCTGGTGCAGGGACAGAAGCTCGCCGCCGGCGACTACGGCCTGTTCTTCATCGCCGACCCCGCGGAGTGGACGGTGATCTTCTCGCGCAACTCGACGTCCTGGGGCGCATTCACGTATGACCCGGCGGAAGACGTGCTACGCGTGAAGGCGAAGCCCGCGGCCGACGAGTACCGCGAGTGGCTCACGTACGACTTCACGGAGCGGCTGCCCGACAAGGCCACGCTCGAGATGCGGTGGGAGAACCTGCGGGTGCCGATCGCGATCCAGGTGGAGCACATCGAGGACCTGTACGTGGAGCAGATGAAGCGCGAGCTGCGCAACCGCGACGGCTACTCGTGGAACAACTGGGTGGCCGCCGCCGAGTACTGCGCCGACCACAAGACGCACCTGGCCGACGGGCTGTGGTTCGCGAAGCAGGCGGTGGGCTGGGAGGGCGTCGGCGTGGCGAACTTCCAGACGCTCACCACGCTCGCGCGTCTGCAGATCGCGAACGGCCAGCGCGACTCCGCCGCGGCCACGATCGCGCGCGCGATGGCGCCGACGGGGGCGAGCGTGCTGCAGGTGCACCAGTTCGGGCGCGGCCTGCAGGCGCAGGGCGAGAACGCGATGGCACTCGACGTGTTCCTGGGCAACGCGAAGCGGCACCCGAACGAGTGGCCGGTAAACCTGGGGCTCGCGCGCGGCTACGCGGGCACGAAGGACTTCGCGAAGGCGGTGCAGTTCGCGCAGAAGGCGCTGCCGCAGGCGCCCGACGAGGCGAACCGCAAGAACATCCAGACGCTGATCGGGCAGTGGAAGGCGGCCGCCGCAGGCAAGTGAGCCGCGCGAGCACACCGGACGCATCCGGGCCCCGTCCGCGAAGGGTGGGGCCTGGGTGCTTCGATCGAACCGTTCGGTCGAGCCCGGGGCCGCTCAGTTGGCGCTAGCCTCCTGCAAGCGCCTGCCCGCGTACGTGGCGACGATGTCGCGCCGCGAGAGGATCCCGAGCAGACGCCCGGTGTTGCCGGCGTCCACCACCGGGAGTTCCTCGACATCAAGCGCCGTCAGCCAGTGGAGCGCCGTGTCGAGGTCGTCGATGGGAGAGAGGAACCGAGCCGGAGTCACGGCAAGATCGTGCGCGATCACCGACGAAACATCCCCGCGTTCGTCGAGCAGCTGCCGCACGTGGCTCAACGTGATCACGCCGGTCATCCGACCTGTGTCGTCGACGACCGGGAACAAGTGCTGCGACGAGTGCACGCAGGTCTGGATCACACGGGCGAGCGACGCGGTTTCCGCGATCGTGTGCGTTTTGCGTTCGCCGATCACCTCGCTCACCCGGACGGACTGGAGCACCCCTTCCAGGATGGCGCCCCGGTGGGCGGGGGAGGCGCTTCGGGAAGGGACCTGGTTCCGGTACAGGCGCCATCGCCGGGCGAGGAGGAATGAAAGCGAGCACACCCAAAGCGTGGGCAGCAGGAGCTGGTAGTTGCCGGTCATCTCCGAGACCATGACCAGTGTGGAGATCGGCGTATTCGCCGCAGCGGCGAAGAAGCCGGCCATGCCCACGATCACGAATGCGCCGGGCTGGCCGACGACACCCGGGAGGAGCTTTTGAGCCAACAGCCCGACGGCTCCGCCGAGCGTGCCGCCGATCACCATGGAGGGACCGAAGACTCCGCCGGACCCGCCGGAGCCGATGGAACTCGCCGTGCTGAGCATCTTGCCGACGGCGATCACCAGGAGGAGCGTCAGCGACAACTCGCCCCTGAGGGCGTGCTGGATGGAGCCGTAACCGAACGAGAGCACGTCCAGCACACGCACGGTGTGCAGCCATTCGAACGCCGACCAGGCCAGCCCACCGGTGATCACGCCTCCGAGCGCTGGCTTGAGCGACTTCGGCATCCGTAGACGCTCGAACATCGCGTGGGCCCCGTAGAACATCTTCACAAACACGCCCGCCCCGAGCGCCACGACCACGGCGAGCGCGGAGTAGGGCAACAGTTCCGCGGCAGAGTGGAAGGTGAACCGGGGAGTCTCGAACAGGGAGCCGAAACCGAAGCGCACCGAGAACACGCAGTACGCCACGATCGTGGAGATGGCGGCCGGGATGATCGCGTCGGGCTCGAACTCCGCGTCGGAATACAGCACTTCGCCCGCGAACAGGGCCCCGGCGAGCGGCGCACGGAAGATGCTGCCCACACCCGCCCCGACACCGGCGGCCAGCAGGATGCGCCGATCCCGGTCGCCGAGCCCGAGGCGCGTGGCCAGGAACGAGCCGAAGCCGGCGCCGATCTGGGCGATCGGACCCTCGCGCCCGCCCGAACCACCGGATCCGAGCGTGATCGCCGATGCAATCGTCTTCACGATCGGAACTCGGCCGCGAATCACCCCGGCACGGCGGTGGAACGCGGCTATCGCCTCGTCGGTACCGTGCCCGCCGGCCTCGGGGGCGAGCCGCTGAACGATCAGGCCCGTCAGCCAGCCACCGAACCCCGCGATGACGGGAAGGAGCCAGGGTCGGAAGGGAGTCGAGGTGGGTGCGACCAGCGACACCTCACCGGCGGGCCCCTCCATGCGCAGGCCTGCGATCTGGTCGAGCAGAAGGTGCGCGCTCCACTGGCAGAGATACTGGAAGGCAATCGCGCCGAGCCCGGCGACGACGCCGACGAGTGCACAGAGCACCACGGTGCGACCGGCCGAGTGCCATTCCAGCCGTTTCGTCTCACGGGCGATGCGTCCCAGGGGAGTCACGAAGGGTACCTTTGAGGAGCAAGGGAATGCCGACCGACGCTGATGCGCGCGCAGCGCTCGTTTTCAGGCTGGCCATGCCCGGCCCGCCCTCGTTCGGGATGATTGCCTCTCACGTCACCTCCAGCCGAACGAACACTCGACGACTCCATCGCCCGCGTCACTCCGACGGCCTCGGCCCGGAGTCGTCCAGTGAGCGCACGTACTCGACGACGAAGTCGCGAGCGAGATCGCGGCACCCGAGCCCAAACGCGAGCGCGAGCCCCAGGCCCGCGGTTGCGATGGCGGCGACACCGATTCCCATGACGAACTGCGCGGCGAAACCGAGCTGTTCCAGGGCGAGCAGCGCGGAGAACCCCGTGAGCACCACACCGACGACCTGGCCATGCAGCCGCGCCAGCCGCACGTCGGCCTTCTCCAGGAAACGCCGGGTGATGGCCGCGGTCAGCAGCGCAATCAACGATCCCACCGAGAACAGCACGGCGGACGTGACGATGCGGGGCACGACCTCGGTGAGGCGTGCGGCGACGGATGCCGACAGCCGGAAGCCCACGACCTCCAGCGCGAGTACCACCGCCGCCAGAAGGACGAGCCCCTGCACCATCCAGGCCACGACGACGGCAGGCTCGTGCCGACCCACGATATTCGCACCCAGTACGCGTCGAACGCCGTCGTCGAACCGCAATGCGCGCAGGACGACGCGCACGAGCGCGGATCCGAGCGTGGCGACGGTCCACCCGAGAACCACGATCGCGAGCGCGATGCTCGCCGCCCCCACACCTTCCCGTGCCCCTGCGCCGAGTTCCGTGACCCGCGCTGCAGCCGCCGACCACGCCGTCGTCTGCAGAAGGACGATGGTCCGCATGAAGCCACCTCCTACCAGTTCGGGATCTAATTGAGCTTGAAGGGTGAGTCCACCGTTCGCTTCGGCGGGGTCTCCGGCGCGGGCGTTCGCAGGCCGGCGCCGACGATCGCGTCCAGAACCTCGAGGGTCCAGTCGAAGATGTTGCGTCGGAGCACCGTTTCGCGAAGGGCTGCCATCCGCTCTCGACGCGCCTCGACGGGTTCCGAGAGGGCGGTGTGGAGTGTGTCGGCGAGGGCCTCGCAGTCGTACGGGGAGACGATCAAGGCTCGTTCGAGTTCGCGCGCAGCACCCGTGAACGGAGAGAGCACCAGCGCGCCCTCGAGGTCAGGAGAGGCAGCGAGGTACTCCTTCGCCACCAGGTTCATGCCGTCATGCAACGATGTGACGGCACACAGGTCGGCCAGCCGGTAGTACGGCACGAGGTCGCGGAAATCCAGGTTCGCCTCGACAAGGTGCACCGTCGGCCCCGCATCCCTCGGATAACGCCGGTTCAACTCCTCGGCCCAGCGCCGGGTGCGCTGTTGCACCGCGCGGTACTCCTTCAGTTCGACGCGTGACGGAACACCGATCTGAATGAAAGCGAATCGTCCCTGCCACTCCGGGTGCTTCTCCAGCATGCGGTCCAGTGCTTCGAATCGCTCGGCGATCCCCTTCGTATAGTCGAGGCGGTCCACGCCGAGCCCCACCTTGCAACCGCGAAGCCCGAGGCGGTCGCGAAGCTCCGTCTCCGTGCGCAACGTCTCCGGACTCTCGGCCAGCGCTCCGATCTCGTCGGCGTCGACGCTGATCGCCGAAGCGCACGCCCACGTGCGACGCCCCGCACGGTCCACCGCGAGGCGTTCGAGATCCACCCGCGCCTCGAGAGTCTCCGAGACGGAGTCCAGGAAGTTCATCGCGTGCCGACGGATATGGAAGCCGATCACGTCGTTTGCGAGCATGCCTTCCAGGATATCTTCGCGCCACGGCAGCACCCGAAACACCTCCGGGTTCGGCCATGGGATGTGCCAGAACAGCGCGACCTGGACGTCCGGCCGTGCCGCCTTGATGAACTTGGCTGCGAGGGCCAGGTGGTAGTCCTGGATGAACACCAGCGCTGGCTCCTGCCCAATCTCCTCGAGCACCGCGTCCGCAAACCGCGCGTTCACCTCGCGATAGCAGTGCCAGTCCTGTAGTCGGAAGCGAGGGCGCACGTACACCACGTGGCACAGCGGCCAGAGCGCACCATTTGCGAGGCCGGAGTAGTAGCGCGCATGGTCCTCGTCGGTCAGCCACAGCCGCCTCAGTGAGTAGCGCGGTCGATCCGGGGGGCAGGGGACGTGGTCGTGGACATCCACCGTGGCCCCGTCGGCGTTTCCACTGCCGTGTGCCACCCAGACGCCGCCCAGAGCCTGCATGACGGCGTCGAGTGCCACCGTCAGACCGCCAGCGTTCCGAACCACGCGGATGGACTCACCCGCGTAGTGATGGGAGTAGGGCTCACGGTTCGACACGACCACCAGACGGCGGTTACCGAGGTGCGCTTGCGCCCATTGCTCCAGGTCGGCACGGGTCGTTCGCGGGGGACCCTCGTGCCGCTGCTGGGTCCGGATGGCGGCCCGGCGCAGTGCCGCGCGAGCGCGGTTGGACACGTCCAAAGCAGCCTCCTCCTGCGGGCTCGAGGTTCTTCCCAGGTGAGCTCGTGATGGACCGTCAGGGCCTCATGTCTCGCTTGACGACTGGTCGAGGATAGGCGAATCTGACGCGGCGGTCAAGTTTGACTGGGAGGTCATGAATGTCCATCGCAATCAAGAGAATGACGCGCGTCGTCGAAGGACTTCGCGAGCAGCGCAAGCTGGAGACACGGGCCCGCCTACTCGCCGCCGGCCGTCAGTTGTTCGGTGATGAAGGCCTCTATGACTCGCGGATCGAGGATCTGACCGCCGTGGCGGGGATCGCGAAGGGTACGATCTACGGCTACTTCGAGGACAAGGAGGCGCTCGTCCACGCCGTGGTGTCCGAGGCCTTCACCGACCTGCTCGCGCACGTGAGTGGCGCGATGGGCGACATGGACGATTCGAGGGATCGCGTGGAGCGGGCCGCCCGAGCCCACTTCGAGTTCTTCGAAGAGAACCCGGACCTCATGCGCATCCTTCACCAGGTTCGCGGAGTATTGAAATTCGATCGTCCCCAGTGGCGGCGACTCCGGCTCGATCTGGAGCACTACCTGGTCCAGCTGGCCGGAGTGCTCCGCGGATCGGGCTCTGCCGACGCACGCCCTGCCAGCCTGCAGCTCGAGCGCGCTCGACTACTTTTCGGAGCGGTCTCGGGCCTCCTGTCCGTGCGCGGGGCGCTCCGACTCGATCTCGGGGGGGCAGCGTTCACCGCATCTGGTGCACGGGGAGTGGCCGCTCTCGTCGATGCTGCGACGCGCCCCGGAACGAGCGGTCGTCCGACTCGTCGCGCCCCGCGCCGCGCGCGGGGATCGGTGGCACCAGCCCGCGCGATTTCGCCGCGAAGGAGCGGGCGGTGATCGCGCACGACGAACTGTCCGGCGTCCCGGCCCGGCTCTGGAGGCTCGTCGCCCTCGCGCACCACCGGCTGCTCGTGCTGGACTACGACGGCACGCTCGCTCCATTCCGGGTGGAGCGCAGCCTGGCGTTTCCCGTCTCCCGGTCGCTCATGATGCTGCAGGGCTTGTCCGCAAGCCACCACACTCGGCTCGCCATCGTGTCAGGACGTCCACTCGGTGAACTCGAACAACTCGTCGGCGATCTGCCCATGACCCTGGTGGGAGGGCACGGTTGGGAGCGCCGGGACCCCGATGGCACGAGGCACCTTCGGGACGTCGCGCCGGAAGTTCGAACCGCGCTCAATCTGGCGTGGCGCGCGGCGGAAGCTCGGGGGTGGAGCCAACTCATCGAGCGGAAGCACGCCGGCATCGTGCTTCACACTCGAGGTCTTGCGAGCGAGCGCGTCTCCCGGCTCGAACGCGACTGCACCGTCGCCTGGGAGCCACTGGCAGTCTCGTCGGGCTTGCTCCTGGAATCGATGGACGGTGGTGTCGAGCTCCGGGCTCCCGAGTTCCACAAGGGCTCGGTCGTGCTGTCGCTCCTTTCCAAGGCACCCGTTGGCACGCTGGGCGTGTTTGTCGGGGACGACCTGACCGACGAGGACGCCTTCGAGGTACTGCGCGATCGCGGATTCGGCATCCGCGTGGGAACCCCCGACCGGCCGACGATGGCGATGGGGCACCTGCCGTCGTGCGATGCCGTCGCCACCTTTCTCGAGGAGTGGTCGCGTCTTTGCGAAGCCGACCCCCCTCAGGCTTCGCCGGACGGTCAGCTGCCGTGACCGATCAATGGTCATCGAAGCTACGGGGCGACGGCCCCAGCGGCAGCTGCGGGCCCGGGCCGCCGGACCCGCTGACGACCGTCCCGACACCGATCTGGCGCCAGCTTCGAACCGCGTCGAAGCGCCTCGTCATGCTGGACTACGATGGCACTCTGGCCGACTTCCGCGTCGACCGACTGGCGGCTCGCCCCACCGTCGACTGCATGCGGGCGCTGGTCACGCTCGTCCGTGCGCCGGACACGACGGTTGCGATCTTCACGGGACGCCCGATCAAGGAGGCTCAACGCCTGCTGAGCGGTCTGCCCGTGATCTGGATCGGAGAGGATGGCTGGGAACGTGCCCTCGTGGGCGGCTCGATCGATCGTGCGCCGCTGCCCGCGATCGCCGTGGCCGCGCTGGCGCAGGCCCATCGCGCTGCATCCCGACATTCCTGGGGCGTTCTCGTCGAGCGCAAACGTAGCGGGCTCATGGTGCACACGCGCGGCCTGTCATCCGTGCAGGCGATGGAGACCATTGGCCTGTGCAAGAGCACGTGGGACTTTCTCGTGGAGCCGGGGGGGGTGGAGTTGATCGAGCTGGATGGGGGCATTGCTTTGCGCGCGGCGAGTCGCGACAAAGCCACAGCAGCGTACTGGCTACTTTGCCGGATGCCTCCCGGGTCAGCGTCGGTCTATGTCGGGGATGACGACGACGACGAACCCGTGTTCGGACTGATGCGTCAGCACGGATTCGGCCTGCGTGTGAATCAGGGCGGCGGACGCACCTCGGCGCATGCGCGCCTTCCAGGCGTGCAGGCAGTGACCGATCTGTTGTGGTCCCTGTGTCGCGGCGGGGGGGAGACGACCGCCTGACGCCAGCCCGGTGGGGCGCATGGAACGGATCCGTGTCCAACTGGCGGAGCGACCCGCGCGCGCCGATCGATCCTCAGGATCTACGCGTTCGGGGTGGCCCATCGTCACGTTTCGTCGGCGTCCGCGTCGCTCTCGGGCCCGGCCTCGTTCGCGAACGGCGGCACGCCGTAGTGCCCCGTGAATCGCGCCAGCAGCCGTGCGCACTCGGCCGCCGGGTCGTCGCACGGCTTCCACGCTACGCGCACGCCCGCGTGGTCGCGCAGCTGCCACACGAAGCGCCCGCCCCAGTGCGCCACGACCTTGCCGTGCCCGAACCGCAGCAGGCGCTTGATGCGCTGGTGAAGACGGCCCCGCACGCCGGTGCCGGCGGCCCGGCCCACGTAGAGCAGTTGCGCGCCCAGCACCCAGCGCTGCTGCAGCTCGTCGATCGGGCGCGTGGGATCCTCGCCGCGCCACACCGGCGCCGTGCTGCGCACCATGAACTCCGCCGGCGCGACCGAATCGCGCACGAGCACGTACACGCCTCGCTCGTCGGGCACGCGCTCGCAGCGCTCGGCGTGCAACTGGCCGTTCGTCACGAAGCCGGTGAAGCCCTCCGCTTCGAGGAAGGCGCGCGAACCGGGGTCGGGTGCGGCGGCGGGCGTTTCGGACATGGCGGTTCCGTGGGTTCGAGCGACAGGAGGGCAGGCGAAGGTCGCCGACACACTCGATGGCTGTCCGCGGATGGTCAAGTCCGACCCCGCGAGCCGCGCGCGCCACGCGAACGGCCGCTCGGGAAGGGTGGCGCGTCACGACGCCCACCCCGCTTTCATTGACGAATCGGAGAAATCGTCACGCGCGGGAGGGGAGGGCGAAAATATCCCTATCTATCCGGACGCCGATCGCCGACAGTCCCACTGTCTTCGGTTGCCTGTGGATGTGCCGCCACGTTCAGATTCCGCCAGAGACCTCTCTGGCGGCTTTTTGTTGGGTGGCCATGCGGGGCTCCGAAGAACCGGTCGATCGAGACCGGACGTCGCCGCAGCGTGTAAGTGCGGAAAGTACGGGACCCTGTCGGTCCCGAAAACACAGGAGCAGCAAGTGGCTAGTGGCACCGTGAAGTGGTTCAACGAGGCGAAGGGTTTCGGCTTCATCTCCCAGACGGACGGCGAAGACGTCTTCGTGCATTTCTCGGCCATCCAGGGCGAGGGATTCAAGACGCTGGCCGAAGGTGAGGCCTCGAGTTCGACGTCACCCGCGGCCCGAAGGGGCTGCAGGCGGCGAACGTTCGCAAGGCCTGAGACGCCCGAGTACCACCTCGCGTGAAGAGGCGGTGTCCGAAAGGACACCGCCTCTGGCGTTTTCGGGGTCCCGCACGGCCGGGCCCGCCGCCGAGCGCGTGCCAGTGGCGACCGACACCCGCCCCTTGGTAGCGTGCCGCCGTCGCAGTCTCGTGCGACCGCAGCGTCGCAACTGCCGTCCCGTCCGCACGCCGTTCGAGGCCGCATGCCACACGTGCTCGAACCCCACCTGCAGCGCATGGCCGAACTGCTCGACGCCGTCGGCCCCGACGTGCTGCTGCGCGCGCCGCTGCTCACGCCGGACGACCACTGGTTCCCCGACCGCTGGAGCCCCGACGTCGAAAGCGCGCGCCGGCTGTTGATGCGGCTGTGCGAGTACGCCGGATTGCCAGAGCTCGAGGTGGAGTGCCGGGTGCTGTACGGCGATGACCCGGCGTCCGATCACGACCTGGGCCGGTCGCCCGGTGCCTGCACGACGCGCGGCGTCCTCGGCACGTTCGAAGGAATCGTCGAGAGCTGTGCGTGGTTCCGCGTGAACACGGACCTGCTCCGCCAGCCGAAGGTGCTCGTCGGCACGCTCGCGCACGAAGTCGCGCACGCCTGGCGACAGGTACGCGGGGTGGTGGGCGACGATCGCGCGATCGAGGAGGAGTTCACGGATCTCACCACGATCGTGCTCGGCTTCGGCATCCTCACCGCGAACGCCGCGTACGTGTACGAGCAGGGAGGCCTGCTCCTCGGCGGCACCGCGCGGACGACCTCGGCTCACCGACAGACGGGCTACCTGCCGGACGACGTCATGTCCGGCCTGCTCGCCGCGTTCGTGCTGGCGCGGCGCGACGACGTGAACGCGGTCCGGCGGGCGCTCGCGCCTACGCAGGCCGACGCGTTCCGGGCCGCGTGCGAATGGCTCGAGCCGCTCGACCTCGACGACTTC
>JBGAOB010000428.1:0-2641 GCA_044222045.1 Candidatus Eiseniibacteriota bacterium
CAGGTACAGGCGCTGCGCGTCCCGGCTGAAGCTGGCCCAGCCGTTCGCACGCCACGCGGTCACGATGCCGGGCAACGGCTGGCGGTAGTGCCGCACCTCGCCGTACGCGGTGCCGTAGTCCGAGCGCCCGCCGGTCATGTCGCGCGTGAAGCCGGCGGTCAGGTTCAACCGCGTGCCGCCCACGGGCCCGCCCCACGTCCAGCGCGAGTTGTCGTGCACCCAGCTGAGGTAGTTGGAGACGAGGTCCACGGTGGGCGCTTCGCCGTTGCGCAACAGGTGGTGCGAGGCGTGGCGGATCTCGACCGAGGCGTCGAGCCGGTCGAAACGGCTGAATGGATAGCTGGCCAGCGCCAGCATGCCGATGCGCTTCTCGCGCCGCAGCAGCTCGAAGTCGGGGTCGTACAGGCTGGTCAGCCGGAACACGCCGACGCCGTAGTTGAGCCGCTGCCCCTGGTTCAGGTACGTGACGCCGCCCTCCCAGCCGTCCCAGAAGTCGCCGAACTGCTCGGAGTCGTTGGCCAGCGTCAGGATGAACTGCTCGTTGCCGAGCAGGTCGCTCACGGCGATCTGCCCGAAGCTCTGCGTGTACCCGAACGACGAGTTGGTGCCGATCATGTTCTGCACCAGGTCGAGCCCGAGCCGCCGCTGGTAGCGCTGCGGGGGCTCGTCGTGCGTCACCACGGGGCGCACGGCGGCGAACGGGCCCGGGGACTCGGGCTCGGCGGCGAGACTCTCGGGCGCGACCCGCATGGCCCACGTGCGGAACGTGATCGCCTCCTGCGCGGTGAAGAGCAGCGCCCGGCCGTCCGCGGTCCAGTCGGGATCGCTCGCGGGCCCGAGCAGCCGGGTCACGCGCCGCGCTTCGCGCGCGGGCTCGGCGACACGCACCCACAGGTCGCTGGTGCCGCCGCGCGTCGAACGGAACGCGAGCCAGTCGCCGTCCGGCGACCACACGGGCTGCCGGTCGTCGCCCCGGCCGGCGAAGCTCAGCCGCTCGGGCACGCCGCCGGCGAGCGCGAGCCGGTAGAGCGCGTAGCGGCCACCCTCGTCGCAGCGGTCGGAAGAAAACGCCACCCACGCGCCGTCGGGCGAGATCGCGGGGTCGAGGTCGTCCCAGTCGTCGTGCGTCAGGCGCTCGAGCCGGACGTCGTCCCCCCTCCCACGTGGCCCGGTACAGGTCGCTCTGGCCGTCGTAGTCCTGCGCGCTGAACACGGCGGCGCGGTCGCCGGGCACGAGCACGGGGTCGTGGATCGCCACCAGCTGGAAAGTCCATCTCGCGCACGAGCCGCCCGCTGCGGGCGTCCTGAGCACGATGCCGTCGCGCCCGCCGCGCTGCGACGAGACCACCAGCCCGGAACGCGACACGCCGGGACGGTTCTGGAACAGGTGGAACGACTCGAAAATGGGCGAGCCGCCGCTGCGCAACAGCCGCCGCGAGCGCCGGCGCCCGCGCGCGTCGGGCTCGTTCACCACCAGGTCGACCGCGCCGTCCCGCACCTCGAACGCCACGAACCGGACGGTGGTGTCGCTGTCGGCAGCCGCGGGCAGCGCGCGCGCGCCCAGGTTGAAGCGGCTCTGCTGGCGGAACGGGCGCGCGATCTCCTCGGCGCGCTGGTGCGTGGCCACGAGCGGCAGGTAGCGCTTCTGGATCGAGCGGAACCAGTCGTCGTCCACGTCCTTGACGGGCCGGCCGAAGGTCATGCGGAAACAGGTCTCGAAGTCCTCGGCCTTCCAGGCGTTGTCGATCAGCTCGAAGATCCGCCGCTCGCCGTAACGCTCGGCCAGGTACAGCATGAACGACTGGCCTTCCTTGTACATGAGCACCGAGCCGGTGATGGCGTCGCTGCGCGTCAGCGGCAGCGCCCGGCGCGTGACCACGAGGTCGCGCAGCATGCCCTCGGCGTCGGCGTCCCACGTGGTGCCGCAGTACTCGGCGAAGCCCTCGATCCACCACAGCGGCGGCAACCACGAAGGCGGCTTCTTGTGCGCCTTCATGACCTGCGCGAACTCCTCGAGCATGTACGCGTGCGTCAGCTCGTGGCGCGTCACCCAGCGCAGGCGCGTCCACGAGCCGTTGTGCGGGATGAGCACGCGGCCCTTGATGAGCTCGGTCAGCCCGCCCACCGACTCGGTGAGCAGCTCGGGCGTGGCGTTGGTCTGCTGGAACAGGTGGTGGGTCGAGTAGAGCAGCAGCGGGATGTGCTTGCGCGGCCTCATCCCGAAGCGGCCGTCGAACTCCACGGCGACGCTCTCGGCGAACGCGGCCATGCCGCGCGCGAGGCTCTCCTCCTGCGCGTAGTAGTGGATGCGCAGGTGCGGCGTCTCGAGCACGGCCCAGTCCAGGCGCTCGTACTGCACCTTGTTCTGGCCGAACGCCTGGGCGTGCGCGAGCCGCGGCACGACGAGGATGGCGAGGAGCGCGACGGCGGCGAGGCGCGCGAGGCGCACGATGCGCATGCGGTGACGGACCTCCGAGGAGGAACGGATCAGGAAGCGGTTCCGGGCCCGGTCAGGAGCGCATCGATACCATACAGGCCCGCGGCGGCGCGCGACACGAATCTCGCGGCGTGCAGCGCCCCGTGCGCGAAGGCGCCGCGGTCCGAGGCCACGTGCCGCAGTTCGATCGACTCGCCGTCACCC
>JBGAOB010000429.1:0-1320 GCA_044222045.1 Candidatus Eiseniibacteriota bacterium
CACGGCACGCATGCTGGGCGCGCCGGGGCGGCGCGCGCAAGTGCGCTCGCGTCCGCCGCGCTTGGCGCACGGGGAGGGCGCGTGGTTAGAATGCGCGCGTTCACCGCACTTCCCACTCCGGTGCCGTTCGCCGGCAACAGCGGGTGACTTCGTGAGCGACAAACTCTACTTCGGAAGATTGCAGGCCACCGTCGCGGAAGTCGTGGACGCCGGCGACCTGCTGCCCGATTTCGAACTCGCGGCCGTGGCCGTGATCGAAGGCCAGGAGCGCCCGGGTGAGGAGCCCGCGATCCGCCGCCGGCTGCGCGCCGAAGGCGTGCGCCCGACCGAGCACCGCGGCGCGCTGCTGCTGGAGCCGGGCGAACTCGAGCACTGCTCGAACATCGGCCTGTTCGGCGGTGGCGACGAACTGTTCATCGCCGGCGAGTGGAACGACGAGTTCGAGCCCTTCCCGGGCCGCGTCGGCGCCGAGGCGGTCGATTTCCGCGAAGGGCCGCCGCTCGGGCTCGAGGAGTGGATGATCGACACGCAGTGCATGCTCGTGCTCGGCGACGGTGTGGCGCTCAACTACGCGACGACGCTGCCCGAGATCCACGAGAAGCTCGGCGCGCGCTTCAAGCCCGCGCGCAAGTGACCGGTTCGGCGCCGGGCGAAGGCAACGCCGCGCGGCTGCTGCCGCTCGTGCTCGACGGACCGGCGGGTCCGCTCGAGGCCCTGCTGCAGGAGCGCGACGCGCACGACCACGCGCTGACCGCCGTCGTCTGCCACCCGCACCCGCTCTACGGCGGGACGATGCACAACAAGGTGGCGCATCGCGTCGCCGCGACGCTGCACGGCCTCGGCGCGGCGGTGCTCCGGTTCAACTTCCGCGGCGTCGGCAAGAGCGCGGGGACGCACGACCGCGGCGAGGGCGAACTCGCGGACGCGCGCTGCGCGCTCGAGTTCCTGCGCGGGCGCTACCCGAACGCGCGCCGCTGGGCGGCGGGGTTCTCGTTCGGCTCGTGGGTGGCGTCCCGCCTCGCCGCCGGCGAGCCCGACGTGGAGCGCCTGATCCTGATCGCGCCGCCGGTGCACACGCAGACCTTCGCCGAGATGCGCGTGCTGGCGAGCCCCAAGCTGGTGGTGCAGGGGACCGGCGACGAGATCTGCAAGCCGGAGAACCTGGAGCGCGTCTGGCCGGGGTGGGCCGAGCCCAAGCGGCTCGTCCGGGTGCCGGGCGCCAGCCACTTCTTCGACAAGCAGTTGGCCGAGCTGTCGGAGGCGATACTCGAAGGCTTGCGCTGACCGTTCGCGGGGCCCGGGACGGGCGCCCGCGCGGCC
>JBGAOB010000429.1:1383-2266 GCA_044222045.1 Candidatus Eiseniibacteriota bacterium
CGCGGCCGCCACGCTAGCTCTCGGCCTTGAGTCCGCCGCCCTCTTCGCGGGTGCGCGCGCGCTCGGTCGGCAGCGCCGGCTCGACGTGCACGACCACGTCGGTGAACTCCGGCCAGCGGGCGACGAGCCGCTTCTCGACGCGGTGCCCGATCGCGTGCGCGTCGGCGATCGGCATGCGCGGGTCGACCAGCACGTGCAGGTCCACGTGCACGTCGTCGAGCGTGCCGCGGCTGCGCACGTTGTGCACCTCGAGCACGCCCTCCTCGAGCAGCGCCTCGCGCTCGACCAGTTGCGGCTCGACGCGGCGCTCGTCGGACAGCGTCGACAGCGTGCCCCGCAGCACCTCGAAGCCGGCGCGCAGCACGAGCCCGATGACCAGCGCCGCGGCCACGAGGTCGGCCCACGCCCAGCCGAGCTTCATGGCGCCGAAGCTGGCGAGCACGAGCAGCGTGGCGAGCACGTCGCTGCCGGTGTGCGCGGCGTCGGCGACCAGCATCTCGCTCCGCAGCGCCTGCCCCGCGCGGCGCTCCCAGACCGTGACGAACAGGTTCACGAGCAGCGTCGCGACCAGGATCACGAAGCCCTCGCCGGTCACCTGCGGCGCGACCGGGTGGCGCAGGCGGGCGAACGCGGCGCTGCCGATCTCCCAGCAGCCCAGGAACATCATCACCGCCACCGCGAGCGCGGCGAACGTCTCGTACTTGCGATGGCCGTACGGGTGGTTCGCGTCCGGCGGGTGCGAGGCGACGGCCACGCCGACCAGGCCGATGATGTTGGAGGAGCCGTCGAGCAGCGAGTGCAGGCCGTCCGCCTGGATGCCGAGCGCGCCCGACTTGCGGCCGTAGGCGATCTTCGCGATCGCGACCGCCAGGTTGAGCACCAG
>JBGAOB010000054.1:0-1929 GCA_044222045.1 Candidatus Eiseniibacteriota bacterium
GTCCCTCGCTCGCCATCACCATCGGGCCCGGACCACGGTACGGACTCAAGGGCGAAGTTCACGGCCGCGGGGGGCAACCACCGGCGGCCTCGGCGCGGGGTGAGAAACGCCCCGGCCGACGGGGCCGGGGCGCGTTGCGCGGCAACGGATTGCGGCGGGGACTTCAGTGACCGCCGGAGCGGCCGGGGCGGGCGTTCCACAGCGTCAGCATGAGCACCGCGCCGAGCCCGGCGAAGCCGAGCATGCTCGAGCCCCACGCGCCCCAGCCGAAGCGATCCAGCAGCATGCCCATGCCCCAGCCCACGAACGACTGCCCCACGTACTGCATGCCGTCGAACATGCCGGCCGCGGTGGCGGCGGCGCGCTTGCCGCCGAAGTCCATGGAGGCGGTGCCCGACAGCATCGAGTGCACCATCGAGATCGCGAGCGAGTTCATCACGAACGCGGCGATCACGAGTTCCATGCTGGGCGCTTTCCAGATCACGAACAGGGACACCACCTGGATCACGTAGCCGATGAACGCCACGGGCGGCCGGCGGTGGCCGAACACCTTGTCGGAAGCGAAGCCGGCCACGAACGCGCCGGCGATGCCGGCGCCCACGATGGTCAGCGCGTTCTTCTGGAAGATGGGATTGCTCAGCTCCAGGTGCTGCACTTCCTGCATGTAGCGCGGGAACCACTGCTCGAAGCCGCCGCGCACGAGGCCGGTGCAGAACTCGGCGATCGCGATGACGATCGCGACCGGGTTCGTGAACACCTTGCGCGCCACGTAGCCGAGCGTGATCGCCTCGGTGTCGCCGCTCGTGGCGTCCTGCGGGTCGAAGTGCGGCAGGCCCGCGTCCATCGGCGTGTCGCGCACGTTGAGATACGTCAGCACGGCGAACACCGCCACGACGGCGGACGGGATGAAGAACTTCCACTGCCACGGCAGCACGGCCACGAACGGCGCGCCCAGCAGCAGGAACACGAGGAAGCGCCCGCTCTGGATCATCGAGCCGAAGATCGCGCTGAACACGCCGCGTTCCGTGACGTGAAACCAGCCGCTGTTCACCTTGATCAGGGCCAGCGCGCTGTAGCTCTGGAAGTACATGTTCAGCGTCCACACCGTGGCGAAGTAGCCCAGCAGCACGGGGCCGGTGCCGAGCACGCCCAGGTAGGCACCGAGGCCGAACAGCAGGTTGAACACGAACGCGCCGCTGGCGCCGATCAGCATGGCCTTGCGGCCGCCGAACCGGTCGGCGATCGGGCCGTTGAACAGCGCGGAGATGCCGTAGAGCAGCGTGGCCGTGGTGATGATCAGGCCGACCTGCGCCTTGTCCCAGCCGTAGGCGTCGGACAACGCCTTGTTCGCGAGCGGGAAGTTGTACCTCGCCATGTACATCGCGGCGTAGGTGAGACCCAGCACGAGCCAGTTCTGCGTGCGGCGGGCGGTGAACGACGGATCGTGACGGACCGCGGCTTGTGCCATGGGGATCCTCGCGAACGCGAGCTCCGGTGGGACCGGAAGGGGGTGACGAGCCTGTCGCTTGTACCCGTCGGCCCCGGCGCGGTCAAGCGGGCGGAGCGCGGTTGCGGCAACGCGTACGCTCTCGTGCCGCTTCGAAGGCGGCCGTCGCCTTCCGGAGCCGGAGCGAGAGAGCCGCGACTCGACACGCGGGCGTGGGGCACGTCGTGCCGTCCGGGCGGGCGGTGGTCCGGATGGGCGCCCTCCGCGCGCCACGATCGACACCGCCGTGGCGATGCGCCCGATCGGCACGCTTGCCGGGAAGATCACCTCGCGTGCCACGCGAGGCGATCCGCGGGAACTCCGTGCGGCGACAGCGGGTAGAACTCGACGATGATCCGCATCTCGAACCTGCGCCCGGCGGCGTTCCTGGTAGTCGTCTCGTGCCTGCTGGCCGCGGCGGGCGCGGTCGCCGAATGGGAACG
>JBGAOB010000054.1:1989-19839 GCA_044222045.1 Candidatus Eiseniibacteriota bacterium
CGGGCACGCCCGACTGCTCGGGCTGGAGCCGCTGCTCGACGCCGGCGACGAGGCGAACCTGTGGGGCGCGCACCACGCCGTGGCGAGCACGGGATTCCTCGCGCTGCACGTGGGCGAGGAGCTGGGCGAATCGCTCGGGGCCACGCTCGCGGTGGTGGCGCTGGTCGCCGAGCTGGGCGCCCGCGGCGGCGTGCGGCTCGCGATCGAGTGACGGCGCCGGCCGGCGACCGTCGCTTCAGGCGCCGAGCCGGTCCTTCAGCGAGCGCGCCCGCGCCCGCGCCACCGGCACCTCGCTTCGCGCGGCGTCGTCCATCTGCAGGCGCCACGTGCCGGCGAAGCCCGGGTGCAGCGCGACCGCGTGGTCGAGGTTCGCGATCGCCGAGCGATGCACGCGCACGAACCGCGCCGGGTCGAGCCGGCGCTCGAGGTCGTCGAGCGTGAAGTTCACGTAGTGCCGGCCGTCCGCCGTCACGGCCACCACGAGCTTGTCCTCGGCCGCGAACCACAGCACCTCCGCCGCGCGCAGGATGCGCTGGCGCTGGCCCACGCGCACCGTGAAACGCTCGAGCGTCGTGGGCGCCGACTCGCCGCCGCGGGGCAGCGTGGCGAGCAGCTCCTGGAGCCGCCGCGACAGCTCCTCGGGCCGCGCGAGCTGCGCACGCGCGCGGTCGAGCGCCTCGGCGAGCCGCTCGCGGCGGTAGGGCTTGAGCAGGTAGTCGACCGCGTTCTCCTCGAACGCGCGCACGGCGTGGCTGTCGAACGCGGTGACGAACACCACGGCCGGCCGCTGCTGGAGCCGGCGGAGCAGCTCGAATCCGTCCGCGCCCGGCATCTGCACGTCCAGCAGCAGCACGTCGGGTCGCAGGCGCTCCACCTCCGGGACGGCCTCGTCGACGTTGCCCGCCTCGCCCACCACGACGGTGCCACCGATGTCGGCGAGCACGCGGCGGGCGCGGGCGCGGGCGAGTGGCTCGTCGTCCACCAGGAACACGCGCAGCGGGGCGGAGGTCATGGCGCGGGTTCTACCACGTGAGCTGCACGCCCGCCACGAGCAGGCGGCGGCTGAAGTACGAGTCGAGCGTGGAGCGGCGCGAGTAGTCGCTGTTCCACACGTATTCGAGCGTGTTGCGCGTGCCGAGCACGTTCATGGCTTCGCAGTACGCCGCGCACACGCTGCTGGCCGGCAGCCCGGCGCCCGCCGGCAGCGAGAACAACCGCGTCAGGCGCACGTCGAGCCGGTCGTACGCGGGATAGGTCGCCGAGCCGTGCTCGCCCCACACGGGGTGCCAGGTGCTGGCGCCCGCGTCCCACGTGCGTCCCACGACCGGCGTGTACGGCCGACCCACCGAGTGGCTCCATCGCACGCCCGACATCCAGCGCGGCGACAGCTGGTACTGCGCGACCGTGGTGAGCGAATGGCGCACGCCGTAGGCCGCCGGCACCTCGCGCGGGTCGTCGTGCTCCTTGCGCGTGGCGTCGAGGAACCCGTACGAGATCCAGCCCGTGAGCCAGCGGTGCGAGCCCTGCAGGAACACGTCCACGCCGCGCGCCACGCCGTGGCCGCCGTTCGCGTAGAACGTGCGCGCGTCCTGCGTGACGAGGCCGCGATAGTCCTTGCGGAACGCCTCCACGCGCACGTTCGCGTCGTCCACCTTCCATTCCCACCCGGCGATCACGTGGTCGGCGCGCAGCGGCCCGAGGTCGGGATTGCCGTACACGGGATCCAGGTACTGCGCGTCCGCGAGCTGGTGGTAGCGGCCCGCGGCCAGCCGCACGGTGTGGTGCGGCGTCACGCGCCAGGCGAGGGCGCCGCGCGGATCGGCCGTCCACGCGTCCACTCCCGAGGCGTGGTCCACGCGCCCGCCGAGCGTCGCGTACACCGGACCCGCGAGGCGGAACTTGTCCTCCAGGTAGAGCCCCGGCGACGTGGTGCGCGCGTCCGTGTCGAGCGTGCGCACCGGCGCGCCGGCCGACCAGTCGCTGCTGTCGGCGGTGGTCGTGCCGTGGATGCGCGCCGACTGGCGGCGCACGCCGCCCCCGAACGACACCTCGTGGCGGTCGTTCGGGCGCCACGTGCCGTCGCCCGTCAGCGAGGCGTTGCGCTCGCGGCGCGTGCGATCGAACGGCCCGTACGAGGATCCCCGGTCGTACCACTGCGCCGAGGCCTGCGCGTGCACGGCGAGACGGCGTCCCACCACGTCGGCCAGCTGCAGTGCGCCGAAGTGCGTGTCGCCGCCCGAGTGCACGAGCGCACGGGTGTTCAGGATGTTCCACTGCATCGCGACGTCGTCGGTGGAGCCCAGGTACAAGGCGGCGAGGCGGCCCGTCGGGCGGTAGCGCCACAGCAGCTTCGCGGCGCCGTCGCTGCTGACCGGGGCGCTCTCGTAGTCGCGCGTGCTCCCGTACAGGCGCATCAGCACCTCGGGCCAGCTGCGGCGCAGCGTGGCGATCAGCGAGAGCCGGTCGGGCACGAGCGCCCACGAGCTCGACACGCCGCCGCCCGCCAGGTTGGCGCCGGTGCTCACGGTGCGCGTGTTCATGGGGTCCTCGGTCTCCACGTCGAGCACGCCCGACAGCACGCCGCCGTACTTCGCGGAGAATCCACCGCTCGAGAAGAACGCGCTCTTCAGCATGTAGGCGTCGAACGCGCTGAACAGACCGCCCGAGGCGCCCTCGTAGTGGTACGGGTGCCCGATCTCGCCGCCGTCCAGCCGCACGAGCGTCTCGCTGGGATCGCCGCCGCGCACGTACAGCGCCGCGCCCTCGCTGGGCGCGTTGATGCCGGGCAGCGCCCGCAGTGCCTGCATCACGTCGGCGGCGCCGCCGGGCGTGGTGACCACGTCGAAGCGGCGGATCACCGCGCCCTCGCTCTTGCCGGCCTTGCCGAACGACGACGCGGTCACCTGCACCTCGCTCACGGGCACCGGCGCCTCGGCGAGCAGGACGCGCACGGGCGCGAGCCCCTCGACGACCACGATCTCGAGGCGCGCGCGCTGGTAGCCGATCTGCGACACCTCGAGCAGCGCGCGGCCCGCCGGCAGGTCCAGTTCGAACGCGCCCTGGTCGTCGGACACGGCGCCCACCTTGAGCGCGGGCACCGCGACCGTCGCGAACTCCAGCGGCTGGCCCTGCCGGTCGGTGACGCGGCCGCTCACGCGCAGCGCCCACGCGGGCGCGGCGAGCGCGAGCAGCGCGAGCACCACCGCGAGCCGGGCTCCCGTGCGCGCCGTCACGGCTTCGTCCCTTTCGGAGCGGCGGCCGCGGGCGGCGACGCCGACGGCTGGCCGAGCGCCTGCGGCAGCAGCACGCGGCGGACCCACCCGTAGTCGGGCTCCAGCTCGAGCGCGCGGCGGTAGTGCGTCACGGCGCCCGTGGTGTCGGCCAGCTGCATCGCGCAGCGCCCGGCCCACAGCGACGCGTCGGCGGCGCCCCACGCGAGCGGCGAATCGGTGGTGTCGGCGGCGTACAGCTCCACGGCGCGGTCGAACTCGGGTTTCGCGCGCTGCGGACCGCCGCCGATGAACGCGGGCTTGTGCAGCGTGTGGATCGCGCGCAGGAACTGCACGCGCGGGTTCCTCGGCGCGAGCGCGGTGGCGCGGCCCATCGCCTCCTCCATCTGGGCGCCCAGCGTCATCATCTGCGACGAGTCGAAGCCCAGCCACAGGCCCTGCAGCGACGCGCGCAGCGCCATCGCGTCGGCGGACTTCGGATCGGCGGCCAGCACCTTCTCGCACGCGGCGAGGCCGTCGCGGCACACCTGCTTCGCGCGGTCGGCGTTCGGCTCCTCCAGCAGCGGCACGGCGCGCCAGCTGGCCACGCCGATCCAGTACTGCAGCGTCGCGTCCTCGGGGTCGGCGGCGGCGAGCGCGCCGAACGCGGCGCGCGCCTTCATCAGCGCGGCGGCGTCGGAGTGCGCCACGGCCTCGGCGAGCTGGCGTCGCGCGGCGTCGCGCTTCGCGGCGTCGGTGGCGTGCGCGGCGCTCACCAGCAGTGACAGGGCGAGCATCGGGAGCAGGAAGCGCTTCATGGCATGTCCCTCGCGGGTTCGGCGGGTGGAAAGGGGAGCTCGATCGTGAACCGCGTGCCGCGGCCGGGCGCCGTGTCCACGTGCAGTGCGTGTCCCGCGCCGGCCAGCCGCAGCCGGTCGCGCACGGAGGCCAGGCCGAGCCCGTGGCCGGAGGGCGCGGCGGCGGTGTCCAGCCCGGGGCCGTCGTCCGCGACCACCAGCACCAGTCGGTCGCCGGCACGGCGCGCCTCGAGCGCGATGCGGCCGCCCTCCGTGCGCGGGGTGACGGCGTAGCGGACGGCGTTCTCGACCAGCGGTTGCAGCAGCAGGCTCGGCACGCGCACGGCATCGAGGCCCGGCTCGATGCGCTCGTCCACGCGCAGGCGCTCGCCGAGCCGCACGCTCTCGATCTGCAGGTACGCGCGCACGAACGCCAGCTCGTCGCCGAGCCGGCTGGTCTCGTGTTCGGCCGACGTGAGCGCGTACCGGAACACGTCGGCGAGCTGCGTCACCACGTCCTCGGCGGCGCGCGGATTCTCGGCGATCAGGGCGGCGATGGTGTTGAGCGTGTTGAACAGGAAGTGCGGGTTGATCTGGGCGCGCAGCGCACGCAGTTCGGCGCGCGCCAGCTCGCCGCGCACGCGCTCGACGGCCGCGGCCCGCTCCTGGGCGACGCGGTAGAAGTTGCGCGCGGCGAACAGCCCGCCGAACAGCAGCACGAACAGGATCGTGAACAGACCCGACACGGCCCACGCGCGCGGGCCGCCGAGGTAGCCCGGCATCACGAACTGGTTCACGAGGAATGCGCCCAGGTAGGACGCGATCACGTTGCCGACCATGTAGTGGACGGCCTTGCCCGCCCACGGCTGGGTGGGGAACAGGTTCTGCAGTCGCTCGGTGTTGCGGTCGGCGATCTCGTCCAGCAGCACGCCCGCGTACCCGATGACCACCGACATGACGAGCGAGACCTTGTAGGTCAGGACGTAGCTGTCCCAGTCCCGGCCGTACAGCGTCCCGAAGAAGATCGCGAACGGCACGGCCACCAGCGGCGTGGTCCACAGCCCGGACAGCAGCCGCCAGCGGATCGGTGCGCGAAGATGTCGAACGATTTCGGACACGGGGTTCCTCCTGGACGCGCACAGCTTCGGGGGTTCGCCGGGGGCGAACCACGCTTCTCCGGACGAACGGTCGATCGGGTGGGATGGGCGGTCGGCCGCGCGGGCCCGCGGGCGCACACCGCCGCGCGCTACTCCGGAACGCGCAGCGCGAGCACCGTGACGTCGTCGCCCGCTTCGAGGTCGCCGAGGAAGCGGCGCACGCCGGAGAGCACGTCGCGCACGAGGGCTTCGGCCGACTGCCCGCGCGGCAGCGACTCGACGAGCGCCATCAGCCGCTCCTCGCCGAACATCTCGCCGGCCGCGTTCATGGCCTCGGTGACGCCGTCGGTGTACATCAGCACGCGGTCGCCCGGCCGCAGCGCCAGCGTGCGCTCCTCGTACGGCAGGCCTTCCATCATGCCCACCACGAGCCCGCCGTCCTCGAGCAGCACGCGCGAGCCGTCGGCGCGGAAGACGATCGGAAAGTTGTGGCCCGCGTTCGTGAACGTGATCGTGAGCGCCTCCTCGTCCACGCGGGCCAGGAAGAACGTGGCGAACTGGCCGGTGGCCGGGCGCTGGCACACGAGCGCGTTGATCGTGGTCATCATCGCCGCCACCGACGGCACGTGGCCCGCCTGCGTGCGCAGCGCCGCCTGCAGCATCGACGACAGCAGCGCGGCCGGCACGCCCTTGCCGGACACGTCGGCCACCGCCACCAGCAGCGCGCCCGGGCCGGCATCCACCACGTCGTAGAAGTCGCCGCTCACCTCGCGGGACGGCAGGTTCGTGGCGTGCAGCTGGAGGCGCGCCCGCGCGGGGAACTCGGAAGGCAGGAACGAGCTCTGGATGCGGCGCGCGAGCTGCAGTTCCTGCTCGGACTTCGCGCGGTCCAGCGCGCGTTGCCACAGGTGCCACGCGGTGGCGAGCCCAAGGAAGAGCACGGTGAACAGCAGCGAGAACATCGTGAACGTGGCGAACGCGCGCGGCCCGCCGAGCATGCCCGGTGCGAGGGTGCGGTCGAGCACGATCGCGGCGATCCACGAGCCGAGCAGGCTCGCGCCGCCGTGCGCGAGACCGATCCGCACCATGGTCGCCCGGTCGCCGTCGTCCTGCCGCATACGCGGGGCCACGAAATGGTGCGTCGCCCAGTTGAGCACGCTGATGATGCTGGAGAACGCGAGCGAGGCGAGCCAGTAGCCGCCGAACTCCGACGGACGGCGGCCCTGCAGCAGCATGAAGAAGCCGGCGAACGGCACGGCCACGAGCGGGGCCTGCCAGGCGATGCCCAGCAGCCCGCGCAGGGGGCTCTCGGGACGGCGGGGGCGGCTCATGCGATCGGTCGGTCCATGGTCGGCCGGCATCGTGCCGGGCGGGCGGCTGCCGCGCCACGACGAACCGCCGAACGGTCGCGCGGGGGCGATGAACGGTCGGCGGGCCGGCCGTGCTTCAAGGAGCGAGACGCTCGCGTTTCCAGCCCGACCGCACGCGACGGTACCGCAGGCGGTCGTGGAGCCGGTTCGGCCGGCCCTGCCAGAACTCGAACACGGCGGCGCCGACACGGTAGCCGCCCCAGTGCGCGGGCCGATGCACCTCGCGGCCGTCGTGGCGCCGTGTCCACGCCGCGAGCGCCGACTCGAGCGTGCGCCGTGCGGGCACCACGCGGCTCTGCGGCGAAGCGAGCGCGCCCAGCCGCGCGGCGCGCGGGCGCGCCAGGAACAGCGCGTCGGACTCCGCGGGCGACACGCGGGCGATCGGGCCCTCGATGCGCACCTGGCGCTCGAGCTCGGGCCAGTAGAACAGCAGCGCCACGCGCGGCCGCGTCTCGGCCTCGCGACCTTTGCGGCTGCGGTAGTTGGTGCCGAACACGAACCCGCGTTCGTCCCAGTGCTTGAGCAGCACCATGCGCGAGGACGGCCGTCCGCGCGCGTCGCTCGTGGCCAGCACCATCGCGTTGCGGTCGGGGCCGTCGAGCGCGAGCGCCTGCTCGAGCCACGCGGCGAACAACGTCCACGGCGCGCGTGGGGCGCGCGATTCGGTGAGGGCGTCGAGCGTGTACTCGTGGCGCAGCCGGTGGAGGCTCATGCCGGCAATCTAGCCCACGGCGGGCCCGCCGCGGAACGGGGACCGCGTCTCGCCGGCGCGATGGGCACCCGCGCGGGCGCCGCGCCGGTCAGGCCGCGAGGCGCGCGCGATTCGGCGCGGCGTCGGGCAGCACGATCGTGAACGTGCTGCCCTGGCCTTCCACGCTGTGCACCTGCAGTCGGCCGCCGTGCGCCTCGGCCACGCCCCGCGCGAGCGCGAGTCCCAGCCCGAGGCCGGCGGAGTTGAACTCCAAGGTGAGCGAGGAATGGTGGTTCAGCGAGTCGCGCACCGCGCCGCCACGTTCGAACAGCCGCTGCTGGCGCTCGTCCGACAGGCCCACGCCCGTGTCCTGCACGTCGATCCGCACGGTGCCGTCCTCGCGATGCGCGCGCACGTCCACGCGGCCACCGTCCGGCGTGAAGCGGATGCCGTTGCGCACGAGCTGCGACACGGCCTGCTCCAGCCGCGTCGGGTCGGCCCACACGCGGTCGAGCCCGGGTTCGAGCTGCCAGGACAGTTCGACCGCGCGCCCGGGCGCGGCCTCCTTCGCCCCGCGCACGGCGGCCTCGAGCACCGACGCGAGGTCGGCGTCCGCCAGCGACAGCGCGTCGCGGGCCTCCTCGAACTGCGCCATGCGCGTGGCGTCCTCCGCGAGCCGGCCGAGCATCGCGCAGCTGCGTCCGATCGCTTCCAGCGCCTGCGACTGGCCCGCGGTGACCGGGCCCAGCGATCCGTCGCGCAGCAGCTGCTGGAAGCCGCCGATCACGCTGACCGGCGTGCGCAGTTCGTGCGAGGCCACCGCGATGAACTCGCTCTTCACGCGCGCCGTCTCCTCGAGACGCGTCACCAGTTCGCGCTGCTTGCGGCGCATGTCGTCGAAGCGCGAGGCGAGGTAGCCGATCTCGTCTCCGGCGCGCACTTCGAGCGGGAAGTCGTAGCGGCCGCGCTCCATCTCGGTGGCCGCGCGCACCAGCCGCTCCAGCGGCACGGTCACGCGCGACGCGATCGCGAGCGAGGCGAGCACCACGAGCAGCGCCCCGGCCGCGCCCAGCGCCGTGAGCCGGCCGCGGATGTCGCGCAGGAACGCCGTCTCGCGGTCGAGCGAGCGCTGAAGCAGGTAGGCGTCGCGCGCACCCGGCGGGGCGTGAGGGATCGTGCCCGCGCGCGTGAGCCACGTCTCTTGTGCACCGCGCACCAGCTGCACATCGGGCTCGGGCGTGTCCTCGGACTGGCCCCAGCGATGCAGCGGTCTTCGCCGCCGCCGCACCGGTCGGCCGGCTCGGCGAACGTCGCTGACGAAGGTATTGGCGTCGCCCGGCGAGCACGAACGTGGCCTCGGCGCGCGTGAGCCGCCGCAACCGGTGCGCGAGCGCCGGGCCCACCTCGGTGCCCAGCAGCAACGCACCCACGGTGCGGTCGCCCGCCGTGACCGGCGTGACCACGACCTGGTAGTGCGCGCCGGGCTCGGCGAGCACGCCGTCCACGACTTCGCCGGCGAGCGCCGCGCGCACGAGCGCCTCGCGCGCCGCCGCGCTCGATCGCGCGCGCCCCACGGACGTCACGAGGCGGCCCTCGGCGTCCACGACCTCGAACAGGTCGGCCTGCGTGAGGCGGTCGAAGTCGCGCGCCACGCCGGCGACGGTGGCCCGCGCCATCGGCTCGGCGGCCACCGCGGGCAGCGTGATCACCGAGAAGAACCGCGGGTCGTGCGCGATCACGCCGCCGGCCACGCGCAGCTCCGTGGACCGCACCGCCAGGATGTTCTCGAACACGCCCGCGGCGTCGCGCAGCTCGTCGCGCAGGCGCTCGTGCACCTGGGCCTCGATGCCGCGGCTGACGAGCGCGGCCGACGCGAACGACAGCGCCGCGAGCACGGGCGCGAACACCACGACGATGCGCCAGCGCAGCGGCAGCCGGAGGCTCACAGCGACAGGTCCAGCACGACGTCGCCCGTGGCGGGCACGTCGACTTCGCGCGAGCCTCCCGGCAGGTCGGGATGCCACCAGCGCACGAGGTAGCGCCCGGCCGGCAGGTCGGGAAGCGCCCAGGTGCCGTCGGCGGCGGGCTGCGTGAACGCGTGGTTCGGCAGCACCAGCACGTACGCCGCCATGTCCGCGTGGATGTCGCAGTACACGTTCACGAGGCCGGTGCGCGGAAAGCTCACGGGCCGGGACTCGCCGCGCGGGTACTTGCCCAGGTCGAAGCGTCGCGCGGGCGACACGCTGAACACGTTGTGGAAGATCGGGTCGAGGTTCGGGAAGTCGACCACGCTGCCCGCGGCCACCGGCAGCACGCGCGGCGAGAACGACTGGTTGCGCTGCGCGAGCTTCGGGCGGCCCGCGTGCGCCGCGAGCAGCGACTCGGCGCGTGCGGGGATGCGTTCCACCGAGATCACCGCGTCCACCGGGGCACCACGCAGCACGCCGCGCGCGCCGGGCATCGACGTGGCGCGGCCCGGATACGCGTCGACGGCGGCGGGCGCGGCCGTCACCGCGGTGTGCAGCGAACCACGCACGACGCCGGCCCGGGCGGGCGCGACGGCCGCCAGGACGGCGAGCAGGACGTGTACGGGACGAAGGGTGCGAACGGGCATGCCGGGTCCAGCCTCCCTGCTGGTGCACCGCGGGCCGGGTGGTCGCGCGGGCCTGCCGTGTTTTCGGCCGGTGAAGCCGGGATCTCCAGCGCCGGGCTCGGCGGTGCCGGCCGGCCCCGGGGCGGGCGAGGGGCCCGGCACGAACGACGACGGCCCGGGCGGTGGAACGCCCGGGCCGTGAGGAAGGAGCGCGGCTCAGCGGTAGGCGGCGATGCCGGTGATGTTTTCGCCGAGCACCAGCGTGTGGATGTTGTGCGTGCCCTCGTAGGTCTTCACCGACTCGAGATTGCACATGTGCCGCATGATCGGGTACTCGGACGTGATGCCGTTCGCGCCGTGGATGTCGCGCGCGCGGCGCGCGATGTCGAGCGCGATCTCGCAGTTGTTGCGCTTGGCCATCGACACGTGCTCGGGCTTGCAGACGCCGCGCTCCTTCATGCGGCCGCACTGCAGCGCGAGCAACTGGCCCTTGATGATCTCGGTCAGCATCTTCGCGAGCTCGGCCTGCACCAGCTGGAACGAACCGATCGGTTTGCCGAACATGACGCGGCTCTTGCTGTACTCGGTCGCCGACTCGAAGCAGGCCATGGCCGCGCCGATCACGCCGAACGCGATGCCGAAGCGCGCCTGCGTGAGGCAGCCGAGCGGCGCCTTCAGGCCGATGCCGTTCGGCAGCACGTGCGAGTCGGGCACGAACACGTCCTGCAGGATCAGCTCGCTCGTGACCGAGGCGCGCAGGGAGTGCTTGCGCTTCTGCTCGGGTGCGCTGAAGCCCTTGAAGTCCTTCTCGACGAGGAAGCCCATGATGCGTTCCTTGCCGCTCGCTTCCTCGAGGCCCTTCGCCCACACGACCGCGAGGTCCGCCACGGTACCGTTCGTGATCCACATCTTGGCGCCGTTCAGGATCCAGCCGCCCTTCGTCTTCTTGGCGCGCGTGATCATGCCGCCCGGGTCGGAGCCGAAGTCGGGCTCGGTCAGGCCGAAGCAGCCGATCACCTCGCCCTTCGCCATGCGCGGCAGCCACTGCTGGCGCTGCTCCTCGCTGCCGTACTCGAAGATCGGGTACATGCAGAGCGCGCCCTGCACCGACGCGAAGCTGCGCAGACCCGAATCGCCACGCTCGAGTTCCTGCATCGTGAGCCCGTACGCCACCGGCCCGATGCCCGCGCAGCCGTACTTCTCGGGCAGCGTCGCGCCGAACAGGCCCAACTCGGCCAGCTCGGGCAGCACGTCCTTCGGGAAGTACGCTTCGTCGTACGCATGCTCGATCACCGGCAGGAATCGGTCGTCCACCCAGTCGCCGACCGCGTCCCGGATCTGACGCTCGTCCTCGGTGAGCAGCGAATCGAAGTCGTAGAAATCCGTGCGCGTGGCGCGGGGCATGGCGGGCTCCTGGAGTGAGCGCGAACGCGCTCGAACGATCACGGCGGACGCCGGGCGAGCGCCGAGGCTCGCACGGTTCGGAAGAGCGCGCGGAGTATAGGGGAGGCCGCGAGAGCCCCTCAATCCGCCACGCCCCGGCCGGGAATCGCCCGCGGTCGACGTCGCCGCGCCCGGCGATGCGAGCCGCGTCGCGAACCGCCTCGCCCGCGATGCGCGGGTGGCGCGCCGCGGAGCGGAGCGGCTAACGTGCGCGCCATGAGGCCGTCCCTTGCCCACGCGGAGGTGACCGCATGCACGTCGTTCGGGGATCGGGTGCGGCTGCGGCCGCGCTCCTGCTGGGGATCGCGATCGTGAGCCCGGAGTTCGAAGCACACGCCGGCACGCCCGGCACCGGCCGCGGGGTGGCCACGCGCTCGGTGGTGTACGGCACGCACGGCATGGTCGCGTGCGCGCAGCCGCTGGCCGCGCAGGCCGGACTCGAAGTGCTGAAGGCCGGCGGCAGCGCCGTGGACGCGGCGATCGCGATGAACGCCTGCCTGGGGCTGATGGAGCCCACCGCGAACGGCATGGGCGGCGACCTGTTTGCGATCGTCTGGGACCCGCGCACGAAGCAGCTGCACGGGCTGAACGCGTGCGGCCGCTCGCCGCGGAACCTGAAGGCCGAGCAGATCCCGGCCGAGCCCGACGGCACGATCCCGCTCTACTCGCCGTACTCGTGGAGCGTACCCGGCTGCGTGGACGGCTGGGCCGAACTGCACTCGAAGTTCGGCAAGGTGCCGCTCGCTCGCGACCTGGCGCCGGCGATCGATTTCGCCGAGAAGGGCTTCCCTCTGTCGCCGGTGATCGCCTCGGACTGGGCGCGCAGCGTGCCGCGCTTCAAGGACAAGCCGGGCTTCGCGGACGTGTTCATGCCCGGCGGGCGTGCGCCGCTCGAGGGCGAGATCTTCCGCAACCCGGCGCTCGCGAAGACGCTCCGGCAGGTCGCGGCCGGCGGGCGCAAGGCCTACTACGAGGGCCCGATCGCCGACGAGATCGTGAGGTACTCGCAGTCGGTGGGCGGCTTCTTCTCGAAGGAGGATTTCGCGCGGCACACGTCGGAGTGGGTGTCGCCCGTGTCGACGAACTACCGCGGCTGGGACGTGTGGGAGCTGCCGCCGCCCGGGCAGGGCATCGCCGCGCTGCAGCTGCTGAACCTGCTCGAGACGTTCGACCTGAAGGCGATGGGGCGGGGCTCGGCCGATTTCTGGCACGTCATGACCGAGGCCAAGAAGATCGCGTTCGCCGATCGTGCGCGCTACTACGCCGACCCGGCCTTCGCGAAGGTGCCGGTGGCGGAACTGATCTCGAAGCCGTACGCGCGCGAGCGTGTGAAGCTCGTCGACATGGCGAAGGCCGCCGCGATCGACCCGCCCGGCGACCCGGTGGCGCTCAGCCGCCGCGAGACCACGTACCTGTGCGCGGCCGACGGCAACGGCATGATGGTGTCGCTGATCCAGAGCAACTACACCGGCTTCGGCAGCGGCTACGTGGTCCCGGCGCTCGGTTTCGGCCTGCAGGATCGCGGAAACCTGTTCGACCTGGAGCCGGGCAAGCCCAACTCGTACGCGCCCGGCAAGCGGCCGTTCCACACGATCATCCCGGCGTTCGTCACGAAGGACGGGCAGCCCGTGATGGCGTTCGGCCTGATGGGCGGCGACATGCAGCCGCAGGGGCACGCGCAGGTGATCGTGAACCTGGTGGACTTCGGCATGAACCTGCAGGAGGCGGGTGACGCGATCCGGTACCACCACACCGGTTCGAGCGAGCCCACGGGCACCGTGATGACCGACGGCGGCGTGCTGCACATCGAGGACGGACTGCCCGACGGCGTGCTCGCCGAGCTGAAGCGCCGCGGGCACCAGCTGGAGTCCGAGCCCGTGGGCGCCTACGGCGGCTACCAGGCCATCTGGCGCGATCCGAAGACGGGCGTGTACTCGGGCGCGACCGAGCGCCGCAAGGACGGCTGCGCGCTCGGTTGGTGATCGCGGGGCGCGATCGCGGACCCCGGCAACACGAAGGCCGCCCCCGGAAGAGGGCGGCCTTCACGTGTCTTGGAACGGGAACTCGGGTCTAGCGGTAGATCGCCTTCAGCGTGCCCCAGCTGCGGTTCACGGTCGGGACCGGCGCCTCGTTCTTCGAGTACACCGCCCACGACGTGAGCGTGCCGGTGTCGAGCGAAGCGTTGTCCTGCACGAACAGCTTGAAGCAGCCGCCCTTCAGCAGGCCCTGGAACGCCGTCGACAGTCCACCCGCGGTGGTGCCGGTCGGCTTGTAGCAGCCCGCCGCCACGTTCGTCGCCGACACGCAGGCCGTGCTCGGCAGCAGCGCCGTCGCGGCGTCGTTGAACCGGAGTTCGTTCGCCGCGACGAAGTTCGAGCTGCAGCCGACGCCCGTGCCGGGCCCGCACAGCGTGCCGCCCGGACGGCAGATCACGTTGGCCACGGCGGCCGGCGTCGCGTCGCCGCACGTCTGGTAGTACTCGAGCTTCACGACCACGTCACCGATCCACGTGTGCGTGAGGTTCAGCGACACGGTGACGTCGGTGAAGTACGTGCCGTCCACGACGGTCGCGATGTCGGGCGTGCGAGCACCCGCCACGTTGTTGTCGGGAATCACGAACGCCGGCGAGTACGTGGCGCTGCCGTCCAGCTTGTAACCCAGCGTGTCGCAGATGCTCGTGATCTGGAACGCCGGCGGGCTGTTGTCCTCGTACTTGGACTCGGCGGCGGCCACACTCGCGGTGCAGACCAGCGCCAGGGCAGCGAGGACCAACCAGTAGCTGCGCTTCATGGGGAGGGCTCCTTTCGACGGATCCGGACTCGGCGGCCATCCCGGACGGATCGGGATGGAGGGGAGATCGCGAAGCACCACCCCGCTTCGGGGGAGCGGGAAGAACGTTCGCCATGCGAAGATCGCACCGACGGGTGCGGCACGGGAAGGGAGAACTTTGCGAAATGCAATCATTCCAGCGCTGCAGTGGGTATTCGTTCGGCGAGGCTGATCCAGGTTCAGCCGTGGTGTGCCCCTCGGGACGCCCTCGTGGCGCGAATCCGGCGCGCGCTTCAACCGCGACATGGTCGTCTTCTGGTCGGGCGGTCGAAACAGCGGGAGCCGGACCCCTCGCGGGATCCGGCTCCGGGAAGCGTGCGCGCGATCAGCGGTAGAGCGTCTTCAGCTCGCCCCACGACCGCTTGCTGGTCGAGACGACGTTGCAGTGCAGGTTGCCCGTCAGCGTGAACGTGCCGCCGGCGCCCGTGCCGTAGTTGTCGAGCACGAGGTAGTAGACGCCCGACGACGGGAACGTGAAGTCGAGCTGCTCGGCCGCACCGGACAGCGCATCGTCCGCGCCGGCGACGCAGCTCGTGCTCGGGTTCGCGCAGTCGGTGATCAGGTAGATCGAGCCGTCCGCGACCGACGTGTAGGCGACGCTCAGCGAGTCGCCGCCCGCCACGTTCAGCATGTACACGACGTCCTTGCCGACCGCGGCGTAGCCCGTGCAGCCGCCCGTGCTGGTGGTGGGCGAGTAGTCGTTGGTCGCGAACTGCGTGCTGCCCGAGACGTTGATCGCGCCGCACTCGATCGGCAGAGCGCCCGCGCACTGGTCGTTCGCCGGCGGAGGCGTCGGCACCTGGCACGTCACGAACGCCTGGTAGGCGCCGGTGTACGAGCTGTTGTAGCCCGCGATGCCGACGTAGTAGGTGCCCGTGTACGTGGCCGTGAACGTGATCAGCGAATACGCGCCGGGGCCGGAGTCGTCGTCCGAGGCGAGCACCGCGCCCGAGGCGTTGAACAGGCGGATGCGCGAGTCGACGAGCTGTCCCGTGGTGCCGTCGGCGTTCGTGCCGATGGTGAGGATCGTGCCGGCAGTGGCGTTGAAGTACACGTAGTCCGTGTCGGCGGACGAGCTGATGGTGGCCGGACGCAGGATGTTGCCGCAGTCCAGCAGCTGCGCGGTGGCGAGGCTGTTGTTGGGCTCCACCTCGGCGACGTCCGACAGGATCATGTTCTGGCCGGCGAGCGGGTTCCACTTGCGCTCGGCGCGCTCGATGCCCTTTTCGTCTGCAGCGGCGGCGATGCCGGTCGCGGCGAGCACGGCCACGGCGGCGAGTGCGAACACGACTCGGTAGCGAGGATTCATCGGGGACATCTCCTGGTGGCCATCGAGGATGGCAGTGGAGGGCGCGACCCGGCGGGGCGCCGGGCCGACCGCGTGCAGTCGAGGCACGCTGGACACTTTTGTAACACTTGCCCCGCGAGCGGCCCCAGAGAATCTGATCTCGCCGTACCCCGGCCGGAGCACGCGGCGGGGGTGTGTCCGGGGCGGTGCGTGGCGCGGTTCGGGGGCGCGTGACCCGGTTTCCCGACCACTCGCTCGCTCGCCGTGCCCGCATTGATGGCGGGTTCGCCCCTCCTGTAATGTGCCGCGTCCCACCTTCCGCCGACGCACCTGCTCGATCCCCACCCGGAGATTCGTCCGCCATGGCTGCCGTACGCACCTCCGCGACCTCTGCGTCCCGGTACAACGGCCTCACGGCCGAGGACCTCGTCGCCCTCTACCGGACGATGGTCACGAGTCGGCGCACCGACGACGAGGAGATCCGGCTGAAGAAGCTGAATCTCATCTTCTTCCAGATCTCCGGCGCCGGGCACGAGGCGGTGCTGTCGGCTGCGGGCCGGGCCCTGAAGCCGGGTTACGACTGGTTCTACCCGTACTACCGCGACCGCGCGCTCTGCCTGCAGCTGGGCATGACGCCGCGCGAGATGCTGCTGTCCTCGGTAGGGGCGGCGGAGGATCCGAACTCGGGCGGCCGGCAGATGCCGAGCCACTGGGGCCACCGCAAGCTCAACATCGTGTCGCAGTCGAGCCCCACGGGCACGCAGTTCCTGCAGGCGGTCGGGGCGGCCGAGGCGCTGGTCAAGTACCGCGACCTCGAAGGCGAGCACCCGACGCTCGCGGGACAGGTGAAGGGCGACGAAGTCGTCTACGTGTCCACCGGTGACGGCACCACCAGCCAGGGCGAGTTCTGGGAGGCGCTGAACAGCGCATGCAACCTGAAGCTCCCGGTGCTCTTCCTGGTCGAGGACAACGGCTACGCGATCTCCGTGCCCGTGGACGTGCAGACCGCCGGCGGCAGCGTGTCGGCGCTGGTCAAGGGCTTCCCGAACCTGCACCTGACGTCGGACGTCGACGGCAACGATCCCGTGACGTCGTACCGCGCGCTCACGGAAGCGGTCGCATGGTGCCGCGCGCGCAAGGGCCCGGCGCTCGTGCACGCCAAGGTGACACGCCCGTACTCGCACTCGATGTCCGACGACGAGAGCAAGTACAAGCCGGCGCACGTGCGCGAGTCCGAGGCCGAGCGCGACTGCCTGCGCACGTTCGCGCGCTTCCTGGTGGAGGAGCGCATCCTCACCACGTCGCAGCTCGAGGCGATCGAGCAAGAGGTGATCACCTCCGTGCGCGCGGCATCCGAGGAGGCGCAGAAGTCCCCGCAGCCGGCCGTGCACACCGCGACGGCGTACGTGTTCTCGCCGAACGTGGACCCCACGTCCGACCGGTTCGTGTCGCAGCCGAAGCCGGAGCAGCCGCAGCAGAGCGAGACGATCCTCCAGTCGATCAACTACACGCTGCGCGACGAGATGCGCCGCAATCCGCGCATCCTGCTGTTCGGCGAGGACGTGGCCGACGCGTCGCACGAGGAAGTGCTCGGCGACCTCAAGGGCAAGGGCGGCGTGTTCGGCGTCACCTGGGGCCTGCAGAAGCAGTTCGGCGGCAAGCGCGTGTACAACTCGCCGCTCGCCGAGGCGAACATCGTCGGCCGTGCGATCGGGCTCGCGACGGTCGGCTTCCGGCCCGTCGTGGAGATCCAGTTCTTCGACTACATCTGGCCGGCCATGATGCAGATCCGCAACGAGCTCGGCTACATGCGCTACCGCTCGAACAACGCGTGGAGCTGCCCGGTCGTGATCCGCGCCGCGTACGGCGGCTACCTGGGTGGCGGCGCGCCGTACCACAGCCAGTGCGGCGAGAGCATCTTCGCGCACTGCCCGGGCCTGCGCGTGGTGCTGCCGAGCTGCGCGAGCGACGCCTCGGGACTGCTGCGCACGGCGATGCGCTCCGAGGACCCCGTGCTGTTCCTGGAGCACAAGCACCTGTACCGCCAGCCGTACGCGAAGGAGCCCTACCCGGGCGCCGAGTACACGGTGCCGTTCGGCCGTGCGCGCGTGGTGCGGCCCGGCACCGACGTCACCGTGGTCACGTACGGTGCGCTCGTGCAGCGCGCGTACCTCGCCGCACAGGAGCTGGCGGACGAAGGGCTCGACGTGGAGGTGCTCGACCTGCGCACGATGCAGCCCCTGGACTTCGAGTCGATCGCGGCCTCGGTGCGCAAGACCGGCCGCGCGTTGATCGCGCACGAGGACACGCTGTTCTGCGGCTTCGGAGCCGAAGTCGCGGCGCGCATCGCGAGCGAGTGCTTCATGGACCTGGACGCGCCGGTGCGCCGCGTGGGCGCGCTCGACACGCCGATCGCATACGCGCCGAAGCTCGAGGACGTGATCCTGCCGCAGAAGGAGACGCTGCTGAAGGCGATGCGGGAGGTCGCGAGCTTCTGATCGCGCCTGGAAACGCCGAACGCCGCGCGGGCTGC
>JBGAOB010000055.1:0-21369 GCA_044222045.1 Candidatus Eiseniibacteriota bacterium
ACGGCCGCACGCCCTCGCGGCCGACCCACCTCGGCGCGTGGCCGCTGCTGTTCCTGGGCTGGGCGGACCGGCTGCGCGTGGGCTCGGACTCGACCGTGTCGCTGGCCTCCGTGGCCGAGGGCGGGCCCGTGCTGGAGATGTGGTGCAACGGCGAGCCGAGCGCCGAGCACTTCCTGATCGAACAGCGCTCCCGCACCGGCTTCGACCGCGACCTGCCTTCCTCGGGCCTGCTCCTCTACCAGATCGACGAAGCGCTGGTCGGCGCCCGGCTCGCGTCGAACCGTGTGAACTACGGCAGCTTCCCCGCGCTGCGCGTGATCGAGGGCGACGGCGACCAGGACATGATGCGCGGCCTCAATCGCGGGGACGCGAACGACCCGCTGCCCGGCGCGGTCGGCGTGCCACGGCTCGACGACGAGACGACGCCCTCGCTGCGCGCGCTGACCGGCGCCACCACGGGCCTGGCGATGGAAGGGCTCTTGGCGAACGGCGCGCGCACCGACGTGCACGTGCAGGTGATGCCGAAGGGCTGGGACGTGACCCGTGCGCTCGCGGACGATGCGACGACGCCGGTGACGGCGCTCGGCCCGTCCGCGCGCCTCGCGCACGCGGGCGACGGCCGCGACTACCTGGTGGACTCCGAGGAACGCGACGGCGTGCCGCGCGTGGTGCTGCGCGCGCGCACGGGATCCACCTGGAACGACGCGGTGCTCGTGGACGACGGCGGCGAGGCCGCGGCCGAGCCCACGGTCGCGGCGCTGCCGGGAGGCGACCTCGTGGTGGCGTGGACCGCGGGGCCGACGAACGCTTCCCGCGTGCGCGTGCGTACGCGCGTGGCCGGCATCTGGTCGCCGATCGCCACGATCAGCGCGCCCGGCCAGGTGGCGAACTCCCCGTCGTTGTCGGCCGACGGCGGCGGCCGCGTGTGCGCGGCGTGGCTCGGTTCCACGGGCACGCAGCCGCAGCAGATCTGGTTCCTGCGCTTCACCTATCTCTTCCCGCACGGACAGCCGCGCGCCGTCAGCACGCCGACCCAGGTGCCGAGCGCACCGCTGGTGGTGTGCGACGCGCCGGGCACGGCCTACGTCGTGTGGTCCGAGCGCTCGGTGTTCCCCGCCGGCCTGTACTTCGTGCGGAGCCATCCCGACTCGCTCCCCAGCGACACCACGCGGCTCGTGCGCACCACCGGTTACCCGCAGCTGGCGTTCGGCGCCGCGATCGATTCCACGGGCGCGCTGCACACGGTGTGGCACGTCTCGGGCGCCGGCGTGAGCGAGATCCACTGGCAGCGCCGGCCCCGCCTGGGTCCGCTCTCGCCTCGCGACTCCACGATCGACGCGCAGGGCGAAGGGCTCCGCAACCCGTACGTGGTCGCCGACCCCGGCGGTGGCGTGCATGCGACATGGCTCCGCAGTCAGCCGTGGGGCGCGCAGGTGCGCTACGACCGGTGGCGCCCCGAGCGCGGCTGGGACTTCCGCTCCACCGCGCTGACCCGCGAAGCCGAGGGCGACTGCGACCGCCCGGCGCTCGTGGCGCGCGGGCCCGACGACGTGACCGTGGTGTTCCAGTCGACCACGGCCAACGCGGTCGCCGCGCCGCGCACCCGCACGCGCGGCTCGGCGCTCGTCACCGACGTCCCCGCCCCGCGGCCCGCGTCGACCCGTGTCGCGCTCGGCGCCGCGCCGAACCCGCTGACCGCCGGCGCGCCCTTCACGCTGCGAGGAGCGTCCGCCGGCGAGCGCGTGGATCTGTTCGACCCGCTCGGCCGCCGCGTCGCCGCGCTGACCGCCGGACCCGACGGGCGCGTGGCGGTGGGACGCTCGTTCACGCGCGACTGGTCGAGCGGGCTCTACTTCGCACGCACCGCGACGTCGGCGCGCACCACGCGATTCGTGGTCGTGCGCTGATCCATGCGACGACCGGCCGCGCTCCTGTCCCTGGTGTGCCCGCTGCTGCTCGGCGGGCTGCTGCCGCTGACCTCCGGGGACCAGGCGCGCTGGCCCACCGCCGGCGCGTGGCGCATGCCCGTCGGGGACGCGTACGTGCGCCCGGCCCCGGACGCCGCGCGCCCGGCGTTCCGGCTGCTGCGCAACCTGCAGAGCGGTCGCGACGTGCACGAAGGCGCCGATCTCGGCAACGGCCGCGAGGGCGACACCGTGCGCGCCGCGGCCAGCGGGCTGGTGGTGCGTTCGGCGCGTGACGACCGCTCCGGCTACGGCCAGGTCGTGGTGCTCGCGCACCGGCTGCCCGACGACGACGTCGTCTACTCGGTCTACGCGCACCTGCTGCCCGGCAGCGTCGGCGCGCGCGCCGGCGACGTCGTCGCGGCCGGCGAACCGCTCGGGCGGGTGGGCAGCAGCGGGCGCGTGAGCGCGCCGCACCTGCACTTCGAGGTGCGCGCGGCGCGCGATCCGTCCCGGCGGTGGGAGAACGAACGCCCGCTCGATCCGCTGGCGTTCGTCGAGGCGCGCCTCGGCGAGGCGCGCCTCGATTCGAGCGACGCCCGCCCTACACGGAATGGGCCGAACAGGCCGGGTTGCTGCGCCCACCGGCGCGCGCGGCCCCGACGCCGTCACGCGCGCCGAGTGGTGGCGCATGTTGGCCGGCGCGGCGCGCACGCCCGTGCCCGACGTGCCGGAGCGTTCGCTCGACCTGCGCGACTCGCTGATCGCGTGGAGCCTGCTGCCCGAGGACGCGGCGGACGACGCCCCGCACGCCACGCCCGGCTGGAACGAACTCGCGCGCGACCTGCGCCGCCTGCGGGAGTCGCCGCTCCGGCTGGCGGCGATGCCGCTGCCGACCGCCCCGCACCGGGACTGGTGCGAGCGCACGTTCGGCGAGAAGCGGCCCTCGCACGAGCTGCACGCGCTGTCGCGACGCGACACGCCGGCGACCGTCGCGGAGGCGTGCGTGCTGATGGCGGACCTGGCGCCCGAGTGGCGGGCCGCGACCGCGACGCCCTCACACGGCAAGTCCGCCGGGGCCGCGAAGCACGCGAAAAAGGGAAAGAAGCGCCCGAGCCGGCGCGGCGGCGCCTAGGCGCCGCCGTCCAGGCGCAGCTCGGCCTGGCGCGGGTAGCGACGCTTCAGGTTCTCGACGAGTTCGCGGAACGCCGGCGTCTCGCCCTGGAGCGGCACCGCGTCGGTGTCGATCTCCAGCACCTCGGACTGCTCCGCACGAGCGCGCTCCATCCAACCGTCGTACGCGTCGTTCAGCCGGCGGATGTAGTCGATCCCGATGCCCTTCTCGCTTTCCCGTCCGCGTCGCGCGATGCGGTTCATCAGCGTTTCGGGATTCGCGCGCAGGTACAGGATGAGGTCCGGCTTGCGCAGGAAGCCCACCATGCAGTGGAAAAGCGCGACGTAGTTCTCGTAGTCCACGTCGGTCATGGAACCTTGCGCGTGCAGCGTGCGCGCGAAGATCTCCGCGTCCTCGTAGATCGTGCGGTCCTGGATGAACGGCAGCGAACTGCGGCCGATCTCGACCTGCGCCTTGAAGCGCTCCCCCAGGAAATAGATCTGGAGGTGGAAGCTCCAGCGCGGCATGTCCTTGTAGAACGGGTCCAGGTACGGGTTCTGGATGACGGGCTCGTAGTACGCCACCCAGCCCAGCTCGGCGGCGAGCCGGTTGGTGAGCTCCGTCTTGCCGACTCCGATGTTGCCCGCGATCGCGAGGAAGTAGCCCTGGTTCATGTCGGCGTCTCACGTGGACGAGAAGCGCTTTTCCGATTCCTTTCGAAATCCGATCGCACCGGTGACGTTTTCGGGACGTTCGGTTCGAGTCGTCGTGTGATAGTGCGCGCGTGGCGAGGGAGTCGCACCCGATCGGGAATACCGGGAACCCGCGACGCCTCTCGCGCGTCTACACGAACGACAGTGGGGGCTGAGTTCGAAGAACCTCGCGTGCGGCCCGCGACTCCGAGAACGAAAGCCCCCTTACTCTTCTCGACGAAACCCCGCTCGGCGACCCGGGCGGGGTTTCGTGTTGCAGAGCGTCGGCACGCTATCGGCCGTCGGAGCGAGCGTCAAGGCTCCACATCGCCGGGCTCGTCCTCTCCCGAGGGCAGGTCGGGCCGGCGGAACCGCTCGGCCTCCAGCCCGTGCTTGCGCAGCAGGTCGTGCAGCGTCGGCCGGCTCACGTCCACGTCGCGCGCGGCCCGCGTGATGTTGCCGGCGTTGCGCGTGAGCGCGTCCACCAGAAGCTGGCGCTCCGCGTCGTCGCGAGCCTGCTGCAGCGTTCGGCCGGGGCCCGTCTCGTCGGCCGGCGCGAGGTCGAGATCCTCGGGACGCAGGTAGGCGTCCTGCGCCAGGATCACCGCGCGCTGGATGCGGTTCTCCAGCTCGCGCACGTTGCCCGGCCACGCGTGCGCCTGCAGTGCGCGCAGCGCCGCCTGCGTGAAGCCCTTGAGCTTGCGCTTGTGGTGCCGCCCGTAGAAGTCCAGGAAGTACTCGGCGAGCAGCCGCAGGTCGTCGCCGCGCTCGCGCACCGGCGGCACGGTGATCGTGACCACGCCGAGCCGGTAGTAGAGGTCCTCGCGAAAGCGGCCGTCGGCGAGCATGGTCTTCAAGTCGCGGTTCGTGGCCGCGACGACGCGCGCGTCCACGCGCAGCGGCTCGCGACCGCCGACGCGCTCCACGACGTGGTCCTGCAGGAAGCGCAGCAGCTTCACCTGGAGGTGGGTCGGCAGGTCGCCGATCTCGTCCAGGAACAGCGTGCCGCCTTCGGCGAGCTCGAACTTGCCCTCGCGCGTGCGGTACGCGTCCGTGAACGCGCCGCGCTCGTGTCCGAACAGCTCGCTCTCGAGCAGCGCCTCGGGAATCGCGCCGCAGTTGATCGGCACGAAAGGGCCCTCGCGGCGGCGGCTCGACTCGTGGATCGCGTGCGCGACCAGCTCCTTGCCGGTGCCGTTCTCGCCCACCACGAGCACGTTCGCGTCGGTCGGCGCCACGCGCTGCACCAGCTGGAACACGCGGCGCACCGCCTCGGACTCGCCGACCAGCCGGTGGTAGCGCTTGCGCCCCGCCGGGGCGTCGCCGGACTGCGCCATCTCGAGCTGCCGCACGTGCAGCGCGCGACGCAGGATCACGCGCAGCTCGTCGAGCTGGATCGGCTTCGAGTACCAGTCCACGGCCCCGCGCCGGATCGCGGCCAGCGCGTTCTCGCGGCTGTCGTTGCCGGTCACCATGATCACCTTGGTGAGCGGGTGGCGCTCGACGATCTCCTCCAGCAGGTCGAGCCCCTCGGGCGCGGCGTCCGCCGGACCGAGCGTGACGTCCAGCGTCACCACCGCGGGCTTCTCGTCGCGGATCGCCCGGCGCGCCGCGTCGGCGCTCGCCGCCGTGAACACCTCGTATTCGTCGGCGAGGCCCCAGCGCAGTTGGTTCAGGATCGAGTCCTCGTCGTCCACGATGAGGATCTTCTCGAGGCTCATCGGCCACTCCCCTCGCCCGCGCCCACGGGAGTCGGCTCGGTGCGCGGGGGCGGCCCGCCGGCGGGCACGCGCACCGTGAACGTGGTGCCCTTGCCGCGCACGCTGCGCACGTCGATGCGGCCGCCGTGCGCGTCGACGATCGTGCGGCACTGGGCGAGCCCCACGCCGAGGCCGTTGGGCTTCGTGGTGGAGAACGGGCGGAACAGGCGCGTGCGCACGAACTCCTCCGTCATGCCGCGGCCGTCGTCCGTCACGGTGAACACGGCGCAGGGCCCGTCCGCACAGCGCTCCACGTGCGCGGACAGTTCGATCTTCCCGTCGGCGCCGAGCGCCTCGCGCGCGTTCACGAGCAGGTTCACGAGCACGCGCGACATCTGCCGGCGGTCCAGCATGACGTCGCCGCCGCCGTCCACGTCCACGCGCAGCGCCGGGCCGCCGCCGGACGGGCCGAGCCCGGATGCCGCCACGGCCTCGTTCACGAGCTCGCGCAGGCCCGTGGGCTCGGGGGCGAGCACCGGCGGCCGGGCCACGCCCGATACCTGGTTCATCAGCTCGCGCAGCGAGGTCACGGTGCGCTCCACCACGACCATGGCGTCGCGCTGGAACTCGGGGTTGCCCAGGTGGCGCCGCGCGTTCTCGACCACGAGCGAGAGGCCCGACACCTGGTTCTTGATGTCGTGCAGCACGAAGCTCGACAGCCGGTGCAGCGATTCGAGCTGCCGGCTCTCGGCGAGCTGCTCGGCCAGGCGCGTGAACCACAGCGCCGCCGCCAGCTGGCGCGACATCGCGGTGAGGAACTCCACGTCCTCGAGCGTGTAGTCCTCGTCGGCGCGCTTGTGCGACAACCACAGCAGCCCGACCAGGTCCTCCCCCACGAGCAGGGGCGCGCACAGCACGGCGCCCATGGCCTCGATCGTGGGGCGGCTCTCGACCACGAGCGGGATCAGGTCGAGGTCGTTCTCGAGGTCGTGGAACACCACCGGCAGCCGCCGGGAGGCCAGGTGGCGCACGAGCGAGTTCTCGGCCGGGATCTCGCGCGCCACGTCGTCGGGCCCGGCGAGCCGGCGCAGCGGGCCGCCGCGCTCGTCGCGCAGGTGCACGGCCGCGCGCTCGGCATCGAACACGGCGCGTACGAGCGACTCGATCTGGCGCGCCATCTCCTCGGGCCGCGCCGCCGGCTGCAGCGCCTCCGACACGCGCTCCCACTCGCGGCGGTAGTCGTAGCGGTTCGCGTAGAAGTTGCGGTCGATGAACCGGCGGATGCGGCGGCTCGTCGCCGGGCTCACCATCAGCACCAGCGCACCGCCGGCCACGAACACGAGGAACGCGATGGTGATGACTTCCTTGGACTGCGCCGAGAACGCCGGCAGCAGGCGGCTGAGCACGGCCATGCTGAGCAGGAACAGCCCGGCCAGCGTCAGCGACACCGACGAGTAGTAAATGACCGGGCGCGCCACGGGCACGTTCATGTCGGACAGCCGCCGGCGCGCGAGCGCGAACGCCGCCGCCGCCCCGGACACGAACAGCACCGGCGCCGCCGACACCATCCAGCTGACCTGCAGCCCGCCGTGCAGCAGGCCGGCCGAGACCACGAGCAGTTCCGCGAGCACCGCGCACAGGATCGACAGGAACAGCGGCCGCAGCCGCTGCTGCCCGCTCGCCGACGCCGAGCGCAGCATGCTTTCCAGGTTCATGAGCGTCGCCACCATCGCGACGACGAGGTACATCAGGTAGATCTTCCCGAGCGGACCGAACTGCACCACCGCCCCGGGGCCGACCCCCTGCACGCGCTCGACGAACGAGATCGTGGGCGCGGTCCAGAACCACGCCGCGCAGCCGACCAGCGCGAGCACGAGGTATGCCCCCGCGTTGCGCAGGTGCTGCCGCGGCTCGGGCCGGCCGAGCACCACGCTCAGCGTGAGCCACAGCCACGAGGCGAGCGACGTCACGCGCGCGAGGTACGTCGCCCACGTGCGCGCCGAGTCCGCCGTGGTCGCGTTCACGAGACCGAGCGTGCCGGCCTGCGCGCCGGCCAGCGACAGGAACGCCGAGGAGAACAGCAGCGTGGTCAGCCAGTGACCGCGCCGCAGCGCCACGATCAGGCCGATGGCCGCGAGCAGCATCGCGCTCGCCGACACCAGGGCGGCCTGCACGGGCGAGTCGGTCCACGTCCACGGCATCGGGGTCACCGTCCCGGCATCCGGTCGGCCGCGGCCGCCCGTCGGATCTCGGTGCTGACCGCGCGCGTCGCCAGCCGCTCGAGCAAGCTGTCCGCCCGGACCCCGAGCCCGGGCTGGAAGCGCGCCATGCGCGCCGCCCGCAGGCCCGCCGCTTCCGCGACCGAGTCGCCGGGGAAGCGATTCCAGAGGTCGAGGAACGCCTCGACCGCCTGGCGCGAGGCGCCGGTGCCGGCGAGCATCTCGGCCCGCACCAGGCGGGCCTGCCGCTGCACGTGAGGATCCGCGTTCATCGTCAGGAGCTGCTCCAGGTCCGCGATCGCCCGACGCGCTTCGTACTGCGCGAGTTCGACCTCACCGCGATCCAGGTGATGTTGCACGATCTTCTGCATGGACTGGAAGGACAGTTCGCCGGTCGGGTTCATCGCCTGCAGCGTACGCCATTCCGCGCGGGCCGCCTCCCAGCGACCGAGGCGCTCGAACAGCAGCCCCCGCTGGAACCGGGCGATCGAGGCCAGGTTGTCGGGGTCGCGCGGACGGTCCGTGACCTCGCTGTAGGCCTCCAGCGCCGAGTCCGGCTGCCCGAGCTGCTCCCAGGCCTCGGCCCGCCGCAGCTGCGCGCGGCCCACGGTGCGGCCCCCGAGCGACTCGGCCCAGCGCGCGCACGCCAGTGCGGAGTCCGCCTGCCCCAGGTCGAGCGCGCGCGTCGCGAGCGTCAGCGCCACGGTGCGGCGTTCGTCGTTGTCGCGCGCGCCGTCGAGCCGCGCCCGCAGCGCCGCCATCGAGGCCGTGAAGTCGCCGCGGGCCGCCGTGTACTCGGACAGGGCATCCAGCAGCGGCGCGGGCCCGGGCGCGCGCTCGTTCGCCAGCGCCGCGCGCACGCGCGCCTCCGCGCGCCGGAGCACGGGCTCGACTTCGCTCTCGCGTCCCCGGGCGCGCAGCTCGCGCGCCCACCGGAGCGGAGCCTGCAGCACGTCGGCGAGCCAGCCGGCGGCCGGATCGCGCAGCGGAACGTCCTCGCTCAGTCTTCGCAGCACGTCGAGCTGCTCCTCGAATCGCCCGGTGCGCTCGAGCAACCGCAGCTCGCCCTGCGCGGCGTCGGCGGAGAGCCGCGGCAGGGGCGCCACCTCCCGCACGGCCGCCCGCCACGCCAGCAGCGTGCGCTCGTCGTGGCCGCGCAGCGCGGCGAGCCGCGCCCGCGAGACCGCGGCCTGCCCGGACACGCGCGCGATGTCCGCGCCGTACTTCCCGGGCTCCGCCACCCACCTCGACACGGGCCAGCGCTCCGTGACGCGCGCGAACAGCCGGTCGGCGCGATCCCAGTCGGCGTCGCGCGCGATCGTCGGCTGCACGAGCACGCGGTCCGCCGCCCGGCGCGCCTCCTCGAGCGAGCGTTCCGCCTGCCAGCGCTGCCACAGCTGCTCGTCGCCGCAGCCGGCGGCCAGCACGACCGCGGCGAGCACGACCCACCCCCACGCCGGCTTCACCGCGTCTCCCGCACGTGGCCGCTCAGCGCGCTCATCCACACGAGCGTCGCGGCGCCCGAAACGAGCCACGAGGCCGCCATCGAACTCACGAACAGCAGCGCGGTCAGCGCCATGGTCAGCTCCGGCAGGCCGCGCGCGACCACGGCGCCGCTCTGGCGCGCGAGCATCTGCATCGGCAGCAGCACCAGCAGCGCCACCACGAAGATCACGAGCGCCGGCAGCAGCCCGCGCCCCCACATCGCCGGCACGCGGCGCCAGGCGAGCACCGGGCCGAGCCGGCCCAGCATCACCAGCGCCGGCACGTACGCGAACAACGCCTGCACGAGCGTGCCGAGCACCAGCTGCGCGGCCGGCAGCAGGGCGCGCGTGATCGACGACACGCGGGTTCTGCCGCGAACGCGTCGAGCGCGAAACCGATGCCCACGAGCAGCAGCGTCACCGGGAGCTGCGCCAGCACGAGCGCCCACGCCCGTCGCGCCGTCTCGGACCACGCCTCGCGCAGGCTCGGCGTGCGCCCCTCGAACACGCTCGCGAACAACCGCGTGGCGGCACCCGTCGCGAGCGCCCCGAGCGTGGACACCACGAGCAGGTCGGCGGTCAGCGCGAGGTCGGGCAGGTGCACGAACAGGCCCGGGTAGTGCAGCGCGTCGGCCCCCGCCAGGCGGACCACGATCGGCGCGAGCAGCCACGACAACAGCGGGTGCGCCGTCATCGCGAGCAGCCCGATGCCCGCGCACTGCACGAGGAACGGCACCAGGAACGGCGCCCACAGGCGTGCGCGGCCGCACTCGCGCAGCGTGAACCACAGCGACTGCAGGCCGAGCGCGAACTGCTCGAACAGGTTCACTTCGGAGCCTCCGGCGCGACCGCCGGCGGCGCGCGCTCGAACAGGCCGGGCAGCGTGCGCGCGACGCGCGGTTCGAGAAGTCCCGCACGCGCCCGCCGGCCGCCGCGACGTCGCCGTCCGACGCCACGGACTCCACGCGCACGAACGCTCCCCACGAGCGGTTCTCCAACGTGCCCGACAGCGTCATGCGCCGCCGGAACGCCCACACGTCGGCCGTGGACAGGCCCTGCGTGGTCCACCAGTACCAGACCACGCGACGCTCCTTCTTGCGCACCGCCACGAACGTGTTGACCTCGATGCCGCCCGGCGAGCCGTCGTCGACGCGCGCGCGCCCGGGCGACTCGACCACGTAGCCCTGCGACTCGTAGCAGAGCAGCGGGTCGTGCGCGCCGTAGCGGCGGTTCTGGTGGTAGACGAGGCACAGCCACACCGACTGGTCGCCCTGGTCGTAGCGGCGGATCAGCAGGTCGTCGGCCTTGAGCTCTTCGACGACCGCGTCCTCGAAGCTGAACTCCTGTCCGCTCCACGGCCCGAACGTCACCGGCACCGAGCGCAGCACGCCGCGGCCGAGCGCCAGGTTCTCGGGCGGGTGGAACTGCACGACCGCCGCCGTGGCGGCCAGCAACAGGAACGCGATCGAGAAGCGGATCACGTCGCCACCCGCGGTCGCGCCGGCGCCGCCCCGGGATCCCGCGGCGTGAGCAGCGCGCGCAGGCCGAGCATCGCCCCGAGCGCCACGGCGTACAGCACGTAGCCGGTCACGTCGTGGAACGACCCCGTGGCCCAGGTGACGCTGCGGTAGTGGGCCGCCACGATCAGCAGCAGCAGCCGCACGGCGTTGCCGAGCATCGCGATCGGGATCGAGGCCGCGAGCATCGCCGCGCGCCGCCAGCCCCCGCCCGGCTGGAAGAAGGCGTGAACAACGTGCCTGCGGCGAGCAGCGCGAGCAGCGAGCGCAGGCCCGAGCACGGGTTCTCCACGCGCAGCTCGCCGGTCGAGAGGTACAGCGTCACGCCGTCGCGCTGCATCGTGACGCCCAGCCACTCCGCGCCGGGCGCCGCCGCCCGCACGGCGACTTCCTTGAGCGCGTAGCTGAGCTGGTTCATCAGGATCGGCGGGAACGTCATCATGAAGCCGAGGTAGGCGATCGGGAACGTCAGCCGGCGCGTGAGCGTGGTGCCGAGGAACGCGAGGCTGAGACCGAACAGCACCGCGATCAGCGACCAGCTCTGCAGCGCGAACACGTCACCGCGCACGCCCAGCACGTGCATCGCGCAGCCCAGCGCCAGCAGGCCGAGGCCGCGGCTGTCCGGGCGTACCGGCACCTCCGCCAGCCGCGGCCAGCGCAGCCACACGAGCGCCGCCGACGTCAGCGGAACGAGCGGCCCGTGCGAGTAGTTCTCGTTCGTGGACCACGTGCGCCACAGGTCGGCCGCCACGCGGTGGAACACCAGCGCGAGCAGCGCGGTCAGCACCACCGCGCCCGCGACGAAGCGCGGATCGGTGCGGGGTGCGGTCGCCGGCAGCGTGCCGCTCACTTCACGCCCCTCATGGTGAACAGCGTGAGCGCGGTGCGCGCGAGGATCTCCAGGTCGAACGGGGCCGACACGTGCTCCAGGTAGTGGCGGTCGAGCGCCACCTTCTGCTGCATGGGAATCTCGTCGCGGCCGTTGATCTGCGCCCAGCCGGTCAGCCCGGGCGTGAGGGCGTCCACGCCCTCGGGCTTGCGCAGCTCGATCAGGTCGTACTGGTTGTACAACGCGGGCCGCGGCCCCACCAGCGTCATGTCGCCGCGCAGGATGTTCCACAGCTGCGGCAGCTCGTCGAGGCTCGTGCGGCGGATGAACGCCCCCACCTTCGTCACGCGCAGCATGCCGGGCTGCACGAGGTGCGTGGCCAGGTCGGGCGTGCCCACCGCCATGCTGCGGAACTTCAGCAGCACGAACTCCGACGAACCCCGCCCGATGCGGCGCTGGCGGAACAGCGCCGGCCCGGGCGAGTCCAGGCGCATCGCGATCGCCACGGCCAGCATCACGGGCGCCGCCACGACGAGCGCCGGCACCACGACCACCAGGTCGAGCAGGCGCTGGCCCCCGCCGCCGACGCCCGGCGGCACCGGGGCCACGCCGCGGCCGCGCCGTTCGAGACGGACCTGTTCGAGCACCTGCGAGCCGCTCGCCGAGCGCGCGGCGCGAATGATCGCGCTCGACGAACGCCGGGCCCGCGGCCGCGAGCCGGCGCCGCAGCGCCGGATCGTCGCGCAGCGCGAGCAGCGCCTGCGCGATGGCCTCGCCGTTCTCGGGTTCCACCACGAGCCCGCCGCCCGAACGCCGCACCACGTCGGCCGCGTCGCCGCGCACGGCCGCCACCACGGGCACGCCGCAGGCGAGGTAGTCGAACAGCTTCACGGGGATCGTCTCGCCCGCGAACACGCTCGCGCGCGTGGTGGCCAGGCAGGCGTCGGAGCCGTGCAGCAGCCGCACCAGTTCGGCGGGCGGCACGCTCGGGCGGAACTCCATGGCGTCCAGCGCGCGCTCGCGCGCGGCGCGCTCGAGCCCTTCCTTCGCGACGCCGTCGCCCACCAGCAACAGCCGCACGCGCTGCCCGCGCAGGCGCTCGGCCGCGTCGATCAGCGCCTCCATGCCGTGCACGAGGCCGTGCGTGCCCGCGTAGATCGCCGTGAACGGCGCGCCCGGATCGCGGCCGTCGCGCGCCGCCGGCCGGAACAGCTCGGTGTCCGCGCCGTTCGGCAGGAACACGAGCCGGCGCTCCTCGAACCCGCGCGCCGCGAGCTGGCGCTGCATGCCCGGCGTCACCACCAGGATGCGCGCGGCGCGGCGCTGGAAGAACCGCGCGACGCCGTCGAGCACGCTCGCCACCAGGCCCGGGCGCATCTCGCCCAGCGCGATCGCGGCGTGCGGCCAGTCGTCGCGGCAGTCGTTCACGAACGCGGCGCCGCGCAGCCTCGCCGCGAGCCACGCCGTGACGCCGTGAAAGAGCGGCGGTGTGGTGGCCAGCACCACGTCGGGCCGCGGCCCCGACAGCGCCACCGGCAGCAGCGCGAGCGCGAACGACAGGTGGTTCGCGAGGCGCGTGATCGCCGTCTTGCGAGGCGTGGCGTAGAGCCACACCCGCTCCACGGCGATGCCGTCGATCGTCTCGGACCGGCGCCACGTGCCGCGGTACTCCGGCCGGATCTCGCCGGCCGGGTGGTTCGGCAGCCCCGTGAGCACGCGCACCTCGTGCCCGGCGCGCACGAGCGCCCGCGCGAAGTGCAGCGCGCGGGCGGGCGCGGCGCCCGTCTCGGGCGGGAAGTACTGCGTGACGAACAGGACGCGCATCGCGGCGCTCAGCGGGCGCTGGCCACCACGAGCTGGCGGCGTGCCCGGTCGTGCCCCATGCGCCACTGGCGCTGGAGCGGCTCGAGGAACGCGTGGTAGAGCGGGTCGGGCACCGCGCCGAGGCCGCCCCAGTAGAGCTCGTGGTGCACCATGCGCAGGCCGTTCTTCTCGAAGATGTCGCGGATCTCGTCGGGCGGGAACGGGCGCTCCACGGCGTACGCGTGCCGCTGGCCGTCGGGCGCCACGTACTCCTGGTGCACGTTCTCGCCGCGCAGCTCGTTCAGCCGCGCGAGGTGCTCGGGATGCGCGCCGTTGATGTCGCCCACCACGAGCACGCCGCCGGGCTCGAGGTGCGTGCGCACCTGCTCGAGGAAGCCCTCGAGCGGATCGATGTGCGAGAGCGCGTTGTACACCCACACGAGGTCGTACTTCGCGTCCCATTCGCGCGTCAGGTCCGCTCGCACGTAGCGCACCGGCAGCGTGGTGCCGGTCTTCTCGCGGTGGAACGCGAGCCGCTTCTCGGCCGCGTCGAGCCGGTCGGGGCGAAGGTCGGCGCCCACCACCTCGGCGCCCACCGACGCGTACAGCATCGAGTACGTGCCGAATCCCGAGCCCGCGTCCATCACGCGCGGCGCGCGACCGACCGCCGCGCGGCGATCGGCGAGCCAGCGCGACGTCCAGCCGGCGTCGCCGCGCCAGAAGCCGCGCAGGTAGCGGCGGATCGCCGCCTCGTCGCCGGGCTTCGGCAGGTTCTTGTAGTAGTCCGCGAACGCCTCGCGCTCGCCGTCCGGCAGGCGCGGCTGCACGGCCGCGTACTCCTGCTCGATCGTCCAACGCACGAATCGCTCGAACGACTCCCGTGCCGTGCTCATCCGTTCCTCCTCCCGGCTCCGCGCACGCCCACCGCCTGCGCCCATGCCGACATGCGCGGCCGGGCACGCCGGGCCCACGCTTCCGTACGATTCGCGAGCCGCCACGCGGACCCGCCTCCGAGCCAGCACCACACCGGGACGCGATGCCCCAGCGCACCCGCGATCTCCCGCTTGAACACCGTGTCGCCGCCGTGATTCAGCCAGTGGTGACCGCGGTCGCGCAGGCGCCGGGCCTCCTCGTGGCACAGCAGCACCATCACGCCCGACTGCCGGCCCTCCAGCGTGCTCGCGGCCGCGCGGCCGTCCGCCACGCCGCCGGGCACCAGGCCGTCGCCGACGCCCCCGACCACGGCGTCGCCGCGGTGCGCGAGCAGCAGCCACATCCAGGGCAGCTCCCATTCGCGCCACGACTCCCCCGCGTCCGGAGCGTCCGGCAGTTCGCCCGCCGCCTCGCCGTCGCGCAGGCGCTTCGCGGCGTGCTGGCAGCGCCCGAACGCCTCGAAGTCGGCGGCACCCGCCGCTTCGCGCACCTCGAACCACGCCGCGCGCGCGCGCCGCAGCATCCGGCGCTTGTTCGGATCCATGCCGTGGACGAGCTCCTCGTCGGACACGTGCAGCGACTGCACCACCGTGGAGCCTGCGTAGAAGGAAGGGCGCGAGTCGGCGGGTTCGTTCGGCAGGTACATGCGCAGGCGCCGGCCGTCCGCGTGCTGCTGCGCACGCGCGAACAGCCACGCCGCGTCGTCGTCGCCGGGCACGGGCAGTTCCGCCGCCGGGCGCACCTTCGATCGCGGCCTGCCATCGCCACGGCCAGCCGCAGATCAGCTCGCGCTCCTTCTCGCGCAGTACGAGCGCGGCGCGGCGCGACCCTTCCTCGGCCAGCACGAGGCAGGCGTGCCGGCCGTGCTTCGCCTCCCACTGCACCTGCTCGAGCGAGAGGGTGAAGTTGGCGGCGGGCGACTTCTGGATGCGCGCCGCCCACGCCTTCGCGAACGCCTCGGGCAACTCGGTGCGTGTGGACCACGCCTGCGAGGTCGCCTTGCTCGCGGGCGCGGCGCCCGGCTTCGGCCGCAGGCGCCGCGCGAGCGCCGCCACCCTGCGGGCGCGTCTGCTGCCAGCGCGTCTCGAGCGTGTTCGGCACGCTCCACAGCGCGCCGCCCAGCAGGCGGCACTCGATCTCCACCGGCACGCCTCCGAGCTGGCGCTTGAACGCGGTCGCGCCGCCCCAGTTGAGCCACGGCATCTTCTGCTCGCGCGCCATCCGCAGGCCGGCGATGCCGAGCAGCGCGTTCGCGCCGGCCTTGCGGCCCATCTCGTCGGAGGCGTTCGTGCGGTAGTCCATCGTGCCGCCGACGGACAGGCCGAAGCCCGATCCCGCGTGCACGACGCCGCCCTGCTCGGCCACGATCAGCGCGTGCCACGGCAGTTCCCACTCGCGCCACGCCGTGCCCGGAGCCGGATCCGCCTCGACCTCGGAGGCGGTCGCCGTCCCATGGCGGATCTCGGTCTCGATCTGCAGCGCCCGGAACTGGCGGCGCTCCTCGTCGGTCGCGGCCACCCGCACGGCCCAGCCGTCGCGCTCGCTCTTGCGGACGATGCGCCGGCGGTCCGGGCCGAGTTCGTTCATCAGCGTTTCGTCGTCCGTCGGCACGTGCCGGATCAGCGTGAGCCCGACCGCGAATCCCGACGGGCCGTCCGCGAGCACCGGCAGGAACGCGCGCAGGCGCGCGCCACGCGCGACCTCGCGCGCCGCTCCCAGCAGCCAGTCGCGGTCCTCGGGCTCGAGCCCCGTGGCGTGCGTCGACGTCGGGTCGGCCAGCACCATCTGCCAGCGCCACGGCCAGCCGCTCACCGAACCCCCCGCGCACGCGGCGCAGCGCCAGCGCCGCCGCGCGCGGGCCCTCCTCGACCAGCGCGAGCCGCGAAGGGCGGCCCTGCGCGTGCTCGTGCAGGAGGTAGTCCATCCGCATGGTGAAGTTCGCCTGCGGCGATCGGGCGACCCGCTCCGCCCACGCGGCCGCGAATGCGGCGTCCGGCGCGGAGCCGGTCTCCCACGTGCGCACCGCGCTCACGACGCCCTCCGGCGGAAGACGGCATTCACGATCAGCGGCACGTGACGAGGCCGGACGCTCCCGATCAGGCCGAGCACCTTCTGCCACTTCCCCTGGCGCACCCAGGTGCCGAGGCTCTGCAACTCGTACCGCATCAGCGTCGAAGCTCCTTCCGTGGAGAATCGCCGTTCGGCCTCGGCGAGGCCGTGCGAGAGCGTCGCGAGCCGCGCCGCCTGCGCCCCGGCCACCGATTCCGTCACCTCGCCGGGCACGCCGTCCGGCCCCAGCCGCACCGGGTGCACGTCGAGGCCGTGCTCCTGGGCCAGGAGCACTTCGAACACGCCGCTCTCGGGCCGCGTGTCCTCGGCCACCTGCGCGTGCAGTTCTCCCGCCCTCGAGTCGAAGACCGCGTCTCCCAGACTGTACAACACGAGCCCCCGTCCCTCGCGGCGCGCGCCCTGCAGCACGTGCGGGTGGTGCCCCAGCACCACGTCGGCACCGGCGGCGAGCATCGCCTCGGCGTCGCGCAGCACGCGCGGCGGCGGGTAGTCCACGTACATCGAGCCCCAGTGCGCGCTCACCACCAGCACGTCGGCCTCGGCCCGCCACCGTTCGAGGTCCTCGCGCACGAGCGCCGGATCGAGCGGGGCGATGCCGGCGCGGTCGGGCGCCGCCGCGTCGCGCGTCGACGAGCCGTACGCCAGCCACACCGTGCGGCGGCCGGCGATCTCGAAGTGCGCGGGGCGCCGCGCCTCGGCGAGTGTGACGCCGGCCCCGATCGTGGCGAGCCCGGCCGCGCGGCACGCTTCGAGCGTGCGCCGCAGGCCCTCGTCGCCGCAGTCCATCATGTGGTTGTTCGCGAGCGACACCACGCGCACGCCGGCGCGCGCGAGCGCCGCCGGCACGTCCGCTCCTGCCAGAACTCGCTCGAGCGGTCGGGCTTCACCGGCGCGCCCACCGGCGACTCCAGGTTCGCGAAGCCGACGTCGGCCGCACGCAGCCGCGGCGCCAACGCCGCGAACGGCGCCTGCGCGCCGTCGCGACGCGCGCGCGCGCGCACCGCGCCGATCACGGCCACGTCGCCGATCGCCGCGAGGCGTCCCCACACCGTACCGGTCGGCTCAACCAGCCGCATGCGCCGCCTCCCGCGCGCCACCGCGTGCCTTCAGCACCTCGTCGTACAGCCGCTCCGTCTCGCGCACCATGCGCTCGGCCGTGAACAGCCGCTCCCAGCGCTCGCGGCCCGCGCGGCCGAGCGCCGCCGGCCGCCCGGGGTGCGCGAGCAGGTCCGCGATCGCGTCGCCGAGCGCCGCGGCGTCACCCACCGGCACCACGCGCCCGGTCACGCCGTCCTCCACCGCTTCCGCGTTGCCGCCCACGTCGGTGGCCACGCACGCGCGCGAGGCACGCATCGCCTCGAGCAGCGTCACCGACAGGCCCTCGCGCGACGACGACAGCACGAACACGTCGCACGCCGCGACGAGGTCGGCCACGTCGAGCCGCGCCCCCAGGAACACCGCGCGGTCTCCGAGGCCGAGCCGCGCGTGCTGCGCTTCGAGCGCGGCGCGCAGGCGCCCCTCGCCCGCCACGAACAACCGTGCCCCCGGCACGCGCGAACGCACGCGCGCACACGCGTCCAGCAGCACGTCCTGGGACTTCTGCGGCGTCAGGCTGCCCACGGTGAGCACGCACGACTCGCCCGGCGCGAGCCCCAGCCGCGCGCGCACGTCGGCCGCGGGCGCCACGGGCGGCGCGTCCGAGATGCCGTTGTACACCGTGACGAAGCGCGACTCGAGCCCCGGCGCGCGCGGCGCGAGCGATCGACGCGAGGCGTCGCACACGCACACCACGCGATCCGCGCCGCGCGTGAGCCACGGCTCGATCCCCTGGTACAGCCGGCCGCCGCGCCCCGCGTAGTGGATGCTGTGCTCCGTGCGCACCACCGCGGGCACGCCGGCGAGCCGCGCGGCCACCGTGCCGTAGAACGCGCCGACCGGGTTGTGCGCGTTCACCACGTCCACGCGGTGCGCGCGCAGCAGCGACACCAGCCGGAACAGCCCCGTCGCGCGGGCGCCGCCCTTGCCGAGCACCACGGTGTCGGCGCGCGCCGCCACCGCCTGGTCCATCGCCGGACCGCCGCGGTTCAGCGCCACCACGAGCGAGCGCACGCCGGGGCCGGCGCGGCGGACGTGCTCGATCACGAGCGACTCCGCCCCGCCGGTGTGCATGGCCTCGATCACGTGCGCGACCTTCACCGCGGCGCTCCCGGCGGCGGCGCCTCGCCGCGGAACAGCGCGAACAGCCGCTCGAAGTTCGCGTCCACGTCGAACTGCGACAGCGCCGAGCCGCGCGCGCCGGCGCCGAGCTGGTCGGCGAGCGCGCCGTCGCGGATCAGCGGCTCGATCGCATCGGCGAGCGAGTCGGGATCCGCCGGGTTCGCGAGCCGCCCGGTGACGCCCTCGACGACCGCCTCCTCGAGCCCCGCCGCGCGCGTGCCCACGCACGGCAGGCCGGCGGCCATCGCTTCCACGATCACGTTCGGGATACCGTCGCGCCGCCCGTTCGCGAGCACCTTGCTCGGCGCGAGCAGCACCCAGGCCTTCGCGTACAGCGGCAGGATCTGGTCGTGCGTGAGCGCGCCGGTGAACGTGACGCGGTCGGCCACGCCCTCGTCGGCGGCGAGCTGCGCGAGCTTCGCGTGCTCGGGGCCGTCCCCCACGATCACCAGCCGGGCCGCGAGCCCGCGCCGCGCGAGCCGGCCGAGCGCCGCGATCGCGTCGTCGAAGCCCTTCGGCGGCGAGAGCCGCCCCACGCACAGCAGCAACGGTTCCGCGTCGCGCACGCGCCGCACGGCGCCGAACCGGCGCAGGTCCACGCCGTGGTACAGCCAGATCACGCGGTCGGCGGCGGCCGGCGCGAGCCGGCGCAGCATGTCGCCGTTGCCGCGCACGCAGCACACGGTGAAGTCCGCGGCCCGCACCTTGTCGGCGAGGAACGCCTGCGTGCGGTAGAGGTCCGAGCCCGCGTGCGCCGCCATGCTGAAGCGCACGCCGGCCAGGCGCGATGCGAGCCACGCGACCGACGCCGGGAAGTGCGCCCACGCGCCGTGCACGCGCTCGAAGCCCTCGCGCTCCACCAGGCTCGCCACGCGCGCCGTGGCGGGCAGGTAGCCCACGTGGCCGGCCATCGCGTACAGCGAACCGCGCGACGCCCACAGCATGCGCAGCACCGACGGCACGAGCACGTGCGGGCGGCGCACGAGCCAGCCGAGCAGCGCGAGCCAGCCGCCCGGGTCGAGCGGCGAACCGATCGCGCGCGTCAGCGGCACGAGCACCGCGTGCTCCGGCTGGTACGACGTGCCCACGCCGCGCAGCGTGAGCACGCGCACGTTCACGCCGCGCTGGTGCAGGCGGTGCACCTCGTTCTCGAGAAACGCGGCGAGCGTCGGAAACGTGGTCGTCACGTAGAGCACCGACTTCACGCGGTCACCTCCCCCGGCGCCAGCGCGGACGCTCCGCCGTCTTCCCGCCGCAGCACGCGCCGGTAGTACGCCTCGTGCCGGCGCACCATGGCGTCCACGCTGCGCTCCTCGATCATGGCGCGGCGCGCCGCCGCGCCGCGGCGTGCGGCCTCGGTCGGGTCGTCGATCGCCGCGGTCAGCGCCGCCGCGAGCGCGGACGGGTCCTGCGCCGGTACGAGCCAGCCGGTGCGCCCGTCCGCGAGCACCTCGCGGTTGCCGCCGACGTCCGTGACCACCGACGGGCGGCCCGCGGCCATCGCCTCCAGCAGCGCGTTCGGAATGCCCTCTTCCCGTGACGACAGCACGAACAGGTCGAACGCCGGCAGCAGGCGGTCGACGTCGGTGCGCTCGCCGAGCAGCGCCACCTCGTCGAGGCCGAGCGCCGCGCGCTTCGCCTCGAGCGCGGCGCGCTCGGGCCCGTCGCCCGCGACCACCGCGCGGAACGCGCGCCCGGAGCGCTTCACGATCGCGAGCGCGTCGAGCAGCGTGCCGTAGTCCTTGCGCACGGCGAGGCAGCCCACGCTGCCGATCAGCGGCACCGGATCGGCCGGCAGGTCGGCGGGCCGCTCGTGCGTGGCGCCGTCGAAGCGGTCCACGTCGACGCCGTTCTCGATCACGGTCACGCGCGCACGCGGCACGCCGAGCGCCACCGAGCTGTCCGCGGCCGCCTCGCTCACCGCGGTCACGTGCGTGGCCCAGCGGTGCGCGAGCCGCTGCACCGCGATCTGCCGCGGGGACTCGAACGCGTCCACGTTGCGCTTGGCCACGATCACGGCGGGCACGCCGCACAGCCGGCCGGCGATCGCCGCGAACGCGTTCGGGCTGAACAGGTAGCCCTGCACGATGTCGGGCCGGAAGTCGCGCACCAGCGAGATCAGCCGCAGCAGTCCGCGCAGCCCCGTGAGGTCGTACAGGCGGCCCACCTCGAGATCCGTGATCGGCAGGCCGAGCGCCTCCACCTGCGCGGTGAACGCCCCGCGGCGTTCGAGGCAGGCGATGCGCACGTCGAACTGCCGGCGGTCGATGCGCCGCCACATCTCGAGCAGGTGCCGCTCGGCGCCGCCGGTCACGAAGTTGCCGACCACGTACAGCAGGCGGATGCGGCGGTCGGGCTCGAACGCGCTCACGACGCCACCTCCTCGCGACGGCGCCGCAGCGCGTCGAACGCCCCGCCCAGTTCGGCGAGCGCGAGCGGCGCCGAGAACCGCCCGTCCGGGCCCAGGCAGGCGCCTTCCGACAGCCCGCGGCGCACGAGCCGGTACGGCGGGTCGCCGGCGCGGCACGTGCCCGACCGCGTGGTCACCGCGTACGCGAGCCCGGCCGCGCGCGTGGCCTCCACGGTGACGTCGTCGTGGTCGCCGTTCGGGTACGCGAGGCCGGTGGGCTCGACCCCGAGCCGCGCGGCGATCAGCCGGCACGATTCCTCGATCTCGCGGCGCTGCTCGGCGGCGGGCAGCAGGCTGAGGAACGGGTGCTGCATCGTGTGCGCACCCACTTCCATGCCCGCCTCCACGAACGCGGCCGCCTCGCTCCACGTGGCCAGCTCGCACGGCGCCTCGCCGACGGCGCCGAACGCCTCGCGCAGGCGCGCGAGCCGCGCGCGCTGCTCGGCGGGCGGCACGCGCAGCAGCGGCAGCACGTCC
>JBGAOB010000056.1:0-19973 GCA_044222045.1 Candidatus Eiseniibacteriota bacterium
ATGGGCGTGCCCGCGGACGCGCGCCTGGTGGGCTTCCACCCCGGCGCGCGCTGGCCCACGCGGCGCGGGGACCCGGCGCGGTACGTTGCGCTGGCCTCGCGCTGGATCGACGAGCGCCCCGACGCGTGGGCGGTGATCACCGCGGGCGGCGCGGGCGAGGCCGATGTGGCGCGCCGCATCGCCGACTCGCTGCCGCACGGCCGGGGCCGCGTGATCGCGGGCTGGCCGCTGCCGCGCTTCGTGGCGCTGCAGTCGCTGTGCACGGCGTTCGTGTGCGGCGACACCGGCCCGCTGCACACGGCGGTCGCGGCGGGTGCCCGGACGCTGGGCCTGATCACGCGCAACCGGCCGAGCATGTTCTTCCCGTACGCCGAGTCGCTCGGGCATCGCGCGTACTACGCGCGCGTCGAGTGCAGCCCGTGCCACCGCGACGAGTGCGACGACCTGCGCTGCCTGGCGCGGCTCACGCCCCAGGGCGCGTGGGCGCTGCTGCGGGAGATGACGGCCGCGGCGTGACGCGCCGGGCCGCGGCGGCACACCGCGGCCCGGCCGGGTTTCACGCGGCCTTGCGCGGTTCCTCGAGCTTCGCGAGGTTGCGTTCGCCGCGCTCGAACAGGTCGCGCGCACGGCCCACCACCGTGGGATCCACGCGGCCGATCACGGCGGTGTCCTTGCCCTCGTACGGCAGCTCGGTGAGCACCCAGCGCATGCTCTCCAGGCGCGCGCGCTTCTTGTCGTCGGACTTGATCACGGTCCACGGCGCGTCGGCGGTGTCGGTGTGGAAGAACATCTCTTCCTTGGCGCGCGTGTAGTGGTCCCACTTGTCGATCGAGGCCATGTCGACCGGGCTCAGCTTCCACTGCTTGAGCGGATCGTTGCGGCGCTCCTTGAACCGGCGCACCTGCTCCTCGCGCGACACCGAGAACCAGAACTTGATCAGCCGGATGCCGCTGTTGACGAGCATGCGTTCGAGCACCGGCGTCTGGCGCAGGAACTCCAGGTGTTCGGCCGACGAGCAGAAGCCCATCACGCGCTCGACGCCCGCGCGGTTGTACCAGGACCGGTCGAACATCACGATCTGCCCGGCGGTCGGCAGGCGACTCACGTAGCGCTGGAAGTACCACTGGCCGCGCTCGGTGTCGGACGGCTTCTCGAGCGCCACCACGATCGCGCCGCGCGGATTGAGGTGCTCCATGAAGCGCTTGATCGTGCCGCCCTTGCCGGCGGCGTCGCGCCCCTCGAACAGCACCACCACGCGTTCGCCCGCGGTCTTCACCCAGTTCTGCATCTTCAGCAGCTCCACCTGGAGCCGCGCCTTCTCCTGCTCGTACTGCCTGCGCTTCATCTTCGCCCGCACGGCGCCGGGCTTGCCGCCCTCGCCGCGCGTCGCGGACTTCGACGTGCTCTCGGCCATGGGATCCCCCCTCGTACCGGGGAAGATCGGCGCGAACCGCGTGCGACTGAGGCCGATTTCCCGCTCGCGGCCGCGTGGCCCGGGCGCGGCGCGCCGCAACGCACGCACGGATCGCGCCCAGATGCCGGGCATCGCGCACGTTGTCCGCGGCGCAACGAGCACGGCGCCCCGGGGATCCCGGAGCGCCGTCCCGACTTCGCATCCCGCCGCCGCACCGGCGGCGCGTCTCATGCCGGCGTGAGGCCGGCCTCCTCGGCGTCCACGGCCCGCTCGGCCGCGCGCTCGACCGCGTCCTCGTCACGCGCGTGCACCTTCGCCACCAGCGTGTAGATGGCCGGCACGATGAGCAGCGTGAAGGCCGTGCCGATGATCATGCCCGAGACCAGCGCGATGCCGATGCTGTTGCGCGCGCCGGCTCCCGGGCCGTGCGCGAAGATCAGCGGCAGGTGTCCGAACACGGTGGCCGCGGTCGTCATGAGGATCGGACGCAGTCGCGTGCCGGCCGCCTCCACCACGGCTCGCGCTTTGTCGTAGCCCTGCTTCTGCAGGTGGTTCGCGAACTCCACGATGAGAATGCCGTTCTTCGCGATGAGACCCACCAGCGTGATCAGGCCGACCTGGCTGTAGATGTTGAGCGACGTGAAGCCCAGGAACGTGAACGCGAGCGCGCCCGACACGGCCAGTGGCGCCGAGCCCGCCAGGATCACGAACGGATCGCGGAAGCTCTCGAACTGCGCCGCGAGCACCAGGAAGATCAGGATCGCCGACAGCAGGAACACCCCGAGGAACTTGCCGCCCTCGGCGCGCAGCTGCCGCGACTCGCCCGCGTAGTCGATGTTGTAGCCACGCGGCAGCACCTTGCGCGCCTCCGTCTCCAGGAAGCCGAGCGCCTGGTCCAGCGACACGCCCGGCGGGATCACCGCCTGGATGCGCACGGCGTTCAGCTGCTGGAAGCGCTTGAGCTCGCGCGGCTCGGTGCTGGTGGTGATGGTGGCGAACGTCGACAACGGCACCAGCTTCCCGGCCGGGCCCGTGACGTAGATCTTCTCGAGCTGGTCGGGCGTCAGCCGCTCGCTGCGCTTGATCTGCGGGATCACCTTGTAGCTGCGGCCCTGGATGCTGAAGCGGTTCACGAAGTTGCCGCCCAGCAGCGTGCTCAGGTCCTGCCCGGCGCGGCTCATGTCCACGCCGAGCGATCGCACCTTGTCGCGGTCGAACACGACTTCCGCCTGCGGCTGGTCGTACTTGAGGTCCGTGTCCAGGAACATGAACTTGCCGCTCGCGTAGCCCTTGCCCACGAGCTGGTTCGCGAAGTCCAGCAGCTGCTGCGGCTCGGCGGTGGACGCGATCACCATGTCCACGGGGAAGCTGCCGCCGCCCGGCAGCGCCGGCGGCGTGACGACGATGGTGCGGATGCCGGCGATCTGGCCGACCTGCCCCGCCACCTCCTGCTGCAGCTGCTCCGTGCTCTTCTTGCGCTCGGACCACGGCGCGGTGGTCATGCCCGAGAAGCCACCGCTCGGGAACGTGATCTGGAACACGTTCCGCGTCTCGGGGTGCGACTTGAACGCGTCGTAGATCTGCTTCGTGAACATCGACGTCTGGTCCAGGGTGGCGTTCGGCGCCGCCTGCACGATGCCGAACACGACGCTCTGGTCCTCGCGCGGAGCGAGCTCGCGCTGCGAGAACATGTAGAACGGCACCATCAGCAGCACCACGACGATCCACACCAGGAACACCACCGGCCGGTACTTGAGCGTGGTGGTGAGCTGGCGCATGTACGTGGTGCGGATGAACTCGAAGCGCGCGTTCACCCAGCCCGCGAAGCCGCGCTCGTTGTCGCCCGCGCGAAGCAGCCGCGAGCCCATCATGGGCGACAGCGTGAGCGCCACGACGCCCGACACCAGCACCGCGCCGGCGAGCGTGAACGCGAATTCGCGGAACAGCGAGCCCGTGAGACCGCCCTGGATGCCGAGCGGGGCGTACACCGCGGCCAGCGTGATGGTCATGGCGATGATCGGCCCGACCAGCTCGCGCGCGGCCATGAGCGCCGCCTGCAACGGTGGATGCCCCTCGTGCACGTGGCGTTCGATGTTCTCCACCATGACGATGGCGTCGTCCACGACCAGTCCCACCGACAGCACGATCGCGAGCAGCGTGAGCAGGTTGATCGTGAAGCCGGCCGCCTGCATCAGGAACACCGCACCGACCAGCGAGATCGGGATCGCGATGACCGGGATGATCAGGCCGCGGATCGAGCCCAGGAACAGGAAGATCACCACGATCACGATGAGCAGCGTCTCGGTGAGGGTCTTGAGCACCTCGTGGATCGCCTGCTCGATGTAGACCGTGGAGTCGTACGGGATGCCCGACGTCATGCCCACCGGAAGCTGCGCCTGGATGTCCTTCATCTCCTCGCGCACGCGCCGGATCACGTCCAGCGAGTTCGCGGTGGGCAGCACCCAGACACCCATGAACGTGGCCTGCTCGCCGTTGAAGCGCACTTCCTGGTCGTAGTTCTCGGCGCCCAGCACGACGTCGGCGATGTCACCGAGCCGCACCACCGTGCCCCCCGCCTCCTTCACGACCAGCTGGCGGAAGTCCTCGGGCGTCTTGAGGTCGGTGTTCGCCACCAGGTTCACCGAAGTCATGGTGCCCTTGGTGCGCCCCAGCGCCGAGAGGTAGTTGTTGCGCGACAGCGCCGCCCACACGTCGGACGGCGCCAGTTCGTGCGCGGCCATCTCGTCGGGGTTCAGCCAGATGCGCATGGCGAACGTGCGGCCGCCCAGGATGTCCGCGCGCTGCACGCCGCTGATGGCGCTCAGCCGCGGCTGCACCACGCGCGTGAGGTAGTCGGTGATCTGGTTCTCGTCCAGGTCCTTCGACGCGAAACCCAGGTACATCGCGGCGAACTGGGCGTCGGCCGTTTCGACCTCGATCACCGGCGCCTGCGCCTCGGGCGGCAGGTCGTTGCGCACCTGCGCGACCTTCGACTGGATCTGCGTGAGCGCCGCGTTCGTGTCGTAGTTGAGCTTCAGGTGCACGGTGATCGTGCTGACGCTCTGCGAGCTGGACGACTCCACGTAGTCGATACCGTCGGCGCTGGCGATCACACGCTCGAGCGGCGACGTGATGAAGCCGCGCACGAGGTCGGCGTTCGCACCGACGTACACCGTGGTCACCGTGACCACCGCGATGTCCGTGCGCGGGTACTGGCGCACGCTCAGCGAGCGGATCGACTGCAGGCCGGCGATCAGGATGATCAGGTTCACCACGATCGCCAGCACGGGCCGGCGGATGAAGAGGTCGGTGAACTTCATCAGCTGTCCTCCGGCTTCGGCGCCGGGCTGTTGGACGGCTGCACCTTGTTGTTCACCACCACGGCGGCGCCGGTGCGCAGCTTGAACACGCCCGACGACGCGACTTCCTGCCCCGGCTTCACGCCGTCGAGGATGGCGACCTGGTCACCGCGCGAGGCGCCCAGCTTCACGAACTGCTGGCGCACGCCCTTGTACGGCTTGCCGTCGGGGCCCTTGATGTCCTCGACCACGAACACGGAGTTGCCGTACGGCGCGTAGTTGATGGCCGACACGGGCAGCGCCACCACCGGGCGGCCCTGGTCCACCGCGAGGTCCACCGTCACGTACATACCCGAGCGCAGCAAGCCGCCCGTGTTGCGGAGCGTCGCCTGCACCTGGGCGTTGCGAGTGTTGGAGTCCACCACCGGGTCGATCGCCGTGACGCGGCCCTCGAGCGCCTGTCGCGTGACGCTGTCGGCGGTCACACGCACCACGGCTCCGACGCGCAGCGAACCCAGCTGCTGCTGCGGCACCGAGAAGTTCACGTACACCGCGTCCATGGACTCGATCGAAACCACCGGGTCGCCGCTGTGCACGTATTCGCCGAGGTTGACCTGGCGGATGCCCACGTGCCCCGCGAACGGCGCGCGGATGGTCTTGCGGTCGATGCTCGCGCGGTAACCGTCGACCACGGCCTCGGCCTGCTTGAACTGCGCCGCCACCTGGTCGAACTCGGACTGCGCGATCGACTGGGACTCGAGCAGCTTGCGCGAACGGTCCAGGTTGATGCGCGCGAGGTCCCGCGCCGCCTCGGCCGCCGCGAGCTGCGCACGCTCGAGCCGCGTGTCGAGCCGCACCAGCGTCTGTCCGGCACCCACGTGGGCACCCGACTCGAACGTGATCGCCTCCACGATGCCGGGCTGGTCGGCGCTCAGCATGACGCCCTGCACCGGCGCGATGCTGCCGACGGCCTGCAGCGTGGTCTCCCAGACGTCTTCACGCGTCGTGACGGTGGTGACCGCCTCGGGAGGCATCTTGAACGACTTGCCGGCGGCGATCGCCGCGCTGATCTGCTGGAACTTCACGAATCCCAGGATGGCGATCACGGCCAGCAGCAATGCGGCCACCTGGATCATGCGCTTGGGCATCGGGGCTTCTCTCCTGCGAATGCGAGCGGCGGTGGACGACCTCGCGGCCGGGGGCACGCGGGGCCTGGATGCGCGGGGGTGGAGCGCAGTCGGGCCGGGAGACCCGCACGACGCGGAGCGCCGTTCGCGGGCGGACACCGCCCGCGGGAACTGCGTGACGAATCGAAGGATGCGAGTCGGGTTCGATGCGGCTGGCGGCGACCCGATTCGACTGCTCAGCGGGGGACGCCCACCCGCCGACGGGCCGGCCTGCCGGAATGTCGGTGGTTGACGGAAAGGCCGCCCGCCGCGGCGAAGGCGCGGGCGTGGTCACACCGGCAAGGACTCGGGGGGCACGAGCCGGAGCGTGGTTTCTACCATCTTCCCCGCATCGGAGGGAAACCGCTCCCGACCGGTGCGGAACCGCGCGGGACGGATGCGGCGGCGGGGATGAGGTGGGATGAGGGGTGGGTCTCCCGCCCCTACTCGCGCCCCTTGAACACCGCGAACAGCGCCGCCAGCGACGGCAGCAGCACCACGGCGCCCGCCGCGAGCGCCCAGGCGACGGGGCGCAGCACCTCGGGCGGCGCGGCGGCCTCGGCCAGCGTCATCGTGGGGTGCAGCACGTACGGGTACTGCGCGAACCCCCAGCCGGCCACGACCAGCGCCACGTGCAGCACGGCCAGCGCCCGCGCGAGCGGGTAGCGCTCCGTCCACAGCGCGGCGATCGCACCGAGCGCGCACGCCGCGACCACCAGCTGGAACGGCAGCGACCAGCCGCGCTGGAGCAGCCCCTCGTGCGCGAACGGTGCCGCCGTGCGCGCCATGGTCAGGCAGCTCCAGGCGAGCACGCCGCTCGCCACGGCGGCGGCCAGCGCACGGGCACGGAACGCGCGCTGCAGGTCGCGCTCGCGTGCCTCCACCGTGAGGTAGGTGGCGGCCAGGTACGCGCACAGCGCGAGCGCGAACGCGCCCACCGTGAGCGGGAACGGCGACAGCCACGGCGCCACGTAGCCACCGACGGCGCCGCCCGTGTCGGGGTCGAGCCGCACGCGGCCGGCGAACACGGTGCCCACGCACACGCCCAGCATGACCGGCGTGATCACGCTGCTCACCGCGAACACGGCGCCCCAGCGGCGCTGCGTGGCGTCGCTGCCGCCGCCGTACGCGCGGAACGTGAACGCCGAGCCGCGCAGCACGATGCCCACCAGCATGAACGTGAGCGGCAGGTGCAGGCTGATGCTGAGCGCGGCGAACGCGCCCGGAAACGCCACGAACAGCAGCACCACCACCAGCACCAGCCACACGTGGTTCGCTTCCCAGATCGGGCCGAGCGCGTGCGCCACCAGCTGCCGCTGACGCGACGCGCTCGGGCCGGTCGCGAACAGGTCCCACACGCCGCCGCCGAAGTCGGCGCCGCCGCCGAGTGCGTAGAACACCAGCGCCACCAGCAGCACGCCCGCGATGCCGAGTTCCAGCGTCATCGACGGTCCTCCACGCTGGCGAACACCTGCCGTTGCAGCAGCCGCACCACCACGAACCCGAGCACGACGTACAGCAGCGCGATCAGCGCCAGCGGCAGGCCGAGCCCGGGCATGGGCGTGACGGCGTCCTTGGTGCGCATGACGCCGTACACGATCCACGGCTGCCGACCCACCTCGGTGACGACCCAGCCGGCCTCCAGCGCGAGCAGCCCGAGCGGCGACACGAGCACCACCAGGCGCAGGAACCACGGTACGCGCGACGGGTGCCGGCCGGTCAGCCGCAGCACCGCGCCGAGCAGCCCCACGCCGAGCAGCGCCATGCCGGCGCCCACCATGACCTGGAACGCGAGGTGCGTGATCAGCACGGGCGGCCACTCGTCGCGCGGGAACTCCTCGAGCCCCATCACCTCGGCGTCGGGATCGCCGAACGCCAGGAAGCTGAGTGCGCCGGGAATCTCGATCGCGCCCTTCGTGGTGCCGGTGCGCTCGTCGGGCCAGCCGCCGATGCGGAGCGGCGCCGAGCGCTCCGTGCGGAACTGGCCCTCGAGCGCGGCGAGCTTGGCCGGCTGGTTGTGCGCCACCCACTTGGCGCTGAGGTCGCCCGACAGCGGCTGCAGCAGCGCCGCGACCGCGGCGATCGGGAACACGATCGAGAACGCGCGCCGGTGCAGCGCGTGACTCGGGTGGCGCAGCAGCATCCACGCGTGGATGCCGGCCGCGGCGAACGCCACGGACGCGTAGGCGGCGAGCGTCATGTGAAGCGTCTGCTGGAACGCGGCACCGTTGAACATCGCCTCGAACGGGCGAATGTCCACGGGCACGCCGTTGACCAGCCGGAAGCCGGCGGGGCTGTTCATCCACGCGTTCGCCATCACCACGAAGATGCCCGACAGCGCGCCGCTCGCCGCCACGACCACGCCGGACAGCCAGTGCAGGCGCGGCGGGACGCGTTTCCAGCCGTACAGGTAGATCCCCAGGAAGATCGCTTCGAGGAAGAACGCGAAGCCTTCGAGCGAGAACGGCATGCCGATGACCGGGCCGGCCCACTGCATGAACCGCGGCCACAGCAGTCCCAGCTCGAACGACAGCACCGTGCCCGACACGGCGCCGACCGCGAACAGGATCGCGGTACCGCGGAGCCACCGCTGCGTGAGCTCCAGGTCCACCGGATCGCGTGAGCGCAGCCAGTGCCACTCGCTCACGGCCATGAACAGCGGCATCGCGATGCCGGCGGCGGCGAACAGAATGTGAAACCCGAGCGACAGCGCCATGTCGAGGCGCGCCGCCATCAGCTGATCCATGCATTCTCCCGGTCTGCGGCCGCGATGCGCCGCATGGAACCACGGGCACCGCGGCATGTCGAACGAGGGGCCGTGCGCGAAAGCCTGTGCTACCGTTCGCGCACCCGCCGCCTCCACCCCCGCACGGAGTGCACCCATGTCGCGCCCGATCGTCACGTTCACCTCCGACTTCGGCCACCAGGATTGGTTCGTGGGAGTGGTGCACGGCGTGCTCCACGAGCGCGCACCCGAAGCCCACGTGGTGGACCTGAACCACACGATTCCCGCCGGCGACGTCACGCGCGCCGCATTCGTGCTCGAGGCGGCCGCGCCCGACTTTCCGCCGGGCACCGTGCACCTGGCCGTGGTGGACCCCGGCGTGGGCACGGCGCGACGCGCGCTCGCCGTGGAAGCGCGCGGCCAGCGCTTCGTGGGGCCGGACAACGGCGTGCTCGAGTGGGCGCTCGCGGCGCCGGGCGCGGTGGCGCACTCGCTCACCGAGGAGCGCTGGTTCCGCCATCCGCTCAGCCGCACGTTCCACGGACGCGACGTGTTCGCGCCGGTGGCCGCGCACCTGGCGCTGGGCGAGCCGCTCGCGAGCTTCGGCCCGCGCGTCCACGACGCCCAGCGGCTGGCCGCCACGCCGCTGGTGCGGCGGGCCGGCGAAATCGAGGGCCGCGTCACGTTCGTGGACCACTTCGGCAACGCGCTCACGAACATCTCGGCGGCGGCACTGGCCGAGGCCTTCGGCACGCCCGTGCCGGGCGCCGAGCTGGAAGTGCACCTGTTCGACCGCTCGATCCCGGGCCTCGCGCACTCGTACGGAGACGCGCCGGTGGGCACGATCGTGGCGATCATCGGGTCGAGCGGCCGGCTCGAGATCGCGCAGGTGGGCGGGGACGCTTCGCACCGGCTGGGCGTGGGCGAGCGCGATCCGGTGATCGTGCGTCGCCGCGCCGGGAGCGCCGGAACCGGCGCATGACCGCTCGGCGCTCGACTTCGGGCCCGCGCTGGACGATGAATGCAGGGTCATTTCGCCCCCCGAGGGCCGCCCGGGCGGCGCGCGGACTCCTTCTTCCCTCCTCACGATCGCGACCATGACCACACCGACCACCGCCGAGCCCAAGCCCCCCGTCGCCGCGCGCATCCCGCACCCCACCACGCTGCACGGCGACACGCGTCCCGACGACTACTTCTGGCTGCGCGACAAGCAGGACCCCCGGGTGATCGCGCACCTGGAAGCGGAGAACGCCTACACCGAGTCGGTGATGGCGCCCACGAAGGCGCTGCAGGAGCGGCTGTACGCCGAGATGCTCGGCCGCATTCAGCAGACCGACCTGTCGGTGCCGTACCGGAAGGGCGGCTGGCTCTACTACTCGCGCACGGAAGAGGGCAAGCAGTACGGCATCTTCTGCCGTCGCCGGGGCAGCATGGACGCGCCCGAGGAAGTGATCCTGGACGTGAACGCGCTGGCCGAGGGGCACGCGTACATGGCGGTGGGCGACTTCGACGTGAGCCCCGACGGCCGGTTGCTCGCCTACTCCACCGACAGCACCGGCTACCGCCAGTACACGCTGCACGTGAAGGACCTGGGCACGGGGGCCACGCTGCCCGACGGCGCGGAGCGCGTGACCAGCCTGGCGTGGGCCACGGACAACCGCACGCTGTTCTACGTGCAGGAGGACGAGGTCTCCAAGCGCTCGCACCGCCTGTACCGGCACGCGCTGGGCTCGCCCGCGCACGACCTGGTGCACGAGGAGCCCGACGAGCGCTTCGAGATCGGCGTGGGCACCACGCGCGACGACCAGTGGATCGTGCAGACGCGTGGCAGCCACACCACGTCCGAGGCGCTGGTGCTGCGCGCGAGCGAGCCGCGCGGCGCGTTTCAGCTGATCACCCCGCGCGTGCAGGACCGCGAGTACTACGTGGACCACCGCGAGGGCCTGTTCTGGATCATGACGAACGACCGCGGGCGCAACTTCCGGCTGGTCACCGCGCCCGAGGCCACGCCCGGGCCCGAGCACTGGACCGAGATCGTGCCGCACCGCGACGACGTGATGATCACCGGCGTCGAGTGCTTCAAGCACTCCGTCGTGATCAGTGAGCGCGAAAACGCGCTGCCGCACATCGCCGTGATGGACCCGGCCACGCACGTCACGCGCCGTGTGAACTTTCCCGAGGCCGCCTACAGCGTGGGCCCGCACGCGAACCCGGAATACGACACGCCCACGTTCCGCTATGCCTACCAGTCGTTCGTCACGCCGCCGTCCGTGTACGACCTGGACCTGGCCACGCTCGAGTCGAAGATGCTCAAGCGCACGCAGGTGCTGGGCGGCTGGACGCCCGAGCCCTACGAGGTGGAGCGTGTGTGGGCCACCGCGCGCGACGGCGTGCGCGTGCCGGTGACGCTGCTGTACCGCAAGGGCACGCCGCGCGACGGCAGCGCCCCTTGCCTGCTGTACGCATACGGCTCGTACGGCATCAGCCAGAACGTCACGTTCAGCTCGAACCGCTTCAGCCTGGTGGACCGCGGCGTCGTGTTCGCGCTCGCGCACATCCGCGGCGGCGGCGACATGGGCAAGAAGTGGCACGACGCCGGGCGCATGGCGCACAAGATGACCACGTTCGACGACTTCGTGGACTGCGCCGAGTTCCTGGTGCGCGACAAGCGCACGAGCAGCGACCGTTTGGTGATCCAGGGCGGCAGCGCCGGCGGCCTGCTGATGGGCGCGGTGACGAACCTGCGGCCGGACCTGTTCAAGGGCGTGCTCTCGCAGGTGCCGTTCGTGGACGTGCTCACCACCATGCTCGACACGTCGCTGCCGCTGACCGTGGGCGAGTTCGAGGAGTGGGGCAATCCGGCGATCGAGGAGCAGTACCGCTGGATGCGCGCGTACTCGCCGTACGACAACCTGCGACCCGGCGCCTACCCCGCGATGCTCGTGAAGACGAGCCTGAACGACTCGCAGGTGGGCTACTGGGAGCCGGCCAAGTACGTGGCCCGGCTGCGCACGCTGAAGACCGACGCGAACCCGCTGCTCTTCAAGTGCAACATGGGCGCCGGTCACGGCGGCGCGAGCGGCCGCTACGACGCGCTGCGCGAGATCGCGTTCGACTACGCGTGGATCCTCGGCACGGTCGGCGCGAAGGAGCAGCCGGCGCCGTAGCGGAACGCTCGATCGCACGCAGCACGACGCCCCGGCGGAGCGGTCCGCCGGGGCGTCGCGCGTCGCCCCCGCCGCGGCCGACCTCCGGCGTTCCTCGCCCTCGCCCGAGCCGTGCGCCATGGCCGCCTCGACGCGTTCGTCCCGCGATGGCCGCGTCGGGCGCCGGCCTCGCAACCGGCCCCGGGGGCACCCCGTAGGTTCGGCGCTCGCCGGGACCTCGGCGACGCGCCCGTTGCCGCGCTGACCTCGTCCGGAGAAACCGCCATGACCCCGCGCGCCCCGTCTGCCGCACGGCTGCTGCCCGCGCTCGCCACGCTCGTCCCGCTGTTCGCGTCGACGGCGTTCGCGCAACACGCCCCGCCTCCGGCCACGCCCGTCGCGCTCGCGGACACGTCCCGGACGCGGCGCTGGGCACAGGACGTCGACTTCGTCGCCGACCGCGTGCTCACGCTGCACCCGCGGCCGTTCGGTCGCTGCTCCCGTGCAGCGTTCGATTCGGCCCACGCGGCGATCCTCGCCCACGTCTCCACGTGGAACGACGCTCGACTCGGGATCGAGACCATGCGCTGGGTGGCGATGCTGCAGGACGGCCACACCATGGCGGTGGCCACGTTCCCGCCGCTCGGCTTCGACCGCGTGATGCCGCTGGTGCTGCGGCCGTGCGAAGACGGGCTGTTCGTCGCCGCCGCCGCGCCCGAATACGCCACGGCGGTGGGAGCGAAAGTCGTGGGCGTGGGATCACTCGACGCCGACGCGGCGCTCGCGCGCGTGCGCTCGATCACGAGTGGCGACCACGACCGCACGAAACTCGACCGGGTGCCGCTGTTCATGATGCTGCCCGCGGCGTGGAAGGCGCTCGGGGCGACCGACGACGAAGGGCGCGTCACGTTCGAGCTGGAACGCGCCGGAGAGCGCGAGCGCGTGACGGTCGCGGGCGGCGCGCCGCCCGAGGGATTCCCGGAGGCCTATCTCGAGACCGAACCCCGGATCCCGGCCACGTGGAAGTCGGCCCGGCGCCTCCCCGCGGCCGGCGCGCCCCGCTGCGACCAGCGCCCCGGCGACGCGTGGTGGTTCGAGGTGCTGCCCGACTCGCAGGTGCTCTACCTGCGGATGCGCCGCATGGACGCGATCTCGGGGGGCCGCACGGTCGCCGAGTTCTACCGCGAGCTGTTCGCGACCGTGGATCGGGTTCGCCCGCGCGCCCTCGTGGTGGACCTGCGCCACGATCACGGCGGGAGCAACAACATCGTGGACGCGCTCGTGCGCGGCATCGTGCAGCGCCCGTGGCTCGACCGGCCAGGCGGCGTGTACGCCATGATCGATCGCGGCACGTTCTCGGCGGCGATGAACGCGGCGGTGTTCCTCGAGGCCCAGACGCGCGTGACGTTCGTGGGCGAGCCCACCGCGGGCGGGCTCAACCACTACGGCGACGCTGCCGGCGTCCACACGCCGAACGTCGGGATGCTCCTGCAGGTCTCGACGGTGCCCTGGCTGTCGCGCTTCCCGCAGGACGGCCGTCCGTGGATCGCGCCGCAGATCGCCGCCCCTTCGACTTGGGCCGACTGGAGCGGCGGCCGCGACACGGCGCTCGAAGCGGTGCTCGACGCGGTGGCGCACGGCACCCCGTACGAGCGGGCGCTCGAGGCGGCGAAACAGCGCGGAGCCGACGCGGGGCTCGAAGCGCTGAATGCCTGGCGCGCGGCGCACCCGAATCCGTGGGAGACGAGCGCCACGGACCTCGCGGCGAAGTACGAGGACGATCTCCAGGACGCGGGCCGCTGGGCCGATGCGGTGGCGTTCGCCGACGTGCTGGTGAAGCGCAGCCCGGACTCGGCGCTCGCGTGGCGCCTGGCGGGCAGCGCCCACGAAGGCGCGGGCGACCGGGCGAAGGCGATCGAGTGCTACCGGCGGACCCTCGCCCTCAACCCGCGCGCGCAAGTCGCGCGCATGATGCTCGAGCGGCTGGGCGAGAAACCCTGAGCGAAGCCCGCGCCCACGACAGCACGACGCCCCGGCGGATCGCTCCGCCGGGGCGTCGTGTCTTGCGCGACGGCTGCCGCTACCGCTTCGCGGCGTCCTTCTTCTTGGGGCTGACCGCCGGCTTGCGCGGCGTTCCGGCGGCGTCCGACAGGTCCACCGCGCCCGCCATCAGCTTCTGCGCCTTCGGGAACAGCTCCAGCGCGGCGTTCAGCTGCGTGTCGTCCTCGACGGCGATCTTGTAGCGCTCGAGCTGGCCCAGCGTGGCGCTCGCCAGTTCCACGCGCACCTGCCGCAGCAGGAACGGGCGGTCGGCGGTCCACACGCTGTCGCTGAGCGTGACCTTCTTGCCCTCGTAGGTCTTGCGCAGGTCCGCCCACTCGGCGTCGCTCAGCGTGAACGACTTGTCGAAGCTCTGGGGCGTCCACGTCTGGCCGGGGTGCTTGTTGATCCAGTGCGTGGCGAACTCGAACGCGCCGCGGCTCTGGATCACCTGCACCTGCGGCCGCGTCAGCAGCGGCGGGTCGTGCAGCACCACGTCGGGGTAGATGCCGCCACCGCCGTAGACCGGCCGGCCGGCCGCGGTCTTGAACTTGGGCCGCGTCGCGAGCACGGAGTCGGACGGCACGTCGTCCTTGAACGCGTCCTCGGTGTACTCGCCCTGGTCCTCGAACTTGGAGTAGTCGCGCTGGATGCCGCGGCCGCTCGGCGTGTAGTAGCGCGCGATCGTCAGCAGCAGCTTGCCCTCGGAGAGCTTGAGCTGGTTCTGCACCAGGCCCTTGCCGAACGTGTTGATGCCGGCGACGAGGCCACGGTCCAGGTCCTGCAGGCCGCCCGACACGATCTCCGAAGCCGACGCGCTGCCGTGGTCCACCAGCACCACGATCGGGCCGCCCGTCCACTTGTTCGGGCGGTTCGTGGAGTAGTAGTCCGCGTTCGCCGACGGAATGCGGCCGCGCGTGTACACCAGTCGCTTGTTCTCGGGCACGAGCTGGTCGAGCACGTCCACGGCCTGCGACAGCAGGCCACCCGAGTTGCTGCGCAGGTCGATCAGCAGCGACTTCATGCCCTGTGCCTGCAGCTTGGCGATCGACTGCTGCAGTTCGTCGCCGGTGGTCTGCGCGAAGCGGATCACGCGCACGTAGCCCACGCCGGGGCGGATCATGTACGAGTACGGGATCGACTCGATGGGGATCTTGGCGCGCAGGATCTTGAACTTCAGCAGCTCGGCCTCGCCCTCGCGCTCGATCGACACCTCGACCTCGCTGCCCGTGGGGCCGCGGAGCGCCTTGAACACGTCGTCGTTCGTGAGGCCCTTCTTCAGCGGCTTGCCGTCGATCTCCACGATCTTGTCGCCGGCGCGGATGCCCAGCCGGAACGCCGGCGTGCCCTCGAGCGGCGACAGCACCACGATCTTGTTGTCCTGGATGTCGAACTGCACGCCGATGCCCGAGTACTCCCCGTGGAACTGTTCGTCCATCTGCTGGGCGCGCTGTTCGGGCAGGTACACGCTGTGCGGATCGAGCGTCTTCAGCATGCCGTCGATCGCGCCCTTGATGAGCTTGGGCGTGTCGGGCTGCTCGACGTAGTTCCGCTGCACCAGGTTGAAGACCTGCTGGAACAGGTCGAGCTGGCTCAGCATGTCGTCGGTGGCGCGCAGCGCCCTCGCGAAGCCGAAGCCGAGCGAGAGCGACAGCACCATCGCCACGATCAGCGGACCGCGCGAGGAACGGGACTTCTCGGTCATGGATGGTTTCCTCTGTTGACAGGCTACTGAAGAACCCGATCACTGCGTTGGCTCGGTCGCTCCTCGCTGCGACGTATCTTCACGATACGACTCGCTCGTCGCTCCCTCGCCGCCTAGTCCTCGGCTTCTTCAGCGCCTGTGAGTTCGTCCGGTCCCCGCGGCCAGGCGGGCTTGCACGGTCTGCAGTCGTTCCACGGCGGCCTCGAGTGTTTCGCGGCGGCGCGCGAACTGGAAGCGCAGCCGATCGCGGCCCGAGGCCGGGTCCGCGTAGAAGCTCGACCCCGGCACCGCCGCCACGCCCACGTCGCTCACCAGCCAGCGCGCGAAGCTCACGTCGTCGTCGAAGCCGAAGCCGCCGATGTCCGTCATCACGTAATATGCGCCACGCGGCGAAAAGGTTCGAAAGCCTGCGGCCTCGAGCGCCGGCACCAGGTACTCGCGCCGCTCGCGATAACCCGCCGCCAGCCGGCCGTAATACTCGTCGGGCAACTCCAGTGCGACCGCGGCGGCCTCCTGCAGCGGCGCCGGAGCGCCCACGGTCAGGAAGTCGTGAACCTTGCGGATGGCGTTCGTCAGCTCGGCGGGCGCCAGGCACCAGCCGATGCGCCAGCCCGTGACGCTGTACGTCTTGCTGACGCCCGAGATGGTCACCGTGCGCTCGCGCATGCCGTCGAGCGCGGCCATCGACACGTGCTCGGCGCCGTCGTACAGGATGTGCTCGTAGATCTCGTCGGTGACCGCGATCACGTCCCACCGGCGGCACAGCGCGGCGATCTGCTCCATCTCGTCGCGCGTGAACACCTTGCCCGTGGGGTTGTTCGGCGTGTTCACCACGATGGCGCGCGTGCGGTCGTTGAACGCCGCCGCCAGCTCGGCCGGGTCGAAGCTCCAGTCGGGCTCGCGCAGGCGCACGAAGCGCGGCGTCGCGCCCGACAGGATCGCGTCGGGGCCGTAGTTCTCGTAGAACGGCTCGAACACCACGACTTCATCGCCGGGGTTCACCAGCGCCATGAGCGTGGCGGCCATGCACTCGGTACTGCCGCAGCACACCACCATCTCGCGCTCGGGATCCCACGCGAGCCCGGAAAAGCGCTCCTGCTTGCGGGCGAGCGCGTCGCGCAGGCGCTTGGCGCCCCACGTGATGGCGTACTGGTTCACGTCGGCCATCACCGCGCGCGCGGCTTCCTGCTTGATGACGTCGGGCGCCGGGAAGTCCGGGAAGCCCTGCGCCAGGTTCACGCCCCCGTGCTGATGGCAGAGCCGCGTCATCTCGCGGATGACGGACTCGGTGAATCGCAGGGAGCGGTCGGAGACCTGCCGGGGCATGCGCGTATTCCGGTTGGAGCGACGAGGAAAAGTGGCACGCAGTGTAAACCCCCGGCGGGGCCGGCCCAACGGGCGAAATGCACGACCGGGGATGCGCCCGCGACCAACGCGCGCACGCGGGCGGCGGACGCGGCTCTGCGCGCGACGCCGCACACGGCGTTGACAGGGCTCGGGCCCTCCCCCAACCTCGCGCGCCTCATGGACGGACAGCGCGCCATCGCCCGACGACTCGTGATCGGACTGCCTCCCGAGGGGCTCACGCCCGCGTGGGAGAAGGACTTCGCCCTGTACCCGCCTGGCGGCGTCATCGTGTTCGCGCGCGACTTCCGCGACCTCGACGACCTGCGCCGGCTCACCGCGCGACTGCGCGAACTGGCGCGGCCGCGACGCGTGTTCCTGACGCTCGACGAGGAGGGCGGCTGGGTGTCGCAGCTGGCCGGCCACCTGGTGGTGCCCCCGAACGCGGCGCTGCTCGCGCGCGGCGCCGAGCCGGGCGACATCGAGTGGATCGCGGGGGTCACCGCGCGCCGGCTGCGCGCGCTCGGCTTCGACTGGGACTTCGCGCCGGTCGCCGACGTGCACAGCCAGCCCGACAACCCGGTGATCGGCCCGCGCGCGTGGGGCGTCACGCCGGCCGAGGCGACGCTCGCGCTCGCGCAGGTGCTGACCGGCTTCCGCGCGGCGCGGCTCGGCTCGTGCCTCAAGCACTTTCCCGGGCACGGCGACACGCGGCGCGACTCGCACCTGGAGCTGCCCACGTGCGACGCCGACCTCGCCACGCTGGAGTCGCGCGAGCTGGCGCCGTTCCGCGCGCTGCTGCCCATGGCCGACTCGGTGATGACCGCGCACGTCATGTACCCGGCGCTCGACCCGGTGCACCCGGCCACGTTCTCGCGCGCGATCGTGACGGGCCTGCTGCGCGAGAGGCTCGGCTACGCGGGCCTCGTGGTGACCGACGCGCTCGAGATGCGCGGCGCCGCCGACGGCCGCAGCCTGACCGACGCGGGCCGGCTGGCACTGGAGGCCGGCTGCGACCTGCTGATGTGGGCGCACCACGACGAGGAGGTGCGGCGCGCGCGGCTCTCGCTGGCCGACCTGCTCGTGGACGGCGGCATCGACCGCACGCCGTTCGACGCCGGCCCCGCTCGCCTGATGGCGTTCGCGCAGACGCGCCCCGAGCCCACGGCCGAGGAGATGGCGCAACCGCTCGACGCGCTGACGCCGCCCGACTGGACGGAGCGCCTGGAACGCATCGCGGCGCGCGGCCTGCGCGTGCAGGGCGCGCTGCCCGCCGCCGCGGGCGCCGGGCCGTGGCGTGTGGACGAACCCGCGTTCACGCACGGCGCGCCGCTGGCGCAGGCGCTGGCCGCGGCGGGCGTGCCGGTGGTGGCGGGCGACGAACCCGCGGCCGCGCAGGTGATCGCGATCGCGTCACGCCGGCCGCTGCCCGCGGACGAAGTCGCTTCGCTGCGCGCGCGCTGCGCCGGGCGACCGACGGTGCTGCTGGGCCTGCAGAACGACGCGTTCCTCGAGCACGTGCCCGAGGCGGCGCTGCGCGTGTCGGCCGCCGACTGCACGCCGCTCGTGCGCGGCGTGGTGGCCGGGCGGCTCGCCACCGAGCGCGCGGCGCTCGCACGCGCCTGACCCCCGCGGCGCCGCCCGGAAGCGCCGCGCCCCGTCCGCGCGTGGCGAACGGGCCGCTGGTCTCCGGCCATCGCTCCCGGTGTGTTCGCCGGCCAGGCGCGGATCGGGGGACGTTCGCTCCGCGCATCCTGCGCTCCGCTCTCTTGGCTGGTCGGCCGCTCTCACGCCGGTCAGCTCTCGCGTCCGCCCAGACACCCCCGATCCGCGCCCAGCCGGCGAACACACCGAGTCGAGAGACAGTCCAAGCCCGCACCTGATCCGAATCAGCGACTCGGCCACGAGAGCTGGCGCGATCCCGGCGACCAGTTCGTGGCGACATGCGCTCAAGCGAGGTCGTGGGTGTCGACCGTCTCTCGACCCGGGCCGGTCGGCGTGCAGGCGAAGATCGGGTGTCTGGGCGACCGCGGGAGGCAGGGATGCCGGAGCGGTCGACCAGACAAGTGAGTGGAGCGCATGGACGCGCGGAGCGAACGTCCCTCGATTCCCGCCTGCACGGCGAGCGGCGCGGGGAGCGTGAAGGCCGGAGACCAGCGGCCCGACCGTCGCGAGCAGCGAAACGAACCCGCCCCGGCGCGAGAGCCACGCGCCGGGGCGGTGTGCGTCGCGACGACGTCAGTACGAGACGTGCAACTGCAGGTAACCCTGCTTCTCCGACTCGCGCACCGTGCCGAAGCCGTCGTCGTCCGCCACCGGGTCGATCACCCGGAACGTCCAGCGCAACTCCGCGAACGGCACCGGCACCCACTCGCCCTCCAGCGCGTAGCGGTTGTAGGAGTTCTGCGCCCGCGCGAAGTCGTCACTCCCCCGGTCCAGCTCCAGGCGGTCGTAACGCACCCGCAGGTTGTACGCCCGGTGCGGCGCCCAGTCGGCCTCGACGAACGCCGCCAGGCTGTTGCGCCGCGCCACCTCGCCACCCGACGTCTGCGCGTCCGTGCCCGCCGCGATTTCGCCGATCGCCGCCAGCGGGCCCACGTGGCCCATCGCGTAGTAGCCCCAGCGCATCGCCCGCGTGCTCCTGGACGTGTTCTGCCAGCGCCAGTCGTCGTAGAACGACAGCCCGCCCTGGTAACCCGCGTGCGCGTAGCCCAGCTTGGCCGCGAACGCCTGCGGATGCCGGCGGTCGTTCGCCGGGCCGTTCGAGGTGATCGACGAGCCGTTCGTGAACGACGCGCGCCCGAAGAAGTCACCGTGCGTGCCGCCCAGCTCGAAGCCACGGTCCACGTTGCGCGGGTCGTACGGCAGGAACGCCTCGCCCGTCTGGAAATCCAGGAACGAGTTGCGCGTCGCCACCGTGTGGTCGTCCATGCGCAGCCCGAACGGCACGCGGAACTGGCCCGCCTTGAGGTAGTGGCTCGCCCCCAGCCCCAGCAGCGCGAACGCGTCGCGCGACTGGTAGCTCGTGCCGAGCGCCTGCTCGGCGTTGTAGACCAGCGTCAGCTTCGGGTGCGGCTGGAACGTCGTGTAGATCGCGTTCTCCATGTTCCAGAAGCCCGAACGATCGAGCCCCT
>JBGAOB010000430.1:0-2205 GCA_044222045.1 Candidatus Eiseniibacteriota bacterium
GAGTCGCTCCGCCGCGTCGCCGGCCGCGCGGCCCGCGAGTGCGGCCTGCGCCACGCCCGCCAGCAGGTGGTGCGCGTGCGCCGAGCCGTCGGGCAGGCGGAACTCCACGGTCGGCGCGGCCACGGCGCGCCCCTGCGCGTCGGTCGGCACGAACGGCAGGCGGATGAGCGCGCTGCGGTCGTACTCGCCCCAGATGATCGAGTTCGGCGCTTCGCGCGCCTGGCCCAGCCGCACGAACGAGCCCTCGTCGCGGTTGCCGAACACCATCAGCGCGGCTCCCAGCTCCAGCAGGCCGCCGACGAGCCACTCGGCCGCCGGCGTCAGCCCGCCCGCGGCCGTGCGCACCGGCTGCGGCTTGCCGTCCTTCACGGTGGCGAAATGGAAGTGCAGCCCCGTGCCCGCGTGCCCGCGACGCAGCACGGGGTCGAACCGGATGCGCAGGCGGTCGCGGCGCGCGAGATTGCCGAGCACCCAGCGCGTGAGCGCCACGGCCTCGCCGGCTTCGGGCAGCGGCGCGAGCCCGAGTTCGATCTCGTGCTGCTCCCACACCACGTCGTCGTCTTCGCCCTCCACGAAGCCGACTTCGCTGTGCGCGTACTTCACGCCCACGCCCGCCACGGCGAGCGCGGCAAGTGCCTCGCGGCGCAGCGCGCCTCCCGCCACGGTGGGGGCGGTCGCGTGGTAGCCGCCGTCGGCGGTGCCGCGCACGTCCTGTTCCTCGCGGCGGCGGCCCACGAAGTACTCCACCTCGCCGAGCGCGTGCAGTTCGAGGCCGGTCTCGCGGCGGAAACGCGCGTCGGCCGCGCGCAGGATCGTGTCGGGCGACTCGGGCAGCGGCGCCCCGTCGCGGCCGGCGTGGCCGCACATCACGGCGAGCGTGGGCAGCGGCGAGAACGGATCCAGGAACGCGCTGGCGAACCGCGGCCGCAGCACCACGTCGGAGGCGCTCGCGCGGATGCCGGCGTCGGGGAACAGGCTCGAGCCGTCGGCGCGTTCGCCGCCGCCCAGGACGTCGAGCAGGTGCGCGCGCGAGCGCGGCGCGAAGTCGAGCGCCTTCAGCGCGCCGTCGCCGCCCACGTGCATCAGGCTGACGAGCCGGACGCCCTGCTGATCGCAGAAGTCGGCGAGGTTCGCGGGCGTCCACTCGGCAGCGGGGCGCCCGATCGAGCGCTCGATCGCGCCGGCGAGAGAAGCGCCGCGCGCACCGGCATCGGTGAAGGCGGAGGACGGTTGTGCGGTCATGTCGGTCTCCTGGCGGGCATCGGGCGGTCGCGCGATGGCGCCGACCCGAGCGAGGCGCGCAGCTTGCCATGCGAACCGGGTGGCGTCGCCCGGGCATTGCGGCGCTGCGCGGCGCACGCCCGGAATGCTAGGCTGCGATCTCGCTTTCGCCCGCGCCAGCAGCGGCCGGAAGCCTCGTCCTGATGTACGCGCGCCCGACGCCCGGCGGGAGAACCGGCGCCGCGCGAGCGCGCCGACCCGTCCCCCGAACGCGCGAGGAGCCGTGAAGCGAGTCGCCAAGCGGAAGCCCGTGCGCGAGTCGCTGCTCGCGCCACGCCCGGAAGGCCTGCGCGACACGCGCGAACGCGAGCGTTCCGGCCGCTGGGCGCGGATCCACGCGGTGGTGCGCCGCATCCCGCGTGGCAAGGTGGCGACGTACGGGCAGGTGGCCGAGGTCGCGGGACTCCCGGGCCACGCGCGACAGGTGGGCTACGCGCTGCACGCGCTGCCCGACGGCTCGCCCGTGCCGTGGCACCGCGTGCTCGGCGCGGGCGGGCGCATCAGCCTGCCGCCCGGCAGCGACTCGGCGATCACGCAACGGCTGCGGCTGGAAACGGAAGGCGTGCGGTTCGACGCGCGCGGCCGCGCCGACCTCACGCGCCATCGCTGGGCGCCGAAAGCACCACGGTCGCGATCCCGGCCAGGATGACCGCGCCGCCCGCGAGCGCGAGTGCCGCGGGCCGCTCGTGCAGGAACGCGAACGCGAGCAGCGCCGAGCCCACCGGCTCGCCGAGCAGCACCACCGACACGACCGCGGCGCGCGCGTGGCGCAACGCCCAGTTGAACGTGCTGTGGCCCACGAGCTGCGGGATCAACGCGAGCAGCACCACCCACGGCCACGCCGGCGCCTCGATGCGCGCGGGCCCTGCGCCGGCGGCGGTCGACACGGCCAGCAGAAGCAGCGCGGCCGTGCCGTAGACGAGC
>JBGAOB010000001.1:0-117217 GCA_044222045.1 Candidatus Eiseniibacteriota bacterium
GGCGCACGTGGCGATGGTTCGCCCGGGGCATCCCGAACGCGTCCCGGCGCGAGGGCTTTCTCGACTACTTCGCGCCGCTGTCGCTGATCGTGCTGCTGGCCGTGTGGGCGACCACGCTGATCTCGGGCTTCGCGCTGCTGCAGTGCGCCGCGTCGGCGCTGCCCGGCGGTCGCTCGATGACGCCGTGGATGTGGCTCTACATGAGCGGCGAGACGTTCTTCACGCTCGGCTACGGCGACATCACGCCGGGTTCCATGGCGGGCCGCTGGCTGTCGGTGATCGAGTCCGGCATGGGTTTCGGCTTCTTCGGCACGGTGATCGGCTACCTGCCCACCATCTACTCCGCGTTCTCGCAGCGCGAGGTGGAGATCTCGCTGCTCGACCAGCGCGCCGGTTCGCCCCCTTCGGCGGCGCGGCTGCTGCTGCGCTCGCGCGGCGCCGGTGGCGACGCCGTGCTGGCGAGCCGGCTCGCCGACTGGGAGCGCTGGTCGGCGCAGCTGCTGGAGACGCACGTCTCGTATCCGCTGCTCGGCTACTACCGCTCGCAGCACGTGAACCAGTCGTGGCTCGGCGCGATCGCGTGCGTGCTCGACGCGACCGCGCTGCGGCTGGCCGGCGCCGGCGCCGACGTGATCGCGCGCGAACGAGCGCTGCAGACGTTCGCGATGGCGCGCCACGCGATCGTGGACATCACGCAGATCTTCGTGCGGGCGATGCCCGCCGAGCTGCCCGACCGCCTGCCCGCGGAACAACTCGCACGCCTGCGGGAGTCCCTCGCGGGCTCGATGTGGGCGTTGCCCGACAGCCGCGAGTTCGAGCCGACGCTCGCGGGTATCCGCCGCTCGTACGAGCCGTACCTGCAGGCGCTCGCGGCGCACCTGCTGATCGACCTCCCGGGCTGGCTGCCGGTGCACGGCCGGCGCGACAACTGGCAGGGCGGCCCGTGGGACCGCCAGCTCGGCGTGCGCGACGCCACCGAGTTCCGGAGCGACGAGCACTTCTGAGCGCCCACCGCATGCCGACCGCCGCCACATCCTCGCCGCCCGCGCCGCGCGCGCACCTGCCGCTGCTCGTGGCCGCGCTCACGGGCCTCGCGGCGGCGCAGCGCTTCGTGCACGACGACGCGTTCATCGCGTTCCGCTACGCGCGCCACCTCGCGCAGGGCCACGGTCTCGTGTGGAACGTCGGCGAACGCGTGGAGGGCTACACCGACTTCCTGTGGACGCTGCTGATGGCGGCGGCGATGAGGCTGGGGCTGGAGCCAGTCGCGACGTCGATCGTGCTGGGCCTCGCGGCGTTCGCCGCCGCGCTCGCCGCCACGTACTCCCTCGGACGCCGCTGCGACCTGTCGCACGGCGCGGGCCTGCTCATGGTGGCGCTGCTCGGCACGAACCACACGTTCTACCGCTTCGCCACCGGCGGCCTGGAATCGTCGCTGCAGTGCGCGCTGCTCGCGTGGGCCACGGTGGCCGTGCTCGACGCACTCGACGCCGGGTTGCACGCGCGCCGTGCGCTCGGCCTGTCGGCGCTGCTCACGCTGGCGGTGCTCACGCGGCCCGATTCCGTCGTGATCGCGGGCGTGCTCGGCGCGGCCGCGCTGCTGGCCGCGGCGACCCGTCGCGATCGCCACGCGGGCGCCGGCGCACTCGCCCTGATCGCCCCGATGGCGCTCGTGCTCGGCGCGTGGACCGCGTGGCGCGTGCGTTACTACGGCGACCTGCTGCCGAACACGTTCTGGGCGAAGGTCGGGCCCGGCGAGACGCTGCTGCAGGGCGCGGGATACGCGGCGTCGTTCGCGCTCTTCTACTTCGCGCCGCTCGTGCTGCTCGCACCGTTCGTGCGCTGGGGGGCCCTCGCGCGCGCCGTCGACCGCCGCGTGGCGCTGTTGGCCGCCGTCGTCGCGACGTGGACCGCCGCGGTCGTTTGGGAAGGCGGCGACTTCATGGAGTACCGCTTCTTCGTGGCGGTGCTGCCCGCGATCGTCGTGCTCGCCGGCTGGGCGGTGATCCGCCACGGGCGCGGCCCGCTCGTCACCGCGGCGTTCGCGGTGCTGATGCTGGGGGCGTCGTTCGCGCAGTCGCGCCGCGCCACGCTGCCGCTGGGCATCGAGACCGTGCGGCAGATGTCGGGGCACATCGAGTACCTGTCGCAGGACTGGGACGGCGTCGGCCGCGCGCTGCACCGGCTGTTCCGGGCCGAGGACGGCGTGTCGATCGCCACCACCGCCGCCGGCGCGGTGCCCTACTACGCGGAGCTCCCGGCCGTGGACATGCACGGGCTCACCGACCGCTGGATCGCGCGGCACGGCATGGCGTACTCGCGCCGTTCGGGGCACCGGCGGCTCGCGACCATCGCCGACCTGCGCCGGCGCAGCGTCACGCTGGTGCTCGGGCACCCGCAGCAGGACGAGGTCGCCGACCGGGACCGCCACGTGTTCCGGCTCGCCGACCTGCAGCGCTTCCGCGTGTACGCCGACCGCCTGGACGAACTGCCCGCGGGCGTCCGCGTGATCGAGCTGCCGACCTCGGCGACGTACGACGTGCCGGCGCTCTACCTCACGCCGAACGCCGCCGTGGAGCGCGGCATCCGCGAGCAGGGCTGGCGCACGTACCCGGTGCTGCCCGACTCCGTCAGTCCCGCGCGAGCGCGTTGAGCGCGTCCACCACGGCCGCGGGGAAGCTGTCCGCGTTCCCGTGGCCCGCGTCGTCCAGCACCACGAGCCGGCTCGTGGTCCAGCGCTTGGATAGTTCCCACGCCGCGGACAGCGGACCGCTCACGTCGAAGCGGCCGTGGATCATCACGCCGGGAATGCCGTTCAACCGGTGCGCGTCGCGCAGGATCTGGTCGTCGTCGAGGAACGCCGCGTGCCGCCAGTAATGCGTCACGAGCCGCGCGAAGCGCAGCCGGAACCCGGGATCCTCGAACGCCGGGTAGGGCTGGTGCCCCGGCGCGAGCGACACGTGCGCGTCTTCCCACGCACACCACTCGCGCGCGGCACGCTCGCGCTCGGTGGGATCGGGATCGAACAGCCACTCCGCGTACGCGTCCACGAGCGGCAGGTGCCGCCAGCGCTCCGGCACCGCCCGCGAGAAGCGCTCCCATTCGCGCGGGAAGATGCAGCCCACGTCCTCCGTGATCCACCGCACGTAGCGGCGCGACGTCGTGGCCACCAGGCCCAGCACCATCGCGCGCACACGCTCGCGGTGCGCGAGGGCGTACGCCATGGCCAGCGTGGTGCCCCACGACACGCCGAGGATCGTCCAGCGATCGACACCCAGGTGGCGGCGCAGCGCTTCGATGTCGGCGACCAGGTGCGGGGTCGTGTTCGTGGACAGGTCGGCGTCGGGCTCGCTCGCGAGCGGCCGGCTGCGACCCGACCCACGCTGATCGAACAGCACGATCCGGTACGCGGCCGGATCGAAGAAGCGGCGCCCGCCCGGCGTGCACCCCGCGCCCGGGCCACCGTGCAGCTGCAGCGCGGGCCGGCCGTGCGGGTTGCCGCAGCACTCCCAGTACACGCGGTGCCCGTCGCCCACGTCGAGCAGGCCGCTCTCGTAGGGCTCGATGGGAGGGAATCGTTCGGTCATGGAACGTCTCGTCGAGGCGAGCCCCGCCGGTCGGGGGGGCTCCGGTGAACGGTGGCGGGCCCGGCGAACCGGGCCAAGCTCTCACGCCTCCGGGCGGCGTCCAAGAAGGCCGGGAACCCGCCCGCGCGTCGTTCGTCCGTCCGAGGTCGCCGCCCGCGTGGCCGGGCGCCCGGCGGCGGGCGCGAAACCCCACGGGCCATCGACGGGCGGCGCCGTCCACCTCGCCCGGCGCACCACTCCGACTCCCGGAGGATCGCGATGAAGGCATGGCCCCTCCTGCTCGCATGGCTCGTCGCCACCCCCTGCGCGGCGCAGGTCACGCTGACGCTCGAATCCGACCATGCGCTCACCCCCAACGAGACGGACTCGATGGGCGTGTTCTGCCGCTGGTTCCATCATCCCGCGCGGAACCGCTTCTACGCGGTCTACGCCGGACGCCCGGCGAACAGCCCGTTGCAGCCCGGCCGCATGCCCTGGTTTTCGTGGCGCGAGTACGACCCGGGCTTCCAGTTCACCGGCCGCCGCGGAACCCTGCCGGGATTCCCGGGGGCCGGGGACTTCGGCATGGTGCAGGTGGACAGCACGTACTTCCACCTCACCACCACCGGTACGGACTACAAGTTGTCCCGCTTCGACGACGACTTCGCGCTGACCGGAAGCACGGTCATCCCGCTCGACCCGAACGATTCGAACACGGACCAGATGATGGGCTGGGGCAACGGCTCGTTGCTGATCGGCTCGCTGCACGAGGACACCGCCACGCATCCACGGTTTCCGATGCAGCCCGCGTGGACGCCGCGAGTACACCTGTTCCCGTACTCGACCGCGCTCACGCCCACCGAGCCGGATCGCCACCTGGACCCCACGCTCTACTCGTGGGGCGCCAGCGCGACGTGGAATCCCCGGAACCAGCGCTACGTGATCGTGACCATGGACAGCTTTCCCGCCTACGACCTGTACGCCTACGAGTACGACGCGAACTGGAACTTCCTCTCGCAGCACCTGCTCTCCGGGGACGGCCAGTGGTCGCAGGGGCTGCTGTGGGACGGCGAGCACTACTTCGTCGCCTATCACATGGGCAACGAGCATCGCTGCGGCAACGTGGTGGTGGCGGCGTTCGACATCGACTGGAACCCGCTCGCCAGCATCACGCTGAACGACTTCCACTCGTATCCCCCGCCGCTCGGCCCGGGGTTCGTCGCACAGCGCCCCTGCCTGACGCGCGTCGGCGACTCGTTGTACGTGAGCTACGACGTCGACCCGTACGACTTCCTGGGTGGCACGGCGGTCATCGGGCGGAAAGCCTGGCAGGCGCACGTGAGCGTGGTGCGCATCGGCTTCTTGACCGGCGCGCCGTCCGTAGCCGCGGCGCTCCCGCTGCACGTGTACCCGGTGCCTTCGCGAGGCGGCTTCCGCTACTCACGGGGCGCGGCCACAGCCGACGTCGCGGACCTGGTCGTGACCGACGTGCGGGGCCGCGTGGTGCTGCGCACGCGGGCCCGCGCCGACGGCGCGTTCGATCTGTCCAAGCAGCCGGCGGGCGTCTACTTCGTGCGTGTGCGCGACGGCCGCGGCGAGAGCACGTGCCGGGTCATCAAGATCGACTGATACCGGCGGGCCGCGCCCCCGCCCTCACGCCCTGGCCGTCCACGGCCCGCTCAGGTCACGCACGCGCTGGAGCAGTTGCTCGGGCGCGAACGGCTTGTTCAGGAAGCCGCCCCCGCCGGCGAACTCGTGCGCCGTGGCCGGATCGTCGGGATAACCCGAAATGAACAGGAAGTTCGTTCCCGGCCGGCCGCGCAGCAGCCGCGTCGCCATTTCGCGCCCGCCCATGCGGGGCATCACGAGGTCGGTCACCACGAGGTCGATCGGGCCCGTCCACGCGCTCGCGAGCTCCAGCGCGGTCTCGCCGTCGCACGCTTCGAGCACGTGGTAGCCGTCGCGCTGCAGGAGCTGGCACACCAGGGACCGCACGCCCTGTTCGTCCTCCACCACCAGCACCGTGCCGCCGGGAGCGTGCGGGGCCGTCGTCACCGGTTCCGCGGGCGCCTCCGCCGGAGCCGGCAGCAGCGGCAGCGCGATCCACACCGTGGTTCCGGCACCGGGCGCGCTCTGCAGCCACACCGCGCCGCCGCTCTGCTGGACGATGCCGAACACGGTCGACAGGCCGAGACCGGTGCCCCGGCCGAGCGCCTTCGTCGTGAAGAACGGATCGAACGCCTTCGCCTGCACCTCGGGCGCCATGCCCATGCCGGTGTCGGTCACGCTCAGCAGCACGCACGGGCGGCCCGCGAGCTCGGCGTGGGCGCGCCCCACGGCGGGGCCGGTCTCGCCGATCGTGGTGCGGATCGAAAGGGTGCCCCCGTCCGGCATCGCGTCGCGCGCGTTGACCACCAGGTTCAGCACCACCTGCTCGATCTGCGATCGGTCCACGCGCACCCAGCAGCCCGCCGAGCGGCGCTCCACCACCAGGTGCACGTCCTCGCCGACGAGCGGATACAGCATGCCGCTCATGTGCTCGATGACGCTCCCGAGCTCCATGACGCAGGGCGAGAGCACCTGCTGCCGGCTGTAGGCGAGCAGCTGGCGCGTGAGCCCCGACGCGCGCTTCGCCGCCTGGACCACCTGGCTCGCCTGTTCGCGCACGCGCGGCTGGTCGGTGGCCGCGGACTGGATCGCCTCCGCGTATCCGAGGATCACGGTGAGCAGGTTGTTGAAGTCGTGTGCGACGCCCCCGGCGAGCTTGCCGACCGCCTCCATCTTCTGAGACTGGCGGAACTGCTCCTCGAGTTCCTTGCGCGCCGTGACGTCGGCGATCGCTCCGTCGTACCAGGCGATCACGCCCCGCTCGTCTCGCACCGCGGTGCCGGACAGCGACCCCCAGAACGACGAGCCGTCCCGGCGCACGAAGCGCACCTCCTCGTTCAACCACTGGCCGTGCTCGCGCACGGCGGCCAGCACTTGCGTCGCGCGCCCGGCCTCCTCGAACGATTCGCCGAGCGGATGGCCGAGAACGTCGTCCGGCGAGTCCCAGCCGAGCAGCCGTGCCATCGCGAGGTTCGCGTACACCAGGCGCAGGTCGGGCGACGCCCGGAACAACCCTTCCTTGACGTTGCGGTTGATCGAGGCCAGCAGGTCCTGGCTGCGACGCAATGCCTCGCTCCGCGATTCGCGCTCGAGCGCGATGCCCGCCAGCACGCCGGCGCGCTCGACCAGCTGCAGTTCGAACGGCCGGGGCTCCCTCACCTCGCCGTGGTAGATCGCGAACGTGCCCAGCACCACGCCGCCCGAGGCCCGGATCGGCACCGACCAGCACGCGCGCAGGCCGTGTGGCAGCGCCGCATCCCGATAGGACCGCCACAACGGATCGCGCTCGATGTCCTGCACCACCACGGTGCGACCGAGCGCCGCGGCCGATCCGCAGGAGCCGACGGCGGGGCCGATCTCCAGACCCTCGATGGCGGCGGCGTATTCCGCCGGCAGCGACGGGGCCATGGCCATGTGCAGGCGGTTCCCGTCGAGCACCATGACCGAGCAACGGGACCCGGGCATCAACCGCTGCATGCCGTCCACGAGCTCGGCGAACACCTCCACGGGCGCGCAGCCCGTGGCGACGCGCGCCAGCACGTCCGCTTCGAACGCCGTCGTCTCCTCGTTCCACTTCCGGTCGGTGATGTCGCGGACGATCGCCAGCACTTCGTCGTCGCCGTAGGGCACGCAACGCGCCTCGCGGAAGTGGTGCTGCCCGCCGAACTCGGTCACGTACTCGATCGTCCTCAGCTGGCCGCTCTGGATCGCGGCCTGGATCACGCTGCGGAACTCCTCGGCCTTCGCGCGGGGAAACCGCTCGAGTACGGACTGGCCCACGATCTCGGCCGCCGGAATCGGCAGTTCGACGCCCGTCGGGGCCGAGACGTCGAGGCAGACGCCGTCCCGACGCAGGCGATACGTGATGTCGGGCAGTGCGGACTGGATCGAGCGCCGCAGCAGGTCGCTGCGCGCGCCCTCCGCCTGCGCGGCGCGGCGCTCGGCGATCAGCGCACCGAACGCGGGCGGGATCACCACGAACGTGAGCTCGAACAACTGCAGCGCCACGTGCCGGTACTCGCGCGGCAGCGCCAGGAACGGCCCGTGCCCGCGCGTGGTCGCGAGCGCCACCGCGAGCGCCGCCAGCGTCCCGGCGAGCGTCGCGCCCCGGATGCCGAACCGTCCGGCGGCGTACAGCACCACGGTGGTGAGCACGATGTTCAGGCACATGACGCCGTTGATGCCCGCGGGCACCACCAGCATCGTCGCGAACAGCACGGCCGGCAGTCCGATCACCGCGAGCGCGACGGCGCCGTAGAAGCGCGGTGTCCGGTCGGCCGGCGGCACGCTCCGCCAGGTGAGCGTGACCGGCACCACCGTGAGTACGCCGAGCGCGTTCATCCGCCACCAGCCGTCCCACCCGGAATAGAACGGCATGTTCGGATCGCTCCACACGAACATCCTGGCGGGCCACGAGCACAGGATGCTGCCGAGTGGAGCGACCGCCGCCGCCACGAGGAGAGCGCCGACATCGCGCAACCGCGCCAGCGACGGATCGAATCCGAAGCGCCCGAGCACGAACACACCGAGCACGGCCTCGAGCGTGCTGCCGACCGCCGCCGGCAGGGCGACGGTCCATCCGTAGCCCAGCAGCATGCGCTGGACGAAGGTCGTGATCGCCACGACCCACCACGCACGCAAGCCGAGCAGGCACAGGCCCGCCATGGCCACGCCCGTGGGCAACCAGATGATCGCCTGGTCGAGCGCGGACGACGGACCTTCGCGCACCGTGGCCGCGGCCAGCAGCACGGTCGCGAAAAGGAGCCATCGAATGGAGTGCGGCAGGCGCGGAGTGGGCATGCGCAGGATCACGATTCGTGAAGCGGACGCGGAGGGGCCGCGATCCGTCGGTGTTCGGGCATCCTAGCCCGGACCGTTCTCGAACCGCGAGCCGAGAATGAGATCGACGAGTCCCCCGCGGAGCGCGCTCGCGAGTCGAAGGCGCACCGGAGGCACGAGAGAGCATCCGCACTCTCGACGGGCCGCGCACTCCGGAGAGCGATCACGTTTCGCAACCGGCAGTTGTGGAAGCCGACCGCGAGTGGAAGACTGCGCGCGAGTTTCGATCGGATCTGCCGAAACTCCGAGCGTCACGGACGAACACGTGCGGGCGTCCAGGCAGGCTCACCCGTGACTTCGTCCTGCGCACCGAATCGTCGGCCCCCGTCTCCGTCGTACTCGTCTCGCGCATCCCCCCCGGGCGCAGAGGGCATCCGTCCATGCCGCCACGTCGCACCCACGAGGGGAATCGCTCGCCCCGTCGCACCGCTGCCGAACCCCGTCTCGACGCCGGCCGTCTGCTCGAGACGCTGTGGGGCATGGGCGACGCGATCGTCGCGACGGACGACGAGGGACGCGTCGCGCGGCTGAACGCCGCCGCTGCCGCGTTGACCGGCTCGAGCGAGCGCGACATGGCGGGTCGGCCGCTTCGCGACGTGCTGCGCGTGGTGGACGCGGACACTCACGCGACCGTGGATGATCTGCCGAAACGCATCCGGAGCGCGAACGCGACCCTGCCGATTCCGCCTCAGGCGTGGCTGATCGCGAAGGACGGCCGCGAGCACCCGGTCGTCGGCCACGGAGCGCCGATCTGGAACGAAAAGGGCGAGAGTCTCGGCGTCGTGCTCGTGATGCGCGACCGCACCGCCGAACTCGAGGCCGAGCGCACGCTGCTGCGCAGCGAGCACCGGCACCGCTCGACCATGGACGCCATGATCGAGGGCTGCCAGATCCTCGACTTCGACTGGCGCTACGTGTACCTGAACGCCACCGCGGAGGCGCACGGTCGTCGCCCGCGTGCCGAACTGCTGGGCCGGCGGTTCGCCGACATGTGGCCCGGAGTCGCCGCCACGGAGTTGTTCCAGAAGATCCGCGCGTGCCTGGTGGACCGAGTCGCGGATCACATGGAGAACGAGTTCGAATACCCCGATGGCCGCGTCGGCTGGTTCGACCTGCGGTTCGAGCCGGTGCCCGAGGGCGTGCTGATCCTGTCGGTGGACATCGCCGAACGGAAACTCCACGAACTGCGGGTGCAGCACCTGAACAAGGTGCTCGAAGCCATCCGCAAGGTGCACCAGGCGATCGCGCGGGAGAAGGACGCCGAGCGGCTCGTGAAGCGCGCGTGCGACATCCTGGTCGACACGCGCAGCTACCGCACGGCGTGGATCGCGCTCGACGCCGGGCCCGCCAGCGCGCCGATCCTCGCGCAGACGGGATGCGGCGGAGCGTTCGCCGAGTTCCGCGTCCGCCTCGGCGAAGGCTGGACGCCACCCTGCCGGCGCCGGCTGGAATCCGCGAATCAGCGCATGGCCGTGCTGCAGCCCGACACCGACTGCGCCGGCTGCCCGCTGTGGAATCCCGACGCGCACGGCGTGGCGGGCGTCGTGCCCGTGCGTCGCGAAGGCCGGGATCTCGGCGTGCTCACGATCTGCCGGGCGCCCGGCCTGGAGCACAACGACGAGGAAGCCGAACTGCTCGCCGGCATCGTCGACGATCTCGGCTTCGCGCTCCACGGCATCGCCACCGAGCGCGGGCGCGCCGCCTACGAGCTCATCGTGGCGAACACGCAGGACGCGGTCGCGCTGGTGCGCCCGGACGGCGTGTGCCTGGAGGCGAACGCGGCCTATGCACGACTGGTGGGCCGTCCACTCGACGAGATCCGCGGCCGCCCCATGGCGGACGTACTCGGCGCGGACGACTTCCAGGGCGTGGTGTTGCCGCGGATGCGCCGCTGCTTCGCCGGCGAAACCGTGGTCCACGAATCCACGCGCCACGTGCCGGGGGACGGCGACATCACCGCCGAGATGCAGTACTCCCCGTACTTCGGCGACGACGGGCGCGTGGTCTCCGCCGTGGTCAGCGTGCGCGACATCACGCAGCACAAGCGGACCGAAGCCGCGCTCCGGGAGAGCCAGAAACGATTCTCGATGATCTTCCACCACAGCCCCGTCGGCATCGTCTTCACGCGGGCCGCCGACGGCCTGATCGTGGACGTGAACGAAGCGTTCGCGGCCATCCATGGCTACGAACGCGAGCAACTCCTGGGCCGTTCGTCCGTGGAGATGCAGCTGTGGGCCGACCCGGACGCCCGCGCCGGGATGATCCGCCGGCTGTTCGAACATGGCCACGAGGAGCAGCTGGAGATCCGATTCCGGCGCAAGGACGGCGAGGTGCGGACCCTCTCGATCACGGCGAAGCCCATCGAGTGGAACGGCGAGAAGTTCACGATCGGCATGGCCGAGGACGTCACCGATCGGCGGCGCGACGAACACGAACTGCACGTGCGCAACGTGCTGCTGGCCGCCCAGCAGGAGGCTTCGGTCGACGGCGTGCTGGTGTTGGACGAGCACGACCGCCACCTGATGCGCAACCAGCGGTTCGGCGAGATGTGGCAGGTGCCGCAGGACGTGCTCGACTCCGGGTCCGACGAGGACATCCGCCGGGCCGTCGCCTCCCAGGTGGAGGATCCCGCAGCGTTCCTCGCCGACGTGCACCGGCTGATGGCGGACCGCGAGGCGCGCGCGACCGACGAGCTTCGCCTGAAGGACGGCCGCGTCTTCCAGCGCTTCACCGCGCCCATGATCGGCCCCGACGGCGGCTACTTCGGGCGCATCTTCCACTTCCGCGACCTCACCGAGCGCCGCCGGGCCGAAGCGCGGAGCACGAAGCTGGAAGAGCAGCTGCGCGTGTCGCAGAAGATGGAGGCCATCGGCACGCTCGCCGGCGGCGTGGCGCACGACTTCAACAACCTGCTGGTGGTGATCCTGAATTACGCCCAGTTCGCGCTGGATGCGTTACCCGCGGATTCGCGCACGCGCGGCGACCTGCTCGAAGTGAAGAAGGCCGGCGAGCGCGCGGCCGGACTCACGCGGCAGCTGCTGGCGTTCAGTCGGCGGCAGGTGCTCCAACCCGTGCGCCTGGACGTGAACCAGGTGGCCGAGGGCATCGAGCCGATGCTGCGGCGGATCCTGGGCGAGGACGTCGAGTTCACGCTGGAGCTGGCCCGCGACACCGGGCAGGTGCTGGCCGATCCGGGTCAGCTGGAGCAGGTGCTGATGAACCTGGTGGTCAACGCGCGGGACGCGATGCCGGAGGGCGGACGCCTGCGCGTGCGCACGTCGGCCGTCGAACTGCGCGAGTCGTGGGAGCAGGAGCATGCCGACGTCGTTCCGGGCCCGTACGCGCAGATCGAGGTCAGCGACACGGGGCACGGCATGGACGAGGCCACGCGCCTGCGCATCTTCGAGCCGTTCTTCACCACCAAGCCGAAGGAGCGTGGCACCGGACTCGGCCTTTCCACCGCGTACGGCATCGTGAAGCAGAGCGGCGGTTACATCTGGGTGACGAGCGCGCCCGGTCGCGGCACCACGTTCACGATCCACCTTCCGCGCGATCGCGCGGGCTCGGCGCCGCAGGCGCGTGCCCAGTCGGATGCGGCGTCGGCCCGCGGCACGGAGACCGTGCTGGTGGTGGAGGACGAGGCCGCGCTGCGCGAGCTCACGCGCCGCTTCCTCGAGTCCGCCGGCTACACCGTGGTCACCGCCATGGACGGCACGCAGGCGCTGGAGATCCTGCGCGCGGCGAAGCGCCCCGTGGACCTTGTGCTGACCGACGTGGTGATGCCACGCGTCGGCGGTGGACGCCTCGCCCAGGAGCTGTCGCGCCACTGGCCCGGCATCCGCGTGCTGTACATGTCCGGCTACACGGACGACGCGATCGAGAACCACGGCGTGCTCGGCCCGGGCATGCAATTCCTGCCCAAGCCGTTCACCTCGAACGACCTGCTCCGCAAGGTGCGCGAGGTCCTGGACGGTCCCGTGGACTCCGGACCTCCCGCCTGAGCGCGTGCGGGCCGGGATCGTGCCGCGCGCGGGTCGGGTGAGTCGCATGCGTGCGGGCTCCGGGGGTCGGGTACGCGGCACCTCGCAGACGGAACGCGCGAAGCCTGCCCCCCGTTGCCGCGCCGGGCACGGTTGATCCGCCCCGATCCCGCATCCCCGGAGCACACCGCCCCGGCGGGATCGCTCCCACCGGGGCGGTGCGTCGCGGCAGACATCGGCGCGGCCCGCGGCGCCCGGGGCCGCCCGGGTCAGCGCACGATCACGAGTCTCGCGTCACGGAACTCGCGACCGGTCTGCAGCCGCACCTGGTAGACGCCCGGCGGTGCCGCGGCGCCACTTTGGAGCCGGCCGTTCCATTCGACGGCGTGCACCCCGGCCTCGAACGGTCCATCGGCGAAGCGCGCGACTTCGCGGCCCGCGAGGTCGAACACGCAGACCGCGGCCCATCCTGCCCGCGGCAGCGCGAAGCGCACGCGCACGGGCCCGCGCGAGGGGTTCGGCATCGGCGCCGACAGCGCGATGGCCGGCGCGCGCGGCCCGTCGTCCACCGACACGGACGCGGACGGCACCACGAACACGTGCAGACCGGTCGCGTCGTTCGTGGCGCCGTTGCCACCGTCGCCCACCACGAAGTCCACGCGATCACCGGCCGCCAGCGTGAGGCCGCCTTTCCACGCCGCGGCCGTGGCATTACCCGCGACGTTGACGGAGTCGGCGAACGTGAGCGCACCGTTCACGCGCACGCGCACGTCGGTCGTGGTCGCGGGCGTGCCGCCGTACCCGGACTGCCCCCAGAAGTGCGCGGACATCTCGTACGTGCCCGCCGCGGGAGCGACGTAGCGCACCACGGCCGAGCGGCCACCCGAGCCGGGCAGCAGGCTCAGCGAGCCGGCCGAGATGTTCGTGCCGCCTTCGTGGCTCACCGAATCGATCGGGCTCGCGGCCACGCGGCTGCCGCCGCCCGAGGCCGACGACCACGTGGCGAGGTTGCCCGGCGACACGGCGTTCGTCTCGTTGCGGTGGAACGTGACGCCCGCGTCTTCCGACCAGCCGTAGCTCCACGGGCCCGCGGGATTCGTGTTCGCGGAGAAGTCCACCCACACGTCGTTCGCGACCTCGGAGAAGCGACGCGGCACGTCGGTCGAATCGATCGACTCGAACGGATACGAGTTCATGTCGCCCTGGTAGAGGCCCTCGAGCCGGCTCAGCTCGCGCGTGATCGTGGCGAAGGCGGTGTCGCTCGCGATCGCGGCGAGCTGAGGGGTAAGGTCCTGCACCTGCCGGTTCGCGCCCAGCAGACCGCTGCCGTCGAGCGGGTAGTAGTTGAAGACGGACGCCCCCGTGACGAGCGAGTTCCACACGCGCAGCGTGTGACGGGGCGCGAGTCCACCCTGGGCGAGGTACGACGGATTGGTGGCGGTCTGCCCGCTCACGAGCTGAAAGTACGTGCCGCGGATCTGGAAGATCAGGTTGCGCCACGTCGCCTGCCCCTCGGGGCGGTCGGAGTCGTCCTTGTTCAGGATGTCGTGATGCGTGGCCCAGCTCGGCTGCGGCAGCAGGTAGTAGCCGGTCTGGATGCCGTCGAGCACGATCGAGGACGTGGTCGAGCGCGGCGGGATCACGGTGGAACCACCCAGGTCGAGCCCCTCGAACAGCGGGATCTGGTCCACGCGCGTGTAGAGACCGTCCTGGAACTCGGCGTAGTTCGAATGCGCGTAGAAGTCCTGCACGGCGTGCATCGCCATGCCCACGCGCACCAGTCCGCGGTAGGCGCTCATGCGGCTCGAGAGCGATCCGTCGTACGCCGCGACGCGGGCGCGGGCGTCGTTCACGAGGAAGTTCACCCAGTCGATGCCGCCGTTCGCGGGCCAGATCCGGTAGTTGTCGAAGTGCTGCATCGACCACGTCCCCGCGATGGTGCCCTCGGGCGGCGTCGGGATCGGCAGGCACACGAAGCCGGGCGACGACTCGCAGTACCCGTTGAAGTAGCCCTGCACGTCGGGCGCCACCGAGCCGTGCGCGATCGCGCCGAGCAGCGGGTTGCCCGCGACCGTGGAGAGCACCTCCTTGGTCATGCCGAGGTGGTGCTTGACGTGGAACGCCATGCCCGGCGCGGCGCAGGCGGCCACGGCCACGGCGGCGAGGACGAGTGAGCGAAGGGGCTTCGACGGGGGATGGAGCATGCACGCCTCCTGCGGGGGGTCACGAGTCGCGACGTGGGGCGCGCATCGTCGTCGCGAAAGTAGCCGTTGCCCTCGGGCCCGGGCCAGAGCGGAGTTGGGGAGCCGACCGGGATGCGGAACGCCCGCGGACACCCCGAAGGGCGCCCGCGGGCGCGAGCCGTCACGTGCATCCGGCCAGGCCGGGCCTCAATGCACCACGGCCACTCGCGTGCTTCGCACGACGGCGCCCGTGAGCCGGGCGAAGTACACGCCGGCAGGCAGCCTCGACAGGTCCCCGATCGGAATCTCGCTCGGTCCCGCCGCACACTCGAACGGTTCGGACGCGTGCACGCGCCGTCCCGCCAGGTCGAGCAGCTCGAGCGTCACGCGGCCGGCGCGCGGGAGCGCGAACCGTACGGTCGCCGGGCCGCGCACCGGGTTCGGCGCAACGACCACGGAGCCGGCTTCGCGCGGGGGCGCGGGCGGCGCCCCGAGCGGTGCAGGACCGAACGAGAGCGCCCACGTACCGGACTCGTCGATGCTCGTGCCGCCGTACCAGACGAGTCGGCGAGCCTGTGAATCGAAGACTCCCAGCGCCGTCGTCGAAGCGGGCGGGGCGGCTCCGCTGAAGACGAGGTCGGTCCACGACGTGTCGACCGGCGCCACGAGGGACTTCAGCGTGAGGCTCTCGTTCGCGTAGCCGGCTTCGTGGTACGTCACCCGGACGATCGCGGCCGTCACGGGGTCGTAGAAGGCCGCGCACGTGCGATCGTTGCCGTAGCTGTCGTCCGCCGAGATGCCGCGTGTGACCAGTTCCCAGGCCGGGGCGGGCGTCAGTCGCAGCCGCCAGACTTCGCCGGCTCGCACGGTCGGACTCGAGGAGTAACCAACGGTTCCACCCACGACGTACGCGCGACCCTGTGCAGGGTCGAACACCAGCTGGGCCCGCGCCCGGGGAGCGGGCCCCGCACCGGACGGCAGCAGCTTCGTCCAGCGCGGTGCGGAATCGAGGGACAACGACCAGACGTCGGCGAGATACGGAGTGGTCGCGCCGGAGGCCGGATCGTAGCCGCCGAACACGAGCATCCGGTCGCCGACCGGGTCGTACGTCATGGCGGCGTATCCACGCTGGTGCGGCAGGTTCCCGGCAACGGCCACGCGCGTCCACGCCGTGCTGCCGGACAGCGGCCGCTGCCAGACTTCGTTGGTGGCGGCGTAGTTGTTGATGCCTCCGAAGAGCACGATCCGATCCCGGATGGGATCGACGACCATGGCCGCGCCTTCCCGGGGAAGGAGCGGTCCGCCGGTCGCCGTCACGGGGGCCCACGCCGGCGAATCGGCCGCGGAACTCAACGACCAGAGGGCGTTCGAAGGCTGGAGGTTGTAGCCGGACTGGAGACTGTCCGCGAGACCCCCGAACACGTGGACGATTCCGTGCGTGGGATCGTACGCGAGGCTGTGCCCCGTACGCGGGGCGGGCTCGCCGGCCACGAACGTCCACACGGCGAGACCCGCGGCGTCCAGCATCGACAGGTCGCTCGTCGTGCGACTGGAGGCACCGGAGTTCGAGCCGCCGGTCACGAAGATGCGGCGGCGCGGCGCGTCGAATGCGAGGGCACGGCCCGCCCGGAACGCCGGCATCGACCCGACACCCGGCGTCGTGAACCACTGCCCGGCGTTCACCAGCGGCAGCGAATAGGTGAACCCGCTGTAGTCGTTGCACAGGCAGAGCAGCCGGTCCGCGGCGTCGTCGATCACGAACTGGTGGTAGCCGTTGTAGAGCGGAGGCTGATTCAGGGAAGGCGGTGCATACGTCGTCCACGCGGGCGCCGAGCCCGAGAGCGGCAGGAAGTACATCAGCAGCTGCGTCGAGTAGTTGATGGTCTGCGTACCCGCGAGTGCGAGGCGCTGCCGGCGAGCATCGATCAGCAGGCTGCTGGCCGTGTACTGCGTCGGGACCGTCCCGAACTGCGGAAGGGTTTCCCAGGCGGGTGCGGCGTCCAGGGAAAGGCTGCACAGGTCCGCGAGCGGTGAGAAGCCACCGTTGGTTCCACCGTAGAAGAGCACGCGACGATTCAGCGTGTCGACGACGGCCAGGTGGTTCGCGCGTGCCGAGGGCGTGGGGCCGATGGGTGAAAGCTCCGTCCATACCGGCGCACCGTCGAGGTTGAGCGACCACACGTCCGCCAGGTAGCTGCCGTCGATGTCCGCTCCACCGTAGACGAGCATGCGACGACTCGCGCCATCGAGGACTGCCACGTGCCCCGCGCGCGGAGTCGGGCCGTCGCCGGGGACGAGTACCCGATGCCACCGACGGTCCCCTTCGGGTTCGAGGACGAAGACATCGTTCGAGAACCCGGCCACCTCGCGACCACCGAAGACGATCACGCGATCGGTGAGCGTGTCGACGATCATGCTCTGTCCCTGCCGGCGGGGCGTCTCGGCGATCCGGCTCCACACGGGCAGTACCGCATCGGTCGCGCGCACGCGCGACCCGACAACCGGCGAGAGCAGCCGACCCTGGCGGGCGAGGGCGAGGCGGTCCCGATAGAAATCCCTCTGCCAGCCGGGAAGTCCCGGGTCGTCCGCCGCCCGCTGCAGCGTCCGGATGCGCGGATCGTCGGCGGCTCGGGCGACGAGCGCCCCGATGGGAAGCGAGACCAGCAGAACGAGTGCGACGAAGTGCGGCAACTTCGGGCGACGCATGGCCAGCGACTCCTCGGGGGAATGGGGTTGGGTGAGGAGATGCGCGCAGCCTAGCACCGGCCCGGCCGCGTCGGCGGTGCATTCGCGGGCCGTCGCGAGAGGGGGCCCCGCCGCTCGAGATCGGCATCCGGGTGACCGTGCCGCCGCGCACCGCGATCGCCCGAAGCACGATGCGCCCATCGGGCCGCTGGCCCCGCTGCCGGGTGAAGCGAACCGCGCGATCACCGGCGGGAGCAGGTGCCGCCCGTCGATGGCACCGGGCGAATCGCGGCGTCCACCCTTTCGGCGTCAGCGCTCGGGCGAGGTGTCGCAGGAAGACTCGTCCCGCTCGCGTCGCGCGTTCGGCGCCGCGGCTCGCCTTCACGCCGCTCCGGCGCACGCCCAGGCGGCCGTGCCGAAGCTGCCTGACGTGCGGACGATCGGCGGCGCGAGTTCGTTCGTCTCGACCGCTCCCGTGGTCGAGGCGCCTTCGCCGGGCTCGCCCTCGCCCGGGCTGCGCCGGGTACGGCTGCGGGTCGCCGAACGGACGGTCGGCGAACGGAAGCCGGCCCTCATCCGGTGATCGGGGTGCCCGACGGCGCGACGATCAGCCCACCTCGCGAGCCGCCCGCGAGATGGCGAGCGCCGCCGGGTGCGTGATCCGCCTTTCGATGGTGACGGCGTAGTAGCGGGCCTGCACGCCCTTCAGCACGCCCACGCGCTGCACGCCCTGCTGACGGCGAACCAGGTCCTCGACGGCGTCGGGCATCGCGAACAACCCCACGCCCGTGCCGCCGAACTCCTTGAGTAGTGCGCTGTCGTCGAACTCGCCGCGCGTCACCGGCGTGACCTGGTGTCGTTCGCACCAGTCCTCGATCGAACGGCGCAGCGCGGTGTTCTCGCCCGGCATCAGGAACGGCGCCCCGTTCACCGAGCGCGGGAAGCCGCGCCGCAGCTTCGCCGCCAGGCGCGGCGCCGCCAGCAGCACCACGCCGCACTCGAGCAGCAGGTGGTGGAACACCTTCACGCGCACGCGCGCATCCAGCGGGGCGTCGGTGATGACCAGGTCGAGCTCGTGCAGCGCCAGTTGCGCCGCCAGTGCCTCGGCGCGGGCTTCGCGCACCACGAGCAGCGTGGGCTCGGGACCCGAGATCGCGCCCGCGAGGAGCCGCCTCGCGATGTGCTTGGGCACGACGTCGGCGACGCCGACCGTGAATCGACGCGCGTGTCCCGGCGTGCGGCCGCGCACGGTCTCGAGCAGCTCGTGCCCGAGCGCGAAGATGCCGTCCGCGTACCCGTGCACGATGCGGCCCATCTCGGTGAGTTCCATCCGACGGCCCGTGCGCTCGAACAACTTCTCGCCGAGCATGTCCTCGAGCTGGCGGATCTGCGCGCTCAGCGTGGGCTGCGCGAGTCGCAGCACCTTGCTGGCGCGCGTCACCGATCCCTCGCGAACGACGAGCCAGAAATAGAGAAGGTGGTGGTAGTTGAGTCGTTCCATCGTATCAAAACGACCTTCTTGGTCTTCCCTTTGAATGAAGCGTTTTTTTTCTTGTGGGGGTCCGGGGGTGATGGGGCTTTGTTCCGTGCGTCGCGGGTCACCCGCGAACGACCCCGCAGGATAGGAGCCCGAAGCCGTGATCGTTCGACTCGCTCGTTTGCGTTACATCCGCCTGAAGCGCACCACCGTGTGGTTGGTGCTGCTCGCCGGGATGGGTGTCGACGGCGCGCCGGTCGAGGCGATGATCCACCCGCCGGTCGAGGTTCCGCCTGCCATCGTCCGCGAGACGACCTTCGAGGGCGACGAGGCCCCGGCCGCACCGACGCGACCGATGCGGGCGTTGTCGCCCGGCACGGTGCGACCGGGCCACCGCGGACTGGACGCGGGAACGCGTTCACGCTCCGCGGGCAGCGCTCCGCCCGCCACCGACTTCCCGACGCATGGCCCGCTGCGCGTGGCCTCGCCGGCGTTCGTCCACGAGAACGAACGGCCGGGATGCGAGCGCGCGTGGGCCCCGTCCGGAATCCGCGGTCCGCCCGCCTGACGGCCGGCTGGACCCGTCCTTCATCCACCTTTCGCTGCACCCCCCCATCCGGGCCCCGCGCACGGCGCCGGGCCCGAACGGAGAAGACCATGAACCACTACACGCACATCGAGCCCCGCGCCTTCACGCACCTCGCCCAGGTCAAGGCCATCCCGACGCCCGTGCTGGAGGACATGAAGCGCCGCTACACGACCGCGGTCGCGAGAACGAACGAGATCCTCGACCGGCTCCGGGAAGCCGACCGGACGGCGTCGAACACGGTGTTCAGCGACATGCGGACCCTGCTCGGGGCGCTGCCGACCACGCTCGCCACGGTGAAGAGCTACGAGCTCTTCTTCTCCCAGCTGGGATCGAAGCCGGGCGTGCCGACGAAGGGCGTGCTGGCGGACCGCATCACGAAGGACTTCGGTTCGCACGCGCAGTTCATGGACGAGTTCGTCGCGACCGCGCTGGCGTCCCGGGGATGGGCCGCCGTCGTGTGGGACCTCGATCTGCAGCGACTCATGTGCATGATCGGGGACACGCCGGAACAGCTCACGGTGTGGAACAACACGCCGGTCATCGTGGTCGACGTCACCGAGCGCGGGCTGGGCGTGGGGACGGAGCGATCCACCTACATCCGAACGCTCGTCGAGCACCTCGACTGGCCGGTGATCGAGCGCAACCTCGAGAACGCCCTCGGGCTGACGCCGGTGGGGCGGTCACACTAGCCGCCCCGGGGCTCGACACCCGGGCCCCGGGAAGCGAAGCGAACGGGAGCGGGCCGGAAGTCTCGGCCCGCTCCGTGCGTTCGGACCGATCGCCGCGCCCGCGGCGGTCAGCGCAGGAACTCCCGGCTCACTTCCTTGAAGAGCGGCGTTCCCGACTCGTGCAGCCACTCGAACGCCGCCATCTCGCGCGAAACGATCTGCACACCGTGCGGGCGCATGCGCGCCAGCGCGAGTGCCTTGTCGCTGGCGCGGCGCGAGCCGACGGCCTCCTCCACCACGAACACGTCGCGCCCGGTCGCGCGCAGTTCGAGCGCCGTCTGCAGCACGCACACGTGCGTCTCGATGCCGCAGAGCACGATCTGCGGCCTTGCGAAGGCGGGCTCTTCGGCGAGGCATCCGGCCGCCACGCACGAGAAGTGCAGCTTCTCTCGCGGTGGCGCCGGCAGCAGCGCGCGCAGGTCGGGGTGCGTGGAGCCGATGCCGCGCGGGTACTGCTCCGTGGCCAGCACCGGCACGCCGAGCCGCGTGGCCACGCGCACGAGCCAGCCCGCGTGGGCCAGCACGTTCGCGCCGTCGTCGATGTGCGGCAGCAGCTTCTCCTGCACGTCGATCACCAGCAGCGTGGACCGCTTCGCGTCGAGCAGCATGGGGATGTCCTTCCGCCGACGCCGGGCGGGCGTCGTGCGCTACCGGTACAGCGCCTTGATCCGTCCCCACGAAGTGGCGGCGGCGGGCGTCGGCGCGAACGCCGGCCGGAACTCGGGGTCCACGATCTTGTCGCCCGGCGCCGGCGCCAGGAACGCGGGCGTCACCTCGGCGAAAGTCGTCGGGTGGAACTTGTGCACCTGCGCGGTGACGCCGTCCACCACGTAGATGTGTCCGTCGTGCGGGCTCACCACGATGCCGTGCGTGTTGCCCCAGCTGCCGTTGCCGAACGAGCCGAGCAGGTTGTGCGCGGGCGTCGAGTCGTAGCGGTACACGAGGTTCGTCCCCAGCGCCGTGACCAGGATCTCGCCGTTCAGGAACTCGACGTCGTTGCCGCGCGAACCGAACGGCAGGTTCCAGGCCGTGAGGATCGCGCCCGTCACGGGGTCGAGCTCGCAGACGCCGGTGTTCGAGTAGAGCACCACGTACAGGTTGCCGTTCGGTCCGTAGCGCATGTCCGAGGGGCCGCCGGGCACCGTGGCGAACACGCCGATCGGCAGGCCCGTGTTGCCGTCGTACTCGCGGATGATGCCCGTCGAGGTCTCGCTCACGAGCACGTTGCCGTTCGCGCGATAGATGCCCGCCCACTGCCACGCCGCCGGGCCGTACGACTTGATGAACGCCCCGGTGGCCACGTCGTACTCGGCGACGCCCGCGAAGCCGCCCACCAGCACGCGACCGTTGGTGGTTCCGAAGTGGATCGCCAGCGGCGAGTTCGAAGTGGGTGTGAACACTCCGAGGAAGTTGCCGGTCGTGCCCGTGTACACACGCACGGTGTTGGACACGTCGCCCGTCACGTAGAGATCGCCGACGGAGCCCACGGGCACCGCGCGGGACGTCGACGGCAGCGCCAGGGCGAGCAGCAGGAGCGGGAGCAGGGTGCGGAGTCGTGCGGAGCGCGGCATGGGGACCTCCGGGGAGTGCGGCGAGGAGTTCGCGAGCGGGAAGTGTCCCCGCCTCGCCGCGAGGCCGTCAACGGGAATCCGCGGTCCGGGTCGTGCCCCGGCGGACGCGCGGCCGGCCCGCACGCGGCGCACGAACGAACGGCCGCCCCCGAAGGAGCGGCCGTTCGCGACAGGCCCCGGGCTATTCCAGCCGCGCCAGCTTGCGGCTGATCGTTTCGCCCGCCGCCACCAGCCGCACGAAGTACACGCCGGCCGGCGCCGCCGTCCCCCGCTCGTCGCGGCCGTCCCACGTGGCGCGGTGCGCGCCGGCCGCGCGCTCGCCGTCGACGAGCGTGCGCACGCGACGACCCTGGAGATCCACCACGTCCAGGCTCACCCGCGTCGCGCGCGGCAGCTCGAACGCGAGGCTCGTCTCGCCGCGCATCGGGTTCGGCCGCGCGTCGGACAGCGACACGCGCGTGACACCGCCCGCGGTCGGCGCGCCCACCCACGTGGTGCCCGGGCCACGGAGGTCGTACTCGCGCACGCCGCTGCGCACCGGCGACTCCCAGCGCGACGTCGGGAAGTAGATGTTGTGGAACCGCGCCCGCAAACGCCACGAGTACGGCGTGCCGATCGCGAGGCCGGACACCGGCGTGAACGCGGCCCCGACGTGACCCACGACCGAGCTGTAGAGCGTGCCCGTCCAGGCCGTCGTCACTCCCTGGATCGGCGGCAGCGTGTAGCGGGGCGGCGTGCGGAGGTCCCACTCCATCTTGAACTTCGTGCGACCGGCGGCCGACGGCGCGTAGTTGAGGAACACCGGGTTCGCGCCCGCCGAACCCATGGGCACCACGTTCGGGCCGCTCACCGTGCGGCGCGCCAGCGCGAGGTGCACACGCGACGAGCCGGTGCCACCCATGCACACCTCGACGAATCCCTGGCGGTACGAGACGTCGGTGTACCCGGGCTCGCCGAGGACGAGGTCCGCCCAGCCGTCACCGTTCACGTCGCCGGCGTTCGCGACGCAATGCCCCACGTTGGTCGCGACGCCGGAGCCGAACAGCGTCCGGATCGGCGCCGCCCCGGCCGGCAGCGGCCCGGCGTACACGCGCGCGGTGCCGCGATCCTGCGGACCGGCGGCGTCCTGGAACACCGCGCCCACCACCACGTCGCTCAGCCCGTCGCCGTTCGCGTCGCCGGCGCTCGCCACGGAGCTGCCGTAGCCGCCGAACGCCTCGTCGCCGAGCTGGCTCCAGATCAGGCTGGTCAGGCCGGACGCCGAACCGCCGAGCACCGCGGCGCGGCCCTGGTTCTGGATCGTCTGGTTCGCGTTCGGCGCGCCCACGATCACGTCGCCGTACCCGTCGCCGTTCACGTCACCGGCATTCGACACGCTCGAGCCGTACGTCTCGTTGGCGCCGCCGTTCAGCGTGCGCTGGAGCACGAGGACACTGCCGGCGGGGCTGCCCGCGTACTCGAAGATCCGCCCGCTGTCCACGATCGTGAACGGCCCCGCGGGCGTGTCGAAGTACGGCGCGCCCACGATCAGGTCGGTGTAGCCGTCGCCGTTCGTGTCGGCGAAGCCGTTCAGGCTCCAGCCGAACCTCTCGCCCGCCTGCGTGCCCGAGCCGGCCCACACGTTCGAGGCCGCGATGCCCGTGGGCCCGCCCAGGTACATGAACGCGCTCCCCGTGACGGTGTTCGAAGCGCCCACGGCGAGGTCGGCGTAGCCGTCGCCGTTGAAGTCGCCGCCGGTCAGGGCGCTGCCGAAGTAGCTGGCCGGCGAGGGGCCGTTCAGCACGCGGTCCGGCGTGGTCAGCGGCACCGTTCCCGAGCGACCGTGGAACACGAGCACGCGCCCGACGTTGCCGTTGAACGGCTGGTGCGCACCCACGGCGATGTCCGCGAGTCCGTCGCCGTTCACGTCGCCGACGCCGCACACCGCGATGCCGAGCTGGTCGCCCTCGGCGCCGATCACGAACCACGAGTAGGTGGCCGCGAGGCCGTTCAGGCTGCCGCGCACGAGGAACACGATGCCGTTGTCGGCTTCACCCTGGCTGTAGTCGTCCCACGACGGGCTGCCGATGAGCACGTCGTCGTAGCCGTCGCCGTCCACGTCACCGGCCGACGCGACGGACCAGCCGAGCCCGGCGTCCTCCACCACCGACTGCGTGAAGTTCCACGCGGCCGTGTATGCCGGGCCGTCGCCGTTGCCGGAGAACACCGCGAGCCGGCCCTCGTTCGCCTGGCCGTTGCCGAACAGGGCGTCGCCGATCACGACGTCGGAGAGCCCGTCCCCGTTCACGTCGCCCGCCGTGCCGAAGGCGCCCGACGGGTTCGGCGCGAAGAACTGGGTCACGAGCAGCGACGACTGGTAGCTGGTCAGCAGCGCCGCGTTGCCGTTCTGCCCGATCAGCAGGTCGGCCTTGCCGTCGCCGGTCACGTCGCCCGCGGGGGTGAACGCCCGGCCGAACTGCAGGTTCGGAATCGTGCCCGCGTCCCACCACACCAGCGAGCCGGTGAGCCCCGAGGGCCCGCCCGCGTAGACGCGCGCATAGCCGCCGTCCGGGCCGTACGTGTCGTCGGTGGGCGCACCCACCGCGACGTCGGCGTAGCCGTCCCCGTTCACGTCGCCGGCGCCGCACACCGCCGCACCGAACGTCGCGAACTGCGCCGGCGACTCGACGATGGACGCCGATCCGAACGTGCCGCGTCCCGCGAACCGCGGCAGGCCCGTCGACGAGCCGAAGATGACGTACGCCTTGCCGCCGATGATCCCGCCGGTCAGCGACGAAGGCGCGCCGGGATAACCCACGACGAGGTCGTCGTAGCCGTCGGCATTCACGTCGCCCGCGGTGGCGGCGGCGGCGCCGGTGGAGTTCGGGATCGTGAACCCGCACGCGCCGAGCAGCCACGGATCCGCGGTGCTGAGTCCGTTCGCCGAGCCCATGAACACGTCCACGCGCCCGTGCGTCTGCGTGCCCGGCCCGCACTCGCTGAACAGGCCGACGAGCGGCGCGGTGATCACCACGTCGTCGAACCCGTCACCGTTCACGTCGCCCGCCGGTCCCACCGTGGTCCCCCAGCCACCGCAGAAGTTCTGCGTGTAGTCGAAGGGCGAGGCGGTGTTGAGGCCGGTCGGCCCGCCGTAGTAGATGCGCAGCCGGCCCGACTGGGTGAGCGCCCACGCGATCGCGACGTCGCCGTAGCCGTCGCCGTTCACGTCGCCGACGCCGGTGCAGGTTCCCGCGCCCGTCGTGACCGGCTGGGCGACCGGGTAGCCCGGTGCCAGCGCCGGGCCGCTCGCCGAACCCAGGTAGAGATAGAACTGGTTGTTCGAGAGCCCACCCATCGCCACGAGATCGGAGTAGCCGTCGTTGTTCACGTCCCCCGCGGTGGCCACCGAGTTGCCGAGCAGACCGCTGGGCGTGTTCGACTCGATCGTCCAGGTGGGCGTGGTCGCGAGCGCCGCGGACTCGTCCAGCTGCGCGCGTTCACGCAGGAACCGCATGCCCATCTGGCGTGCCGCATCGGGCGTGGGAAGCGCGCGCGAGCCGACCGACGTGTGGAAACGGTCCTCTCCCGTGCGGGGCGCGGGCGAGCGGTTCGCGAGGTCGTCGAGCAGGCCCGCGACGGCGGGCGGCGTGAGCGTGGTGACGAAGGCGACGGCCAGCAGCATGGCCGGCAGCGCGCGGAAGGGGCGGCAAAGGGGCATGGGGCCTCCGGTCGGGAATCAGGTCGTGGGGACGCCGGTGGAACGACGCCCGGGCACGTTCGTCACAGACCGAAGATGCCGTTCGGAAGCCACGGGTGGATCGCGCCCGCCCACGGTCGCGTCGGGCAGAACCCGCGCCCGCCGGCGGGGCCGGCCCGCATCCGCGATCCGCCGGGTCGCGCGCTCACCGTGCCTGCGCGCCGGACTCCGAGCGAGAGGGAGTTCTCGATCGAGACAGGAGCCGCGGCGGCGGGAGCCGAACCTTCGTGTGCGCCTCAGCGCTCCGACGGCGGCGCGTCGACGCGGGAGTCGAACGTGGCGGAGCGCACTTTCCCGGTGCCGTCGACCCAGGCGGCGATCGGGAAGTCGTCGATGCCCGCGGTGCGCAGGAGGCGCCCGGTGTCGGCGTAGACCGGAAAGCCGAGCGCGAATCGCGTCGCGAACTCCCTCGCGTCCTCGCTCGACCCCTCCGTCACCGCGACCAGCCCGGCCGCGGCCGGTGCGCCGGCGCGGCGGCGGCTCTCCCACTCCGAGGCCATGCGCTCGCACGGCGAGCACTCGGGATCCAGGAACAGCACGAGTCCGCCGGATACGCCGGCCAGCGTGGACGAACGAGCCGCCGCGCCGTCGGGGCCCACCACGGGCACGTCGGGCAGCGGCATGCCCGCGCGCAGCGGCATCGGCGGCGGCACCACGCGTTCGCGCGGTCCGAACCACGTGCGGTATGCGCTGCCGGCGTAGATTCCCGCCGCTCCGATCGCGGCGAGCACGAGCCACCACACGAGGTTCGATCGGGCGCTTGTGGGTTCGGTCATGGGTGTGAGGTTGGAGCGGTCGCGCTGCGGGAAAGCTGAGGGCGTCCGGTGACGGGCAGTCGGCGAGTGCGTGTGGTGCTGGGGAGTCTCGCCGCCACCGGACGCCCGGGGGCTCGGATCAACAGGGGAAGCTCTGCGGGCAGGAGATGCCTGTGGCCGGCTTGCAGGTTTCGACGCCGTTCACGGTGCAGCACTTGTACGAAGTGCCACAGATGCACTTGTAGCGGCAGTTGGCGGCTTCGGCCTTGGTGTGCAGCGCGCTGGCCACGAACGCCACCGCGAACACGGCGAGGATCAGGAGAGCCTTGCGGATCACGCGAATCACCTCCTTCCGCGGAAGATGGACAACCGGCGCAGTACAGCGTCCGCAGCGGGAAGGGTCAAGACATTCCGGCGGGCGCTCGGGTCGCGGCGCGCGGGTGTGTACGCCCGCCTGGACCGAACACTCCGCCGACCGATTACCGGGGCCCGTTTCCTCCCACCTGTGGTATTTCCTCACACGCTCCGTGGGAAGTGCCGAATACGCCCGCGTGCCCGCGGTCACGGGTACGAGCCGGGCATCCCGCTCGCGCGCCGCGACTTCCCTTCCCGCGCGCCGCGGGCCCGCGGGGTGTGAACGATCGGAACACCGGTTGCAGTGAGCTGTCCCATGCCCGCCCCACTTCACCTTCCGGAGCCCGCAGGCCGCATGCGCCGAAGCCCGAACCGCGTCCGAGCGCTGGTCCACGTCGCGATGCTGGCGGCGCTGCTCGCGCTGCCCGCCGCGGCACGCGCGCAGATCGCGTTGCGCGACTCGGTCACGCCGCCGGCGACGAGCCGTCCCGCCCGCGCGCTCACGATCACGCGAGTCGAGTTCACGGGGCTCTCCCGCACGAGCGCGGCGCGCGCCGAGCGGGCGGCGGGGCTCGCGCTGCCCGCGGCCGCGACACGCGAAGCCATCGCCGATGCCGCCGCTCGGTTGCGCGCGAGCCGGCTGTTCGCTTCGGTCGACCCGCACACGCGCCCCGGCGGCGCGCCCGGCGAGGTCGTGCTCGTGTTCGACGTGCGCGAGGCACGTCCCGGCGTGCGGTTCGGCCTGGGCTACGAGGACTACTCGAGCTGGTACCTGATCCCGGCGCAGCTGCAGGCGGACAACCTCACCGGGCACGGCGAGGGACTGAGCCTCGGCGCGCGCGTGGGCTACCGCGTCACCGGGCTCGACCTGGCGCTGCGACGGCCCGCGCCGCGCGAGACGCGCGACTACTGGGAGACACGCCTGCGGCTTGAACACCTCGACCGCATCTACTTCCTGGACGGCGTCGAGACACGGCACCCGCTCGACCGCGGCAGCGCCGACCTCCGCGTGGGGCGCGCGCTCGGGCGGACGACGGCGCTCGAGGCCTGGCTCGCGTTCGAGACCACGCAGGTCGATTCCAACGCGAGCATCTATTCCGAGCGCGCTTCGCAGGATCGCCGGAAGGGCGAAACCGTGCCGTTCGCCGACCTGCCCACCGCGATCCAGCGCGACGTGCGCACGCGGCCGCAGACGCGGCTCGGGCTCGCCCTGCTCGTGGACGGCCGCCGCGGCGCCGGGCTCGAGGCCCGCGGCGTGTGGGCCCGCGCCGCGGGCGAAGCGGTGGCTTCGAAGTACGGCACGTTCGGATCATGGCAGCTCGACGTGCGCGGCTACGCGCCACTGGGCGCCGACGTGCAACTGGCCGCGCGCGCGCGTGCCGCGACGCTCACACCCGGCGCGCCGTTCTACGAGCGCTACCACGTGGGCGGCCTGTACACCGTGCGCGGCTACCCGAGCCAGTCGCTCACGCCGCCCGAGGGCGCGCTCAACCTGGGCGCGGCGTCAGTGGAGCTGCGCACCGCGTGGTGGGGCCCGGCGTCGGATCCGCGCTTCGCCGCGATCGCGTTCGTGGATGCCGGCTTCGGCTGGAGTCACGTCGCGCCGTCGCCCCGCGACATCGCATCGGGCGCGGGTTTCGGCTTCCGCGCGCGCGTGCCGTGGCTCGGCCGGCTCGGCGTGGACGTGGGCCGGCCGCTGTCGTCGTCGCCGGTGAAGGAAGCGTTCCACGTCAACGGCAGCATCGGGTGGGCCTTCTGACATGCGCACCCCGGCGGCCCGGATGCCGCTCGCGCTCGCGATGGCCCTGCTGCTCGGCGTGGCGGCGCCCTCGCACGCGCAGGTGCAGGTGCTCGCGGTGGAGCCCTCGCGCGACGACGCGAACGTGCTCTGCCACGTGCGCACCGCCGGCCTGCCCGACGCCCGCTCGCGCGAGACACTCGCGAGCGGCCTGCCCTCGTCGCTCACGTTCTCGTTCGTGCTCGTGGACCGTTCGGGCCGCGAGCACGGCGGCTCCACCGCCGAGATCCGCATCGAGCCCGACCCGTGGGAGCGCGCGTTCGTGGTGCGCGGCCCGCGCATCGAGCACCGGGCCGCGAGCCTCGAGGAGGTGAGCGGGTTCCTCGCGCGGCTCGGGCCCTTCCCCGTGGCGCCCGTGCGGCGCCTCGACGCCGGCCGCCCGCTGCGCGTGCGCGTGCGGCTCGAACTGCACGCGCTGGCGCCGGCCGAGGCCGAGCGCGCGCACGCGCTGTTCGCGGGCGACATGGGCGTGGGCGGCGCCGATCGTCGCGAGGTGTCCGCCGGGCTCGGCCAGCTGTTGCGGTTCTTCCTGGGCCGCACGCCCGCGGGCCCGTGGTCGGCCGAAGCGATGTCGCCGGCGATCGACCCGCGCACGCTGCCGAGGGCGCCCTGATGCGCGGGCTGCGGGCTCGGCTGATCGGCGTGCTGGTGCTGGCGATGCTGCTGCCGCTGCTGCCGGCGGCGTTCGCGGCGGGCGAGCTGTTCCGCCGCAGCCTCGACCCGCTGCTGGCCGACGGCTTCCGCGGCAGCGCGGAGGCCGGCCTCGCCGTGACGCGCGACGCGATGGACGCCGGCAAGGCCGCGTGGCGCGCGACGCTCGAAGCGGGCGCGCCGTTCGACACGCTGAGCACCGGCGAAGCGAGTGCGCTGCGGCTCGAGGGGGCGGCGCCCGACACGGCCGCGCCCGGCGCGCGCCTGTTGCAGGGCCCCACGTTGTACATGAGCGACACGTCCGCGCGCTGGGTGGCCCGCGTGCGACGCGACGACGGGCGCGAAGCGTGGGCGGTGCGCGCGGTGCCCGAGACGCTCGCGGCGCGCGCGCAGAGCGTCGACCGCGGCGTGCGGCTGCTGGGCACGCTGCGGCGCGAGCGCGACACGCTGCTGCGCGGCTTCCTCGCCACGTTCCTCGCGGTGTACCTCGCGCTCGTGCTGGTGGTGCTGGGCGTCGGGCTGTGGCTGGTGTCCCGGCTCACCCGGCCGCTGTCCGAACTGGCGCAGGGCATCGACCGCGTGGCGGGCGGCGAGCTGGGCGCGCGCGTGAGCGAGCGCGGCAGCGCCGAGATCGCCGGGCTGATGCGGCGGTTCAACGCGATGAGCGGACGACTCGAGGCGCAGCACGCCGAGCTGGCGCGACTCGAGCGGCTGGCGGCGTGGCGCCGCATGGCGCGTTTCCTCGCGCACGAGATCAAGAACCCGCTCACGCCCATCCAGCTCGCCGCCGAGCAGATGCGCGACGCCTACCGCGGCGACGACCCCGCGTACGGCCGGCTGCTGCGCGAGGGCGCCTCGATCATCGAGGAGGAGGTCACGGGGCTGCGCAACTGGGTGGCGCAGTTCTCGCAGTTCGCCCGCATGCCCGACGTGACGCCGGCACCGCTGGCGCCCGCCGACCTGGCGGCCGACCTGCTCGCCGCCTACGGCGCGGGCGCACTCGCGGTGGACGCCGGCCCGCACGCCGACACCGCGTGGGTGCGTGCCGATCGCGACGCGCTCAAGCGCGCGCTCGTGAACCTGGTCGACAACGCACTCGCCGCGCAGCGCGATGCCGGCGTGCACGCCCCGGTGGAGCTTGCGGTGGCGCGAGCGACGGACGGCGGATCGCGCTGGCGCGTGCGCGACCACGGCCCCGGCGTGCCGGCGGACGTGGGCGAGCGCGTGTTCGAACCCGACTACACGACGAAGGCCGACGGCATGGGACTGGGCCTCGCCATCGTCGAGAACATCGTGCGCCAGCACGGCGGCACGATCGCACTGCAGCACCCGGAAGGCGGCGGCGCGGCGTTCGAGATCGCGCTGCCGGCCGACCCACCGGCCGGAGGAACCCCCGCATGAGCAGCAGGATCCTGGTCGTGGACGACGAGAAGAACATCCGCCGCACGCTCACGATGGTGCTGGAGGGCGCGGGGCACCTCGTGCGCGAGACCGGAACCGCGCGCGAGGCGCTCGACATGCTGGCCGACGCGCCGGCCGACCTGGTGCTGCTCGACATCGGGTTGCCCGGCGGCATGGACGGGCTCGAGGCGCTGCGCCACATGAAGGAGGCGCACCCCGGCGTCGCCGTGGTGATGATCTCCGGCCACGCCACCGTGGCGACCGCCGTCGAGGCCACGCGGCTCGGCGCGTTCGACTTCCTGGAGAAGCCCCTGTCGCGCGATCGCGTGCTGGTGGCGGTGCGCAACGCGCTGCAGCTGTCGCAGCTGGGCGAGCAGGTGCACCGCCAGAGGGAAGCCCAGGACGCGCACCACCGTATCGTCGGCGACAGCGCGCCGATCCGCGCGCTGCTGCAGCAGGTGGCGAAGGTCGCCCCCACCGGCGCGCCCGTGCTGCTCACGGGCGCGAGCGGCAGCGGCACGGTGGTGTTCGCGGGCGCGCGCCACGACGGCAGCCCGCGGCGCGAGCGGCCGTTCGTGAAGGTGAACTGCGCCGCGATCCCCGAGGAACTGATCGAAACCGAGCTGTTCGGCTGCGTGAAGGGCGCTTACACCGGCGCCGACCGTGCGCGCGACGGCAAGTTCCAGCAGGCCGACACCGGCACGCTGTTCCTGGACGAGATCGGCGACATGAGCCTGCGCGTGCAGGCCAAGGTGCTGCGCGCGCTTCAGGAGGGCGAGATCGAGCGCGTGGGCGGCACGGGCACCACGCGCGTGGACGTGCGCGTGCTGGCGGCCACGAACAAGACGCTGCCCGCCGAGGTGGCGGCCGGTCGTTTCCGCGAGGACCTGTTCTTCCGCCTGCACGTGATCCCGCTGCACGTGCCGCCGCTGCGCGAGCGCGCCGAGGACGTGCCGGCGCTGGCCGAGCACTTCCTGCGCCTGTACGCCGCCGACAACGAGCTGCCGCCTCGCCGGCTGAGTCCCGAGGCCAGCGCGCTGCTGCGCGCGAGCCCGTGGCGCGGCAACGTGCGCGAACTGCGCAACGCGATCGAACGGCTGGCCATCCTGAGCGACGGCGCCACCATCGGCGAGGCCGACGTGCGCGCGTTCGCGTCGTTCGCCGGGCTGCCCGCGACGGCGGCGCGGGCCGACGCCGAGCCGGGCGCGCCGTTCGAACCCACGCTCGATCACGTCCGCGCGGCCGGAGGACTCGTCGCGGCGCGGCGCGATTTCGAGCGCCGCTGCATCGAGCTCGGGCTCGACGCCACCGGCGGCAACGTGTCGCAGACCGCGCAACTGCTCCAGATCGAACGCAGCAACCTGCACAAGAAGATGCAGGCCCTCGGGCTCGAAGCGCGCCCGGCGAGGCCGACCCGCTCCCGACCCGACGAGGAGGACGCATGACCGTACGACTCCGACATCCTTTCGCCCTCGCCACGATCGTGCTCGCGCTCGCCTCGGCCACGGCGCGCGCCGCCGAGCCCGCCGACGCCCCCGAGTGGGGACAGGATCGCGGCTTCTCGCTGGGCGCACAGTTCATGGTGGACGGCCTCGGCGTGAGCGAGGCCGGCACGCCGATCAGCCCCGTGATCGACGACATGGGCTCGGGCCTGCTGCTGCTGGGCGGCTACTCGTTCACGCCGCACTTCCACACGCGCGTCACGCTGGGCGGCGCCCGGCACCGCACGGAAGTGCCGGGGCTCGACGTGCAGCACTCCGTGGGTTCGGTCGAGGCGCACTACCGCTTCACGCCGCGGCGCCAGGTGTGCCCGTACGTCTTCGGCTCGCTCGGCGGCACCACCGTGCGCGCCGAACAGGGCCGCGATCACCTCACGTTTACCGGCGCCACGGCGGGGCTCGGCGCGGGCCTGCTGGTGGGCTTCACGCCGCGGTTCGGCATGGACCTCACGCTGCGCGGCGAGGGTGTCAACTGGACGAAGGCCGAGTACTCGCAGGACCAGCCCAACGGCACGACCGTGAAGGTCGAGGACGCCGTCGAGGAGACGGGCGCGTCGACGCGGTTGGAAATCGGGTTCCTCTGGCAGTTCTGATCGCGCACGCACGGGAACGGCCCCGGCGCGCGGAGCGCCGGGGCCGTTCCCGTGACCGGTCCGATCAGCTGGGGGTGTCGGTGCACACCATGTCTTCCTGGTGCTCGTCCCAGCACGCGCGCTGACCGCCGTTGTAGTCGGGCACCATCAGGCTGCCCGTGCCGGTGGTCTCGTTCCAGGTGATGTCGGCGTCCTTGTTTTCGGACTGGTCGTGGAACGTGACCGAGACGATCGAGCCGTCGAGACGGTACTCGAGCCGGTCGCCCAGGTCGGCCGAACCCGACTCGACGTTGCTGAACGCGAGGCTGCGCTTGGTTTCGGAGTTCGCGGTCCAGTCGATGCGCGCCACCGGCACCGCCTTCGCCTCGCGGCGGTCGTTGAAGATCCAGTGACCGTTCGCGTTGTCGAGGCGCGACTCGCCGGTGAACCACAGGAAGTCGGTCATCGCCGGCGTGGCCGCGGGGTCGGTGGCGTACATGCGCCACGTCACGATGGCCCCGTCCACGCGACCGCGCAGCCGCAGCGTGACGTCGTGGCCCTGATCCGAGAACGTGTAGACCCACGTGTACCAGCCGTCGTCGCCGAGCACCGGCGTCTGCGACAGCGCCGCGTTGAGCGCCTGCACCGGCGCCGAGAACAGGTCGGCCACCGTGAGGTTGATGAACACCACGCGCGTGACCGCGTTGATCCAGTGGCTGCGCAGCTGCGTGCCTTCGGCGCCGGCGGGCAGCGCGGCGAGCGCGGTGCCACCGTTGCGGTCGAAGAAGCTGAAGTCGAACTTCATGCTCGCCGCCGGCGGCAGGCTCGGCGCCTGCGAGGTCGACCCGAGGGGCGCGGTGGGTTCCTTGCCGCAGCCGGCGAGCGCGGTGGCGAGCAGGGTGAACAGGGCGAGCGTGGCGAGACGGGTCTTCATGGAAGCTCTCCTTTCGAAGCGGGCCGGGGTGCTCGTGCGTCGGGGCGGCGGGTGGATCGCCGCCGTCGGTGAGTCACCACTGCAGCGCCCGTGCCGCGCGTCGCCGCGCCCGCTGACCACTGCACGGCAACGGCTTCCGCGGCCGGCGGCGCCCGGCGACCCACGGCTTCGGCCGTGGCGAGCCCTCGCACCTGTGTCGACTCGGCCCACCTTTTCGCCACGGCGGGGACGACGGTCCGGCGGGCGGCGGCGCGGCACGAGGACGCCGCCGCGCCTCCCGAAGCGGCGTCCCACTCGGCGAGATCCACGGTGCCTGGCCGTCGCCCACTCGCGAGGGCTGGCGTCACCCCGCCGGTTGCCTCGGCGAGTCGAGTTCGCCACGATGCGCCCGCTCGATTCGAACGACGACTTCGTGAGGCGCGCCGCCGCATGACCACCCAGTCGATCCTCATCTTCGGATCCGGACACCTGGCCGCCCGCGTGCGGGCCCTCGCGCAGGCCCGTGGCCATCGCCTCGTCCCGTGGGCCGAGGACCCCGCCGCGATTCCGGCGGAACGCGCGTCGCGCTTCGCGGACACGCGCCGCGCGCTGGACGGCGTCGACCTCGAGGCGGTCACGGCCGCGCTGCTGGTGGACGAACGCGACGATCGCAACTTCGAGCTGGCGATCGTGCTGAGTTCGCTCCGAAGCCGGCTGCCGATCGTGGCGTCGATGTTCAACGAGAACATCGCCCCACACCTGCAGGCCGCGAACCCCAACCTGCGCATCCTGAACCCCGCCCGCATCGCCACGGAGACGTTCGCGGACGCCCTGGACCAACCGATGACGCACCGGGCGCGCCCCCGGCCCCGACCGCCGGCGCGGCCGGTGGTCCGCGGGCGCCGCGACCGGCTGATTCCGGCACTCGTGGCGGCGTTCGTCGTGGCACTGCTGGGCGCCACCGCGTACTTCCATCACGCCGAAACGCTGTCCTGGATCGACGCGTTCTACTTCGTGGTGGTCACCGTGGCCACGGTGGGCTATGGCGACATCTCGCTGCTGCACTCCAGCACGTCGAGCAAGATGGTCGGGATCGGCCTGATCCTCGCATCGACCGTGTTCATCTGGATGATCTTCTCGCTCACGGTGGACCAGATCATCAAGCACCGCGTGCAGATGGCGCTGGGTCGCCGAAGGCACTCACAGCGCGGCCACGTCATCCTGTGCGGCGTGGGACGACTGGGGCATCTCGTGGGCGAGGCGCTGCTGCAACGCGGCGAGCGGCTGCTGGTGGTGGAGCAGTCGGAGAACTCGGAGGCGGTCGAACACCTGCGCACGCTCGGGGCGGACGTGTACGTGGGCGACGCGCGTTCGCCACGCGTGCTCGAGGACGCCGGCGTGGCCCGCGCCCGGGCGCTGTACTCGCTCGTGGCCAACGATTTCGTGAATCTCGAGGTGGGCCTGAACGCGCGCTCGTTCGAGCCCGACCTGCGCGTGGTCCTGCGCATCTTCGACGAAGCGATGGCGCAGCAGATCAAGGAACAGCTCGACATCGAATTGAGCTTCAGCATGTCGGCGATCGCCGACGAGCCGTTCGTGAGCGCGATCGAGTCGGACTCGCCGGTGGCGCAGGCGCCGCGGGCGTAGCCGCCGGTCAGTCGCCGCCGCTGCAGCCCGACGAGCAGCCCGACCCACCGTCCGAGCCGCCGCTGTCCGAGCCGCCGTCCGAGCCATGCCCATCGGACCCGTCCGAGCCCGCGTGGCCATCGGACCCGGAGTCGCCCCATTCGCCCCCGCCGCCCGCGCCACCGGATTCCCCGCCGCCGAACTCGGGCATGGGCGTGGACGGAGCGTCGCCGCCACCGGATCCGTCGAAGTACGCGTGGAGCGGCGTGTCGTCGCTGCTCGGCTCCCACGGGAGGTCCAGGCTGCTGTTCCGCTTCGGGCGCGCGCGGTGGCCCTTGCGACGGGAGAATTTCGGCGTGCCCCAGAAGGCCTCAGGAGCCTCGCGGTCGAACTCGCGCTCGTACAGCTCCAGCGTCGCCGCGTACTGGTCCCGGAACGTCGCCGTCTGTTCGTCGGTCGGCACGAGTTCCGGGTGATGATCGAAGTTCCGACCCAGCACCTGCGCACAGAACTCCCGATAGCCGCTGCTGAACAGCAGGTGTTCGTGCCACACCTGGTCGATGACGCGCGGAGGCGTGACGGGGAAGTTCGACACGACCCCGAGGTAGACGAACTTCTTGTACTCGCCGATCGCGCGCAGGGCGAACCCCCGATCCCAGGAGAGCTTGCGGGCCAGCTTGTCGGCGAAGGCCTGGGTGGAAGCGTCGGAACCACTGAAGACCGCCCGGATGGAATCGAACAGATGGGGCGGCACGAGGTGCTCGAAGTGATAGTTCCTCAGCCGCAGCCACAACTCCTTCTTCGAGCCGATGCTCGCCGAATGCTCACTCGTCATCGATCGCTCCTCCCGCCACGAGTCACGCGACGCCCGGGAGCGGGAACGTAGCCCCGCGACCGGCGGGTCCACAACGTGACGCCCGGGCACACGCCGCCCGCTCACGTCACGGACTTCGCGGGTGAATCCCAACCTTCGGCGGCCCGTGTCCATCCAACCGTCCACCACCGAAGCGAACCCCTCGACATAGGAGATTCGGATGCGCATGCCCAGGCGAACCACTCCCCTCGTGTGGCTCGGCCTGTCGTGGGTCGGCTTCACCATGCCCGCGTTTGCGCGGCCCGCCGATTCGCGCCCGGTGGCCACCTACCACGTGCGCATGCGCGAGGACTCGCCACGCCTCGTCGTGTCGGCTTCGCTGCCCGTCGCCGGCACCGCGCTGGACATGGCCACCACGCGGCCCGCCGGGATTCCGGAGCTCGATTCGCTCGGCTGGGCCGGGCTCGTCACGCACCTCAGGGCAACCGATGCCACGGGCCGCCCTCTCGAGGCCACGCGCGACGGCGAGAGGGGCTGGCGACTCGCGCGCCCCGACACCGGCACGGTCTCCCTCGAATACGAAGTGGACACCTCCCCGCTCCAACGGCTCGACTGGCCCGCGCCGCGCGAAGCAGCGTACCGAGATTCGGCGAACTTCGTCCTCGTGGGCCGAGCGCTGTTCGTGACGAGCCCGGCCACGCGCGAATGCCGCGTGGTTTTCGACCTCCCGGAGGGCTGGCACGCGACGACGGCGTGGCGCGCCGGAGTGGAGCACGGCACCTTCGTCGCCCCGAGCCCGGACGATCTCGTCGAGAACCTGCTCGTGCTCTCACACCAGCCTCAGAGCGACATCACGATCGGCGCGTTCCATCTTCGCGTGGCCGCGTTCGGCCACTGGGCGGCGGCTCGCGAAGAGGTCCGCCGCGTGCTCGAACCGGCGGTACGTCACCACGTGGCGATGATGGCCGATGCGACCCCCCGAAGGTACGTGGTCGTGCTGTTGCCGGCGGTGGAACACGGCGGCGAGTCCTATCGATCGAGCTTCGCGCTCAACACCGAGACCGTGCCGGGCGTGGCCACGAGCGCGGACTGGGGAAACATCGTCGCGCACGAGGTGTTCCATCTCTGGAACGGCTGGCTGCTCCATGGCGCCGACTACGGCTGCACGCAGTGGTTCCAGGAGGGCTTCACCGAGTACGCGGCGAACCGGGCGATCGCGACATCGGGTCGCGTGGATGCCGACTGGTTCCGGGCCAGGCTCGCGAGACACGTCGAGAACGCGCGCCGGCTCACGACCACGCTGGAGAACATCGGCACGCACAAGGGAGCGCCGCTCTACAGCGCCGGCGCGCTCGTGGCGTTCACCTGGGACGTGCGCATCCGCGGGGCCACGGGCGGCCGTCGCGACCTCGGCGACTTCTTCCACGCCCTCGCGCGGCGCACCGACGGTGGCCGCCGGGCATACACGTGGGCCGACCTGCGCGGCGCGCTCGAAGCGACCGCCCCGGGCGACTGGGAAGGCGACTACCAGTCGTTCATCCGGGGCGCGCAGCCCGTGCCGGTGGAGCAGGCGCTGCACGAGGTGGGACAGCGGCTGGTGCCGGCCGACGCCGGCGTTCGCGTGGAAGCCGATCCCACCGCCCCGGCGGCGGCGACGAAGCGCTGGCGGGCAATGCTGCGCGCGAGGTGACTCGCGGCCACGCGCGCCGACTCCTATTCGCCGGACGGCACGGACTCGGTCGCGCTCGCGAGTCGACCGCCGGAAGCGGCTGAGCACGGGAGGAAGAGACCGACGCAGGTGACGACGGACATCCGTGCGGCGCCTCGGCCGCATGACGATGGGGCTGGCTCGGCCACGAGCCTCCCTGGCCCCCTCGCGGGTGTTCGATGTGGTCCTCCTCAGCGCACGATCACGGCGGCCGACGTCGCCTCGCGCCCGCCCACCGAGAGACGCGCGAAATAGACGCCCGCCGACAGCGGGTGCCCCGCCTCGTCGACGCCCGACCATTCGAGCCGGGACTCGCCGGCAGGTACGTGTCGCGACCAGCGACGCGCGCCGCCTGCGTCGAAGACGTCGAGCGTCGCTCCGATCGGCTGCGGCGCCCACGCGAACCGCACGCGTCCGGCATTGGGTTGCGGCGACACCGAGAGAGACAGCGCCGGTGAACCCACCGCGCCTTCGGCATGCGCCGTCGCCGGATAACTGCAGCCCTGTCCGAGCGCCCCGATACGCGAACATCCTCCCGGAGGTGTGAGGAGCGCGGAGACCGCGCTCAGCGTCACGACGTCGTGCGCCCAGTCGCAGAAAAGCGGCACCAGTTGCAGGTCGTTCGCGGCCGGCGCGACCCCGGCCGTCGCGCCGAGCCAGTTGCCGTTCCAATCGTTGCATCCGAGCACGGGAGTTGCTCCACTCACGACTTCGACCCCATAGCGCTCGTTGAGGTAGCCGATGTTGTGACTGATCGAGTCGGCGCTCACGAGCGTAGTGACGATACCGGAGCCTGCGTTGCGGTAGAGCGTATTGCTGCGCACCGTGACGTGGGACGTGTTCCCAACGACCACGCCGCCGGCGCCGCACCGGCCCACCACGTTGTGATCGACCACGCCCTGGGCGAAGCAGCGAATGCCGTCGCCTGCGCAGGCGAGCACTCGATTGCCCGAGATCGTCGCGGGAAAGTAGCCCGAGGGCACATCGATTCCCCGGTCGCGCGCGTGCGAGAGCACGTTGTCCGTCACGCGCGTGAGGCAGGGCGAGAATCCCGGCGCGCGCAACTGGATGGCGGCGCCGCCGACGCTGTCCACCACGTTGCGGGAAAGCGTGAGGATCGTCACGCGCCCGCCGATGTCGAAACCGTTGCCGCCGCACCGACGGACCCGGTTGCGTTCGAAGGCCACGTTGCCTGGATTCTCCCCGGCCACGCGAAAGGCATTCGACGAGCAATCGTAGACTTCATTGGCCACGAACGTCGGATTTGGGGAGGCCGGATAGAACACGAGCCCCTCCGTCGCCCCGGTGATCCGGTTCTCCGATACTTCACCGTCGGCACCTCCCGAAGCGAGCGTCATCCCGACATCGGCCGGCCCCGTGACGAGGTTGCCGCGAACACGCAGATCCCCTTCGGCGCTCGCGGTCAGCCCACCGCCCACGAACGTGCAGCCGATGATCTCGACACTGGAGCCACTCACGCGGGTGGGACCGAAGACGAGGCATCCCCGCATCTTGAACGTGCCGGCCGATGCGAACGGGATGACGAAACCCGAGTCGAGTCGGCACGACTCGAACGTGACGTCCAGGCCCCCGGTCTGGGTGACGGGGCCGCGGACGTGGATACCGGTGAACGTCGGACGCCCGCTGGTGACGACGAAGGAGCGAATCGCCGGATAGGCTCGCAACGCGTAGAACGTGAGGCCGGTCTTCGCCGCGATCGAGACGGTGCGGTTCACACGGACCGCCTCGTCGTACTCGCCCTCCCCGACCTCGATGAGCGTCGACGTCGACGAGTCGATGGCACCCTGGATGGTGGCGAAGTCGCCGGGCACGACGACGGCGTATCCGGGAACGGCAGACAGGCAGACGCCTGCGGCGAGCAGAACGACGGCGACGAGCCAACGCGGAACGGGCATGGGACACCTCGCGCCGGCCGGAAGCTCGACGGTTCGAGCGCCACGCGCGGGGCGGCGGCCGGCGACACCGGGCGCGCGCGGGCTCCGCAGTCGGCGGGACTCTAAGCCCGCGCGTCGGCGCCGTGCACGCGAAACGACGACGCCTCCCGATCGCGCCGGCCGGCCGACGCCCTCCCCGGGACGCGAGCCGGGGCCCCGCAGCGACGACGGCCGCGTCCACGCACGGGTCGAGCGAAACCGCCGGAGCCTCCGACGTCCGCGGCACGAGGTTCGGAGATTTCGTTCTGGATCACGGGCTCCATCGCCGCCTAGGCTCGTCTCGATCATGTGCCCGTCCCCACCCGACGAGCCGGCGCCGCGAGCGCCGGGTGAGCGAACGGTCCCGCCGGCCGAGCCCGAAGGGGGTTCGACCTGGGACCGCGTGCACCAGCTCTTCCACGAAGCGCTCGAGCTGTCATCCGCCGACCGCGATGCGCTCCTCGCCCGCGTCGCGACGTCCGATCCGACGCTCGCCGCCGAAGTGCGCTCCCTGCTGGCCACGAACGACGAAGCGAGCGGCTTCCTGGGCTCGCCGCCGGGCTCGCCGTTCGTGAGCAGCGTCGCTCCCGGCGACCGGCTGGGCCCGTACCGGATCGTCGAGGTCATCGGCCGCGGCGGCATGGGCGTGGTCTACCGGGCGCAGCGCGACGACGAGAACTTCACGAAGGACGTCGCGATCAAGCTGATCGACCCGGGCATGCGCTCCGACGAGATCCTGCGCCGCTTCCAGGCGGAGCGTCAGATCCTGGCGATGCTCGAGCATCCGAACATCGCGCGGTTGCTCGACGGCGGGTCGGCCCCGGGGAGCGGCCCGTACCTGGTGATGGAGTACGTGTCGGGCCGGCCGCTCACACGCTGGTGCGACGAGCGTCAGCTGGGGATCGAGGAACGTCTGCGGCTGTTCCTCACGGTGTGCGACGCGGTGCAGTTCGCGCACCAGCGACTGGTCGTGCATCGCGACCTCAAGTCCGACAACATCCTGGTCGGTGACGACGGATCACCGCGCCTGCTCGACTTCGGCATCGCCAAGCTGATCGCGCCCGACGGAGACGGCAGCGCCGTCACGCTCACCGCGCCGATGCAGCGCATGCTCACGCCCGACTACGCGAGCCCCGAGCAGGTGCGCGGCGAGCCGACGACCGTGGCGGGCGACGTCTACTCGCTGGGTGTGGTGCTGTACGAACTGCTCACGGGCGCGCGCCCGCTCGCGTTCACCACGCGCACGCCCGAGGAGATCCTGCGCGTGGTCACGCAGGTGGAGCCCGCCCCCCCGAGCGCGGTCGCACGCACGACGGCCGCCGAACCGGCGGCCCGGCAGCGCGGACTGACCACCGCCCGGCTGCGCCGCCGCCTGTCGGGCGATCTCGACGTCGTGGTGCTGAAGGCGCTCGAGAAGGACCCGGCGCGCCGCTACGGGTCGGTGGAACAGCTCGCGCAGGACCTGCGGCGCCACCTGCGGGGACTCCCGGTGCTGGCGCGCGGCCGCTCGGGCGCGTATCGCCTGTCGCGCTTCGTGCGACGCCACCGCGCGGCGCTGCTGGCCGGAGCGCTCGTGACGCTGTCGCTGGTGGGCGGGCTCGTGGGCACCGCGTGGGAAGCGCGCATCGCGCGCGAACAGCGCGACCGGGCGACGCGACGCTTCGAGGACGTTCGGGCGCTGGCGCACGCGGTGGTGTTCGACATCCACGACGCGATCGCGAACCTGCCGGGCTCGACGAAGGCGCGTGAGACGCTGGTGCTCCATGCGCTCACTTATCTCGACACGCTTTCTCGCGAAGCCGAGGGCGACCGCCGGCTGCAGCGCGAACTGGCGATGGCGTACATGAAGATCGGCGACGTGCAGGGCCGCCCCATGTTCCCGAACCTCGGCCTGACCGCCGATGCGATGAAGAGCTACGAGCGATCGGTCGGCCTGCTGCGCGCCGTGCTCGCCGCGCAGCCGGATTCCGATCGCGTGGCGCACGAGCTGCTCATGGTGTCGCAGCGTCGCGCGGACATGTTCTACGTGCTCGGCCGCCCGCAGGAGTCGATCGCCGCCACGCGCGCGGCACGCGCGCTCGCGGCGGAGTGGCTGAAGAAGCGCCCCGACTCGCGGATGTTCCTCGAAGACCACGTCGTGTGCACCGGGCGGCTCGTGGACCGGCTGCGCGATGCCGCCGACACGCTGGGTGCGAAGCGCGAGTGCGAGGGCAACCTGGCCACCGCGGAGAAGCTCTTCCGGCTCTATCCCGAGAACCCGGAGCACCGCCGCGCCGTGCTGATCAACTCGTCCAAGCTCGCCGACTTCTATTCCATGCTCGATAAGAACGACTCGGCGATGGTGGCGTATCGCCGCGGGGAGGCATTGGCGCTCGAGGCCGTGCGACTGCGCCCCGACAACACCGACGCGCGGCGCGACCTGTCCGTGGTCTACGCCATGGAGGCCCTGTTCCTGGCCGGCGGCGGGCAGATCGACTCGGCGCTCGCCGTCTATCAGGTCGGGCAGCGGATCACCGAGGAGCTCTCGGCCTCGGACCCCGAGAACATTCAGTTCCTGGATGACGTCGGCGTGGGGCACCACGAGATGGGATCCATCCTGGTGGAAGGTCGCCGGTGGCCCGAGGCGCTCTCGCACTTCGCGAAGGCGTGGGACGTGTTCGGCCGCGTCACCGCGCACGACTCCAGCAACGCCGAGGGCCGCACGCACCAGGCCCGCAGCGGGCGGGCGGCCGGCGAAGCTTGCCTCGAGCTGGCCGCGGAAGCGCGTTCCGACGCGGAGCGCGCGCGCTGGCGCGGGACCGCGGCGGGCTGGCTCGAGCGCAGCCGCGCGCTCTACCGCGCGCTGGCCGCCGCGGACGCGCTGACGGGCGAGGAGTCCGAAGCGCCGAAGGAACTCGACGCGCTGCTGGCGAAGGCGCGGGGCCACGCCACGCGTTGATGCGGGCCGGCGGCGGTCGCGCCGCCACGCGGGACGAACTTACGAATCCAGGCGCTTCGTGCCGGTCAACTCGCGATACAGCCACGCGCGGGCCGTGGTCCAGTCACGCTTCACCGTGACGGGAGAGACGCCGAGCAGGTCCGCCACCTCCTCCACGGTCAGGCCGCCGAAGTAGCGCAGTTCCACCACGCGCGCCTGCCGCTCGCTGAGTCGGGCGAGGTCGTCCAGGGCGCGGTCGAGGTCGTCGAACTCCACCGGCCGGTTGCCCGCCACGATCAGCCCGGTGTCCAGCGGCACCGCGGCCAGCCCACCGCCGCGCTTCTGCGCGCGACGCCGGCGCGCGTGGTCCACGAGGATCGAGCGCATCGTGCGCGCGGCCACGCCGAGGAAGTGCCGCCGACCCTGCCACTCGGCGTCCGGATTGCCGACGAGCCGCAGGAAGGCCTCGTGGGCGAGCGCGGTGGGCTGCAGCGTGTGCCCGGGGCGTTCGCCCCGCAGGTAGCCCGCGGCGAGCCGGCGCAACTCCTGATAGATCACGGGAATCAGGCGCTCCATGGCATCCGCGTCGCCGCGGACCACGCCATCGAGCGTCGCGGTGATCGCCTTCTGGTCCACGCGCGGCCCTCCGAGTGAGGCCGGAAGCCTACAGGCACGGCGGGGGCGGTTCCACGACCGGATGCGCCCGCCGGCGGTCGCCGCGCACTTTTCGGGAGCCGATCCGGGTGGCCGTCGCGCTTGGGGAGCACCGCCGCGGGATTCGCCGGCGCGACCGCGCCCCTCGACGCGCAACCGACTTCCGGAGGCTCCCGTGCACCGACCTCGCCACGACGCACCCGCTCTGCCCCTCGGACTCCTCGCCGCCGCCCTGCTCGCCGGGGCGGCGCTGGCGCCGGCCGCGCTCGCTTCGACCGCCCCCACCACGCCGACCTGGACGCTCTCGTGGGGCGGTTCGGGCACCGGGCCCGGGCAGATCGACGGCCCTGTCGCGGTGGCTACCGACGGCGAGGGCAACGTGTACGTGGCGGAGCTGTTGAACAGCCGTGTCGAGAAGTTCGACCGGCTCGGCAATCCGCTGCTCCGATTCGGCTCCGCGGGCTCGGGGCCGGGCCAGTTCCAGAGCATCGGCGGCGTCGCCGTGGACGCCGCGGGCAACGTCTGCACGAGTGAACGGAACGGGAATCGCGTGCAGAAGTTCACCGGCTCCGGAGTCTTCGTGCAGCAATGGGGAAGGACGGGAGCGGCGAACGGCCAGTTCAACCATCCGCAGGCGGTCGCGACCGTCGCCGACGTCGGCAACGACGACGGCCGGCAGGTGCGCGTGCGCTCTGCGCACTTCCGCGGACTCGCCGGGCTCGGGAGTCACGATCACCGGGTACGAGCTCTACCGCCGCAACGACCCGCTGCCGGGCGGGCTGCTCGCCGACCCCGCGGGCGGTCGCGTGGCGTCCCCGACGGGCGTGCAACTCGCGGGCTGGACGTATGTCGGCACAGCCCCCGCGCACGGCGAGAGCGAGTACGGGCTCGTCGTGCCCACGCTGGCGGACGCGACCACGGCTTCCACCGAGTACAGTGCGTTCTTCGCGCGCGCGGTGACGAGTGATCCGTTCACGTTCTTCGACTCCGCCGTGGACCGCAACGGCAACGAGAGCGCGTACGCCCTGGTCGGCCCCGGGCAGACCACGGACGTCGCCGACGTGCCCGCCGTGTCGTTCGCCGTGCACGGCGTGAGCGCGGGCTCCTCGGCGCACGGCCGCATGACGGTGGACTTCAGCCTGCCGAATGCGACCCCGGCCCGGCTCGAGCTGCTCGACGTGAGCGGTCGCCGCCTCGGCTCGATCGACGTGGGCGCGCTCGGCATCGGCCGCCACCAGGCGGCCGTGGTGCCGGACGCGACGCTGCACGCGGGCGTGTACTTCGTCCGCCTCAGGCAGGGCACGACGTCCCGCACGATGCGGACGGTCCTGCTGCCGTGACATCCATGTTCGGCGCGTACATCCGCAAGGTCACGCGCGGCCGGACACCCTCCGCTCGACGAAGCCGCCGCGCGGGTCGCCAGCGGAAAGCGACGGAACGGCCGGCCCCGATGGGGAGCCGGCCGTTCCCGGTGCGCTTCGAAGCCCATCGATCAGACGGCGAATGCGACGTAGCCGATCGTCTCCTCGTTGTGCTTGCCGTCGGACAGGGCTCCCTTCCCGTCCACGATGACCTCGTTCATTCGGACCTTGAACCCACTCTTCGACACCTCGGCGATGCGCAGGCCGGGCGTCTGGCAACCATTGAACGTCTGCACCATCGGGATCACGACGACGTTGCTTCCCACGGGGAAAGGCGTCGGAAACGTGATCGTCGTGAACGTGGTCGTGCTCGTGCCGACTTCGCTGGCGTGTCCGGAGTTCAGTTTGAAGGACCCGGCCTGGAACATGGCGGCCATGAGGATTCCTCCTCCGTCACGGCGCCGGTGGGGACTGCCCCGATCGAGAATCCGTGTGGGCATCCGTCCGGAGTCTCGGGCGCGCGAGGCGCCGAGCACGTCCCCCGTGGGCGCCGCGCACGAGGCGCGTACGAGGCCATCGCGGGATTCGGCGCTCCCGTTCTGCGGGAGATGCCGAACTGCGACCAGCCGCGTTCCCTCCGAACGTCGCGGGCGAGTATTCGACTCGCATCGCACGCGAACAAGCCCGCACTTTGCCCGCGCACGAGATCGGCGCATGGGCAACGCGTGCCAGACCGCGTTCCCACGCTTCCCCGACGGGGACGCTCCCGGGGTGCGCGCCACCCCGCGGCCGGGCTTCGGCCATCGCGGGGCACGGCGTGGCCAGCACTTCCGCGGCCGCGGCGAATCGCCCGGTGAAGCTGAGATCCCACGCGTAAAGCCCACTCGATCTCCGCCGAACCTAGGGCGTGATGGCAGGGCTCCGTCCGGGCTCCGCGGATGCGGAGAACGGGCGGGACTTCCCGTCGTCGCGCGCCGCGCACGTCGTACGGCTCGCGGCCCCCTCTTCCCTTCGGACGCGCAAAGGGCCCGTCGATCGGACGGAGCTCGTATGGAAGTCGCCGGTGGCCGCCCGGGAACCCGGGGCCATCGCGACGTCACTACATGGGTGCGAGGCCGCCATGGGTTGGTTCGGCGGCCGGAGGGCTCGCGTCCCGTCTCGTGTTCCCGATCGTCGTCGTGGCCGTGGTGTTCACGCTGGTCGGGAGCCTGTACCTGGTCACGGAGTCCCGGCGCACGATCGAGAAGCAGGCCCGCCAGTCGGCGGAGTCGATCGCGTACCAGATCGGTCAGGACCGTACGCAGTACCTGACGCAGATCGCCGAGGAGAGCCTCGATCCCAAGCTGCTGCACTCGATCGGCATGAGCGTGGACGGCAAGGGTCTCTATCGCGTGAACCTGCTCGGGATCTGGCCGGCCGACTCCAGCCATCGCCCCCACGACGAGTTCGAGGTGAAGGCGATCCAGCGCATGCTCGCCGATCCCACGGCCGTGTCCACGCGCGTCCACGACGTGAACGGACAGCCGACGCTCTCGTACATGCGCGTCGAGAAGGCCACGCTGCAGAGCTGCGTCGACTGCCACGAGATGGAAGCCGCGGACAAGTCGCCGGACTTCGGCGACCCCCACTTCGCGAAGGACGCGCCGATCGGCGCCCTGCTGGTGGAAGTGCCGCTGGGGCCCGCGATCGCGGCCGCTCGAACCAACACGGTCCAGGCCGTGGCCGTACTCGTGCTCCTGATGGTCGTCGCCGTCTTCGCGCTGCTCCGCGTGATCAGGCGCACGGTGGAGCGCCCCGTTGCCGGGCTGCTCGACGCCGTCGCGCCGCTCGCGGAAGGGGACTTCTCGAAGCCCGTGAGGGTGCAGGCCGTGGCCGAGGTCGCACAGATCGCGACCGCGGTGGAGAAGGTCCGCACGCAGGTCGCCTCCGTGCTGCGGGATCTCTCCGGCACCGTCGCGGCCGTACAGGGCGCCGCCGGCGGACTCGCCGACCGCGCCGCGACGCTCGCTTCCGGCAGCCAGCAGCAGGCCGCATCGCTCGAAGAGACGACCGCCTCCCTGCGCGCCATGACCGACACCGTGCGCAGCAATGCCGGCCATGCCCACGAGGCCAAGAAGCTCGCCGCGAACACCCGCGACCAGGCCGAAGTGGGCGGCCAGGCGGTGCAGGAAGCGGTGCGCGCCATGTCGGGCATCGCGGAGGCGTCGCGCCGCATCACCGACATCAGCACGACGATCGACGAGATCGCGTTCCAGACCAACCTGCTCGCGCTGAACGCCGCAGTCGAAGCGGCGCGCGCGGGCGAGCAGGGACGCAGCTTCGCGGTGGTCGCGAACGAAGTTCGCGCCCTGGCGCTGCGGTCGGCGGACGCGTCGAAGGAGATCAAGAGCGTGATCACCGACACGGTGACCCGAGTCGACGAAGGCAACACGCTGGTGGGCCGTGCCGGCACCACGTTGACGGGCATCGTCACCGAGGTGAAGCAGGTCGCCGACCTGGTGGCCGACATCGCCAACGCCTCCACCGAGCAGGCCGACGGCATCGACCAGGTGAGCCGCGCGGTCCAGCAGATGGACGTGGTCACGCAGGAAACGGCGTCGAACACGGTGCAGGTGGACGACACCGCCCGATCGCTGTCCACGCAGGCCGACCAGCTGCGCAGCCAGATCGGTCGCTTCAAACTCGACGGCAACGCCATGGCCGCATGAACGAAGCAGAAGAGGCTGGGGCCGTGGTTCCCGGACACGAATCACCCCTCGGAACCCAGGTGCCCGGCGCGTCACGAGCGCCGGAGTCACCGAACCCGCAAAGGATGGGCGACATGATGAAGAAGTTCGGCCTGGCGCTGGGGCTGCTCGCGAGTGGGGTGATGCTGGGCGGGGTGGCGATCGCCTCGGTGCCGATGGGGAAGCAGTACGCCGAGTACTACGAGTGCGAAGCCCTTCAAGTGCACCGTGTGCCACGTCGACAAGAAGACGCTGAACGAATACGGCAAGGCGCTGGCGAAGGCGCTGAACGGCGAGGTGATCACGCCCGCCATGTTCAAGGCGTGCGAGTCGAAGCGGCCGAAGAGTTGAGGCCGTCCGGCACGCGAGCGAATCGCCCCGGCGGGAGGGATCCCACCGGGGCGGTGTCGCGTGTCGTGCGCACCGGATGCTTCAGCTGCGCGGTCTCCTCGCGAACACTACGGGCAGAGGCGGATGTCGCCGGAGTTCGAGCCGTTCCCGAAGTAGACGCCCAGGAAGATCGAGAGGTCGTTGGGCCCGAGGTTGCCGCTGCCATCGAAGTCCGATCGGGACCGATAGACCCCACAACCGAGGTCCGCCAGGATCAGGGATAGGTCGCTCGCCCCGACTCCCCCGCCATCCTGATCGAAGCAGGCGACCTGGAAGGTGCGGTGGAGGACTCCGCGGTAGTACTGCTTGACGACTCCAGGGCTCGGCGAGCATCCGGTGCGCTGAGTGTGGCCGACGAGCCGGAAGTGCGCGTAGTGGTTCGCGTCGGTCATGGCCGCCACCTGGGTGCAACTCCTGTAGATCAGCCCCGGGTAGTCGTGCTGGGCGCTGATGGTGATGTCGGGGCACTCGCTGAAGTCGAGCATCACTTCCCCGCTTGTCGGCAGGCAGCCCATCGGCCCGTGATCGCACTCGAAGAGGTCCTTCTGCCCGACCGGGTCGACCTCACCGTGCGGGGTCTGCTGGCCCACGATGTAGATCCAGCCTTCCGGCGCCTGGATCGTCGAGTGAGCCGTGCGAGGTACTCCCAGCAACGCAAGTGCGGCACACACGCCGGCACAAACCAGGCTCATGCTCCAACGTCGCATCTCCACCTCCTGGAACGAAGTAGACAAACGCGCGAGATCAGTCGGTGACCGATCCGGACGGGCCACAACCACTTCGCGACCCCCGCGCCCGGGACCGATGGTCGGCGAGCGCACCGCACCACCCAGGAATATTGGACGGCGCCCGTTGCACGATTCCCGTGGGTGGAGGGCGATCGGGGAGTGCCGTTCCTGACCCTCGCCGTTCGGGCAACCGAGTCCGCTCCGTGCGTGCCCCCCGGAGGGCGCCTCCGGACGATCCGGCCCCGTCGACGCAGAGAGGAAGCTCGAACATGCCGGTCCCGCCGTCGGAGCCTTCACACCCCAGTCGAATCGTTGTCGCGCGCTTCCCACGCAGGATCGGGTGACGCCCACGACGCCACTTCGTGATTCGGTGGCGACACGCCCCCGTATGCGAACCGCCCCGGCGGGAGGGATCCCACCGGGGCGGTGTCGTTCACGCTGCGAGGTCGCGCCGTCGCCACGCGCGCGCCGCGCGGATCGTCTGCTCAGCAGTCCTTCTGGCCGGGCTTCTGCCACTTCTTGAGCAGTCGGGTGCACCCCTCGTGGCCGTCGGACTTGTAGTAGAACTCGTGGTTGCCGATGCGACCGTCGGACTTGAGCGACACGACGGTGGCCGGCGCCGGCGGCACGCCGAGGCAGTAGCGGATCGCCCAGTGCCCCTCCCGCGGCCACGTGCGCTGGAAGCGGTACTCACCGGGCGTGCCGGTGGGCTCGAGACGGATGAGCACGCTCTGATACACACCGTCGACGACGCCTTCGGCATGCGCCCAGGGCTCGAGCACTTCGCTGCCGTCGCCGCCCACCGTGCGCGCCGTGTACGTGGTGCCGTCCGCCGCGGGACCTTCGATCCGCGCGTGGAGACCTCCGCCCACGGCATTCGAAGCGAAGCACAGCGTGAGCAGCAGGATCGACGTCGCCATTCGCATCGGAGCCTCCGGTGACAGGGAACTTCCGAATCCAAGGGTGAGGCGGCCAGCGGAAACTGTAGCGTGGCAGGAGCCGGCGTTGTGAGGATTCGTCGCGGCCCGAGTCACGCGGACGACAATTCGCGCCGGTCCTGCCCGGCCCGCCGCCCGCTCAGGGCCCCGCCGCCGCGCGCAGTCGCGCCAGCGCCTCTCGCGCCTCGCGCGTCGCCGGGTGATCCGGCCCGCGGCGCTTCTCGACCATGGCCACCTGCCGCTCGCGGTGGCGGATCGCCTCCCGGATCTCCCCGAGTCGCTCCAGGGTGAGCGAGAGGTCGCCGAGCGTCGTGGCCAGTCCGGGGCTCTCGGGACCGAACGTCTTCTCGTACACGGGAATCGTCGCGATCCGCAGCGCCTTCGCCTCGCGCAACCGGCCCTGGGCTTCGCGCAGCGTGGCGAGGTTGTTCTGCAGGTACGCACGATCGATGTGATCCGCGGGCACGCTCTTCGACGCGATCGCGATCGCACGGTCGATCGTGCGCTCGGCTTCCCCGAGCTTGCCCGACTGCGTCAGCACGAGCGCGAGGTTGTCGAGTGTCCAGGCGAGCAACGGGTGGTCGGGCGGCAGCGCCTTTTCGCGGATCGCCACGGCACGCCGCAGCGCGACCTCCGCCTCGGCCCAGCGCTTCATCTGCCGGCGCGTGAGCCCGAGGTTGTTCCACAGGTACGCGTTGTCGGGATGCTCCGGGCCGAGCACGCGCTCGCTCACCGCGAGGCCGCGGACGAACAGCGACTCGGCGCGGCCGAACCGATCCAGCCGGCGGTTCGCGTACGCCAGCTCGTTCAGGGTGGTCACGATGTCGGGGTGCTCGGGCCCGAGGATCTCCTCGCGCAGGCGCAGCACTTCCTCGAGCGTGTCGGCCGCCTCGGCGTACTTCGCGAGCGACAGCATCGACGACGCCAGGTTGCTCATCGCCCGCAGTGTTTCGGGCGCTCGCACCCCTTCGCGCCGCCGGCGGCTCGCGAGCACGAGGGCCTTGAGCGACTCGCTCTCGGCGAATCGCCCCTGGTCCATGCGCAGCGCCGCCCGCACGTCGGCGATCTCCATGCGCCGCGCCTCGGAAGGCGGCCTGAGCGCGTCCACGATGCGGTCCGCCTCGTCGAGCAGGCTGTCGGCCTCGCCGAACTGCCCGCGCTGATAGCGCGCCTCGGCCATCCGCACGCGCGATTCCGCGCGCTGCTCGCTCCGCGGCCCGCTCCGCTCCGCCACGATCCGATCGGCGCGCGCGAACAACTCGTCGGCCGGGTCGTACAGCCCCAGGCCGAGGTAGCTGCGGCCCATCGCCTGCAGCAGCGACGCGCGCACTTCGGGCTCCGAGGCCAGTTCGGCGTCGATCCGCCGCGCGCCCTCGTCGAGCACGCGCCGAGCGGTCAGCGTGTCTCCGCGGGACACACTCGGATCGGGCACCCGGAACAGCTCCGCCATGAAGTCCGACACACGCCGGGCCTTCCTCGCCTCGAGCCGGGCCGTGTGTTCCGCGCGCACCGCGCGCGAGTACAGCACGGTCATGGTCGCGCCGAAGCCCACGATCGCCAGCAGCAGCGCGCCGGCGAGCGCCCACACCGCGCGATGGCGCCGCACGAAGCTGCGCAGCAGCGCCGCGGCGCTCGGCCGGCGCGCCCGGATGGGCACATCGTCGAGCACGCGCCGCACGTCCTCCGCGAACGCTTCCACGCTCGCGTAGCGCTCGCCGCGCTCCTTCGCGAGCGCCTTGCCGAGAACGGTGTCGAGGTCGCCGCGCAACGACGGCACGAGCGAGCTCGCCACCGTGGCCGGCTGCTCGACGATGCGCCGCAGCGTGTCGGGCACGGCGCCGGCTCGCACGTCGACCGGCAGGCGGCCGGTGAGCATCTCGAACAGCACGACCCCGAGCGAATAGACGTCGCTGCGCACGTCGATCGCATCGGCGTCCCCACGCGCCTGCTCGGGGCTCATGTACGCCAGCGTGCCCTGGATGGCGCCGGTGTCCGAGCGCATCGAGGCCAGCGTGCTCTCCGGGTCGGTGATGCGGGCGAGACCGAAGTCGAGCACCTTGATGCGCGTGCGACCCAGGGAGGAACGTCCTCCCGTGGTGCGTGCGCCGGAGGGCTCCTCCCCGGGTTCGGGCGCGAGCACGAGGAGGTTCGAAGGTTTGAGGTCGCGATGGAGGACGCCGCGCTGGTGCGCGTACGCGATGGCGTCGCAGACCTCCAGGAACAGCGCGAGCCGCGCGTGCTGTTCGCGCCGGTCCATCGCGGGCGGCACGCGCGGCTCGCCCTCGACTCGCGGCCGACCGCCGCGCAGGTGCGCGTCGAGCGCCGTGCCGTGCACGCGCTCCATGGCGAAGTACGGCACGCCGTCCGCGGTGGCACCCGCCTCGTGGATCGTCGCGATGCCCGCGTGCCGCAGCCGCCCGAGCGAGGCGACCTCCCGCTCGAACAGCCTCGCGCCCAGCGGGTCGTCCGTGCGCGCGAGGCGGACGAGCTTCAACGCGACACGGCGGCGCGGGTTCTCCTGCTCGGCTTCGTAGACCACGCCCATCCCACCCTCGCCGAGCCGCGCGATCACGCGGTAACGGCCGATGGTGCTGCCGACGCGAGCGTCCACCGCCGGCGCGGGCGCGGCGGCGGCTTCGAGCGCGCCCACGCCGAGCAGGGGGGCCACGAAGGCGTCCGCGCCGCCCGGCCGCACGTCGGAGCCCTTCTCGGCGGCATCGTGTGCGCGCAGCAGCTCCGTCACGTTGCGTCGCAGCGGCGCGTCATCGCCGCACGTGCCGGCGAGGAACGATTCCCGGTCCGCGGGCTGTAGTGCGGCAGCTTCCTCGAACACGCGCCGGACCTCGGGCCATCGAGCCGGCTCGATCGGCCTCACGCGGGATCGTCCATGAACAACTCGCGGTGCAGGAACGCGCGGGCCGTTGCCCAGTCGCGCTTGACCGTCGCCTCGCCGACCGCGAGCACGCCGGCGGTCTCCTCCACCGACAGGCCGCCGAAGAAGCGCAGCTCCACGACGCGCGCGAGCCGCACGTCGAGCATCGCGAGTCGATCGAGCGCCTGGTCCAGCTCGATCAACTCGGCGGCGCGCGCCTGCACGGGCGCGTCCACGCCGTCGAGCGGCAGCACCTTCGCGCCGCCTCCACGCTTGTGGGCCATGTGCTCGCGGGCATGGTTCAGCAGGATCTGCCTCATGGCGCGGGCCGCGACGGCGAAGAAGTGCGTGCGGTCCGCGTAGGTGGCCATCGAGCTGCGCACGAGCTTGAGGTAGGCCTCGTGCACGACGGCCGTGGTGTTCAGCGTCTCCCCGGGGCGCACCCGCCGCAGCTGCGCGTGCGCGATGCGCCGGAGTTCGTCGTACACGCGGGAGAACACCAGATCGAGCGCGGACGGATCACCGGTTCGGGCGAGCCGCAGGATATCGGTGATCTCGGGCCCGGATTCCATGGGCAGGAAAGCTAGCACAGCGGTTCGGGACGGAGCCCCGCGGCGACGCGGGCCGCGGGGCGGACCCGGCGGGGCGCCGACGAAGGGTGCCGCTTACGCCGCCGTGCCGACGCTCCGTGATCCCCCGCGCGCCGTTTCGGGGTTCCTGCAGTCGGGGGCGCGGCGTCGGGCCTCGCGGTCACCGCCGCCCTCCGGACATCGCGCCCTCCGCTGCGGTGGGGCGCGCCGCCACCGCCGAACCCCGGGAGATCCCATGCGTGCCTTCGTCCTTGCACTCGCCTTGCTCGCTGCGACCGCTCGCGAGGCGCTCGCCACCTGGCCCACCGACGTCGCCACCGACATCGTCGTGGCCACCGGGCCGCTCACGCAGTACGGGCAGGTCGGATGTTCCGATGGCGCCGGCGGCATGATCCTCGCCTGGCAGGATCGGCGGAACGGATCCGCTCCCGACGTCTACGCGCAGCGGATCGACGCCGACGGCAACGTGCGCTGGACCGCGAACGGCGTGCCGGTGTGCACGCGCGCGGGCAACGACCTGATGATCGAGATCGTCAGCGACGGCGCCGGCGGCGCGATCGTCGGCTGGCAGAACGAGGGCAGTGCGCGCCGCGTGTTCGCCCAGCGACTCGACGCCGACGGGAACGCACTCTGGGATGCGAACGGGCGGCGCGTCGGCACGCTCGAGGCGCAGCAGGACCTGCCGCACGTCGTGTCGGACCTCGCGGGCGGCGCGCTGGTCTTCTGGGTGGACGGCCGTGGCGCCGTGGCGACCAACCGCCCGATCTACGGCCAGCGCCTCGCCCCCGACGGCACGCGGCTGTGGGGCGACGCCGGCGACTCGCTGACGGTGCGCGGCAGCAAGAGCAACTTCGCCGCGTGCTCCGATGGCCTGGGCGGAGCATGGCTCGCGTGGTCCGACATCACGCGCCGGCCCGCGGCCCAGCGCGTGCTGTCCAACTCCAGCACGGGGCCGCAGGTGGAACTGGTGCCCGCCGCGTTCTCGAACCAGGTCTACCTGCTGCAGGTCGCGCCGGTCGGCGGCGGGGACGCCATCGTCACGCTGGACTACAGCGTCACGCACACGCTGTGGGCGCAGCGCGTGAGCGCCGGCGGCACGCTGCCGTGGGGCGTCGATCCCGTGCTGGTGTGCGACTCCCCCACGGACCAGCTCGACGCGAAGCTCGTGCCCGACGACGCCGGTGGCGCGATCGTGGCGTGGTCGGTGCAACAACCGGGAGGCCCGGAGGGGCGCGCGCAGCGCGTCCGGTACGACGGCGTCCCACTGTGGGCGCCGAACGGAATCGTCGTGTGGTCGGCGCCGCTGACCGTGTTCCGGTTCGGCATCGCCGCCGACGGTGTGGGCGGCTGCCTGTTCTCGCGCGGCGACATCGACGGGCACCAGCGCGTGCATCGCGTGTCGGCGGTCGGCGAGCCGATGTGGGACCCCGCGGGTGTGCAGATCTCGACTCGCGGCCAGAACTCCACGGATCCCTTCGTCCTCGCCACGCCCGAAGGCGGCGCGCTCCTCGCGTGGACGGGCACACTCCAGGACATCGACCTGTTCGCCAAACGCGTGTACGCGAACGGCTCGATCAGCACCGTCGATGCGCCGGTGCCGGCTGCGGCGGGCGGCGTCACGCTGGCGCTCACCGGCGCGCATCCCGTCCGCGGAGCAGCGCGCTTCGCGTACGCGCTGGCCACGCCGGGCGAGGCGCGAGTCTCGGTGTTCGACGTGCAGGGTCGCGAACGCCTGCGCCGCACGCTCGGCCGGCGCGACGCCGGCCGTCACACGTTCACGCTGGCCGCCGCCGATTTGCCCGCGGGCGTCGCGTTCGTGCGCGTATCGACGAGCACCGGCGCGGCGACGCGACGGATCGTGCGGATCGAGTGAGGGGGGCGCGACGGGACTTCGCGCGGACATGCCAGCCCCCGACACCCACACCGCCCCGGCGCGCTTCCGCTGATCGCGTCGGCCAGCTCCGTCGCCCCGTTCTCGCTCACGTCGAAACACCCGCCCGACACCTGCCAGCGATCTTCCTTGCCGTCCACGTGGCGCACCTTCAGCGTCTCCTCCGCGAGGTCGCTCACCAGCCCCGCATGGTTAGCCAGTTCGCCTCTCACGATCATCCGGAACGCCCGCACCGAGGGGCCACCGACGCGTCCCGTTCCGCCGTGCCGGGCTCGCCCAGTCACGCGCGCCTCCACCCGGGCAGCAGGCGATGCGACCGCCGTTTCGGCGACCCTCCCGGCCATGGGGGCTGTCGTCGAAGCGTGCGAGCCCGCCAGTCGTCGGCACTCCCTGGTGGCCGTCCACCGACTCTGGCGCCGCTTCGGCGGGTCGCGGAGGGTCGCCGGCCAGCGCGCGTGCACATTCGCCCCGCGGCATCGTTCTCCAGTCGGCCCCTGACCTGGAGAGATCACCATGCGTCGTCCTGTGCTGCTTGCCGCCCTGATCCTGCTCGCCTCCACTCCGGGCGCACACGCCCAGTGGATCACCACCCTGTCGCCCGACAACATCGTCTGTGGCGCACCCGGCGATCAGAACAGACCCGAGGCGGTGCCGGACGGGTCCGGCGGCGTGGTTTCGGTGTGGAACGACGCGCGGCGTAGCGGGCGGACCGATCTCTTCGCACAGCGCCTCGACGTGAACGGGGTCACCCTCTGGGCGCTCGACGGCGTCGCGGTGGACACCACCGCGGGTGCCTTGGGCATCTTCCGCGCGTGTTCCGACGACTCGGGCGGAATGATCGTGGCGTGGACTCGCACTTCGGGGCCCGAGCCGAATCGCGTCCGCGTGCAGAGGGTGGACGCCAATGGTCAGATCCGTTGGGGCGCGGGCGGCCTGCGCGCGGGGCTGGCCGAGCTGGTGCAGGACATGCCGCGGCTCGTGCGTGACGGCAGCGGCGGCGCGCTCGTGTTGTGGGCGAACTGGTCGAGCGGCTTCGCTGCGAACATCGTCGCGCAGCGACTCACCTCCGCCGGCACGCGCCTGTGGTCGGGCACCGGCGTGTCACTGACCCCCGATGGCGAAATGCGGACGATCGAGGCCGTGGAGCGGCCGGGCGGCGGCGTGTACTTCGCCTGGTGGCAGACGTTCGCCTTGCCGCAGGTGGCCGGCATCGACGCGAGCGGCGCCGCACTCTGGCCGGGCGGCATCGCCATCACGGACGCGCCGATGAGCAACGTGCCGCCGCGGCTCGTCGGCGTGGCCGCGGGCAATGGCGTGGTGTTCGTGTGCGGCGGCGGCAACGAGCTGTACGCACGCCGCATCGGCCCGGGCGGATCGAGCTGGCCCACGGCGCAGCGCGTGGTGAGCGGAAACTGGTACCAGTCCACGCCGGCCATCGCGAGCGACGGCGCGGGCGGGGCCATCGTTTCGTGGGTGGACTCCCGCAACTTCTTCGACGCCGAGATGTTCGCGCAGCGGCTTCGCTTCGACGGCCTTCCCCTGTGGGCCACCGACGGCGTCGGGCTGCCGCAGATGAGGGTCACGGGTGCCAGCGGACTCGTATCCGATGGCGCCGGCGGAGCGTGGATCGCGAGCGCATCGCCGGTGGGAACGTGGGTGCAGCGCCTGAGCGCATCGGGCGTGCCGTGGTTTCCCCAGGGCGGCGTCAACCTGTCCGAGCGGTACGTCTACCCCGACGGCATGCGGCTCGTGCCCACCGTGAACAACGGCCTGATCGTGGTGGCATCCGGTGGTGAGCCTTTCGACATCTGGGCCAAGCGCATGTTCGGCAACGGCTCGCTCGGCACGGTCGGCGTGCAGGGCGGACCGGGCGTCGGTTCGTCGCTCGCACTCTCGGCGGGACCGAACCCGGCGCGCGAACGCGTCACGCTCGGATTCACGATCGCGCGCGAGGGGCACGCTCGGCTCGAGGTGTTCGGCCTCCGCGGCGAACGCATCGCCACGCTGGCGAACGGCGTGCTGTCACCGGGCCGGCACGCGCGCACGTGGGACATGGCCGGACTCGCGCCGGGCGTGTACCACGCACGACTCACGAGCGATGCGGGCACGGCCGTGGCGACGATCGCGCACGTGAAGTGAGGTTTGGGCCAAAGGTGTTCGTCGACGACTTCGCGACCACGGTGGCCGTCGCCGCCCGGGGCGGTCGCTCCGCGGCGCGACAAGAGAGACTCGTCCTTGCGCTCTGGCGCCTCGTGGAGCTCACGCCGCTCATGGGCCCACCGCGCTCCTGCGGCGCGCTCTCCAGCACGACACATGCGAGTTTCGGAGCGACGATTGCCGTACTCGCGCCGGGGTGATGCCGACGTGTGGGCGGTGGTGCTTCGATCGAGGCACCACCGTCCGCACGGCCGGCTTGGCGAAACGGGATTCGATGCGGCCCGGCGATCAGCGAGTGATCGCGAGCCGGCGCACGTGTGCCCTGCCGTACGGGCGTTCGAGCCTCGCGAAGTAGAGCCCCGCACCCACCCGGCCGCCGTTCGTGTCGCGCAGGTCCCAGTCGCACGAGTGCGCACCAGCCGCGTACGGTCCGTTCGCGAGCTCGCGTACGAGCCGGCCCGCTGCGTCGTACACCGCGAGGCGCGCGGGACCGCCGCGCGTGAGCGAGAACCGGAAGCGAGTCCTATCGAACGCGGGGTTCGGGGACGGCGCGGCGAAGCGTTCCTCGCGCCCGGCGGCCGGCGGCCCGGCGTCGGCCGTTCCTGTCGGCACGAGCGTCGCGGCCAACGACTCGTTGCCGGTCTCGTCCACCGCGGTGAGCTTGTACGTGTACGGCGCGCCCGCGACGTCGGTGTAGCCGGTGTCCTGAACCGTCGCGATGCGGCTGCTGGGGCTCGGCTCGAAGGTGGGATCGCTGTCGCGATACAGACGGTAGCTGTCGAGGTCGCGCTCGGTGTTCGGGTTCCAGTGCAGGTGCACCGTGCCGGAGGCGTACTCGCCCGTGAACGGCGCCGGCATCGCGGGCGCGAGGTTGTCGACCGAGTAGCCCGAGTCCGGCGCCGAGTCCCACCAGCCGATCTGGGTCGCCGCGCGCGCCTCGACGCGGAACGCCGTGAAAGGATTGCCGGTCGCTCCGGAGTCACGAAACGTCTCGGCGACGTACGTGTACCACGCATCGCCGCGCGCAGGCACCACGCCGACAGCCTCCCACCACGTGACGTTCGAGTTCAGGGCGATCGCGCGAATCGCACCCGGCCGCAGGTCACCGGCCCCGGCAGGCCCCGCGCCGCGCGCGATCGCCTGGGCCGCGGCCGCGGCACTGACGCGCCGCCAGACGCCATAGGAACCCAATTCGAAGTACGGGGCGACGTCCATCTGACTCGCATTCCACTTGATGCGGACGTGGCCACCGGCGTCAGCCGGAAGATCCTTCACCGACACGATGGTGGGCTTCGGATCGCCGAGCACGCCGAACGTGGTCACGTTCTGGGCGTAGAGGTCGAAGTTTCCGGACCGTGAGTCCTGCCATGCCATCAGCGCGCCACCAGCACCATCGGTGACCACGGCGACGGCGGGCTGGGTGCCGTTCGCGATGCACACGGGCCGGCCACCCACGGGATACGCCGGGTCGGCGATTCCCGCCGCGAGCGCGTGATGCACGTACACGTGGTAACTAGGACCCACAGGGTCGGCCCACGCGACGAATACCCCGCCCGCACCGTCCGTTGCGATGGATGACGGCACTGGTGCTGTGAGGCCGGGGCGCAGTTCGATGCCCGCCTCGCCCCATGCCGGGTCCAGCACGCCGTTCGACTGCACGTGGCTGGCCAGCATGCTGTAGGTCGTGCCGATTGTTCCCTCCACGAGGGCGACCGCTCCCCCGGCCCCGTCGCTCACCAGGCCGTACGGGAGATGGCTGGTCACGGAACCCGTCGCCATCTGCGTTCCATTGACGGGCCACGCGGAATCCACCGCGCCGCTCGCGAGCACATGCTGCGTGCAGCACATGAGGGTCGGGTTCGCCCGGTAGTCGAGCCACGAGATGAGGGCGCCGCCCGCACCGTCGCCGGCCATCATGGGGAACAACTGCATGCTGACGGCCGTGCAGACGGCCCGGCCGTTTCCCGGCCACCCGACATCACGCGCGCCGGTCGAGAGCATTCGCGCCGCGTAGATGTCGTGGACGTTTGCCACACCGGTGTAAGCGCGATTGTCCTGCCAGGCCACGATCACGTTGCCGGTGCCGTCGGCGAGCAGTGCGGGCGCGGCCTGCTGTTGCGCCAGTGTGCAGACGGCGACGCCGTCCGCGTTCCAGCCGCCGGCCAGCGAGCCCGAAGCGAGGACACGGTGAAGGTAGAGGTCCTCGGTGGCCCCACCGCGGAGGTCCTGCCAGGCGATGAAGGCGCCACCCAGCCCGTCGGTCGCGATCGCGACCGCGGATTGATTTCCGATCGCGGTGCAGATGGCGCGGCCGTTGACCGGCCACGTCGGCGACAGCGCCCCGGAGGCGAGCACCCGCCCGGCGTAGACGTCCTGGGACGTGCCGCTCCGGCCGTCCTGCCACGCCACGATGACGCCTCCGGCGCCGTCGCTCACGCCGACCGGAAGTGTCTGCGCGCCGGTGGCGCCGCACACGAGCCGGCCATTCACCGGCCACGCCGGATCGACGACTCCGGTCGCGAGAACGTGCTGCACGTAGATGTCGTTCAGCCCCGATCCGCCGCGGCCGTCACTCCAGATCACCAGCATGCCACCGCTGCCGTCCGCAATGACGGTGGGAGCCGCCTGGTCCGCGGCGTCGGTGCAGACCGGCAGATTGACGAGCGGGCTGTGCGTCCATCCGAACGCGAGGGCGGGAATCAGGCCGAGCAGTGCCACGAGGAGGAGGACCAACCGGTGGCGGGCAGGCATGGAGGCTCCGGGTTGGGGGTAGCGGCGAACAGCGTGGGCGGCCGGCCGGGATCACCCGGCCCAAAGACCCATACGTCCGGGGTCCGGACACCGAACGCGTTCTCACTCGCACGCGGTCGCTCGGCTCGAGGTGTTCGGCCTCCGCGCCGCGCCGTTCACTTCAACCAGACGACGCGGCCCTGCCGGGCGCCGTCGGGGGTGGAGACGCGGACCAGGTAGAGCCCCGCGCTCACGCGCATGCCCGACTCCGTACGCCCGTCCCAGCGCACGACGACCGGGCCCGCGGCCATCGCCGTCCGAGGCGTTCCCCAAACGCGCCGTCCCGAGAGATCGAAGACCTCGGCCTGCACGTCCCCGCCGCGCGAGATCGCGAAGTGCATCTCGGCGCGCGCGCGTGCGGGGTTCGGCTGGATCGCGAGCCGTGGCGCTGGCGCCGCGCCGGCGGACGGCGACACCGCGGTGACTTCGCCTGCGACCGGCTCGAACGTGCGGAGTACCCCGAACTGCACGCCGCCGGCCGAAGCGACGCTCGCGGCGCTGGACGGCACGCCCTGCAGGATCGTGCGCGGCCCGCTCCAGTGCAGCAGCGAGACGGACGACCTGCCGTCGCCGGTGAGATCGCCTACCTGCATGTCCATGAGCCCGTCGGAATAGAGGTCGTAGTCGGTGCGCCGCACGAGCGCCCCCGTGCCGTCTCCGTGCCACACGGTGAGCAGGCGCTCGCGGTCCGAATCGGGGTACTCGAACCCCTCGCACGCGACGGCCACGTCGAGTGCGCCGTCGCCGTCCAGGTCGCCGACCGCGACCGCGATCGGGTTCGCGGCCACGGGGTGCGATTCGACGAGCGAAAAGGCGCCGCCACCGAAATCACACACCGCCACTCGCGGGGGATCCGCTTCGAGCACGAGCAGCTTCGTGGATCCGGACGGCCCGGCGAGTTTCGCGGCGGCGGCGACGTGAGTCGGTGCGTGGTAGCTCGGCCCGAGGGACCCGGTCGCCGGCACGTCGAAGGACAGCGTCGTCGTGACGGCGGCGTCCAGCACGCCGGCGCCCGCGTTCGCGTGGTACGCGACCGTGTGGGGCGCGCCGATCGTGACGACGTCGGCGTCGCCATCGGCGTCGAAGTCCGCGGCCAGCACCTGCCGCGGCATCGGCGCCGTCTCGACGGACTGGTGCAAGGCGAACGTGTCGTCGCCGAGGTTCATGCACCATTCGAGGCGCCCGGGAAGCGCCGGGTTCGAGAGCTCGAGCATGGCCGAGATCGCGTCGTCCCAGCCGTCGCCGTCGAGGTCGGCGGCCAGCGGTGGACCGGCGGCATCGTTCCCGGCGTCGTAGTCGAGCGCGAGCGGATCGGCGAACCCGAAGGGCGAGTGCGAGCCATGCAGCGCGACGGGCGGCAGGCCGCCGCCGATCAGGTCGCGCGGCGACGGCGTCTCGGTGCTCGAGAAGAAGTGCCCCGTCGCGATGCCGAAAACGGGCTCGGGAAGATCGATCGCGACGGCGGCAGGGTTCGCGCCGACGATGTTCGGCTGCACGATCAGGTTCGGACCCGGCGCGTACGTGGGAACGGAGGCGAGCAGGTCGGCGGTCGGTCCCGCGCCCGACGCGTCGCCGTCGAGATCGTCGAGCACGAGCTGGTACGGCTGCGCGGCGTCGATCGTGGCGGTGGCGGCCGGAGTGCCGCCGCCGAACGTGGCGTCGCCGCGGCCGTAGAGGATCTCGACGCGGTCCGCGTGACCCGGGTGCGGAATCGAGATCACGGCGTCGGGAAACTCGTCACCGTTCATGTCGCCGACGGCGCCCGCCCGCAGTTCGGGGCGCGTGGGCGTGAAGTGCTCGACGCTGAACTCGCCGTTTCCGGTGCCGAAGCGCACGCCGATACCGCCGAGGTGGCCGTCGAGGATGGAGGTCGCGTAGAACACGACGACGTCGTCGAAGCCATCCTGGTTGACATCGGCGACGTGGATCGAACGCATGCCGGAGTACGTGTGCGTCGCGAGGAAGATCGCGGGCGCGTAAGTGCCGTCGCCGTTGTTCTCCAGGTAGCTCACCCCGTTCGCGTCCGCACATGCGACGACGAGATCCGGGCGCCCGAGGCGGAAGTGCCCCTGGGCGATGTCCACGGGCCCGTCGGCGACCGGGTAGTCCACGTGCGGCGCGAACGACGTCGGTCCGGTGCGCAGCAGCAACGACACGACGGCGGTGCCCGGGCCGGTGCCCGCGCACGCCACGGCCACGTCGGGGCGCGAGTCCACGTTGTAGAAGCCGTTCACGGCGGCCCGCCCGTTGGGCGCGATGGCGAACGGCAGTCCCGACGTGGGCGTACCGTTCCCGGCGACGCCCGCCAGTTCGCAGAGGTAGAGCTTGCTGGGATTGCCGCTCACGGGACCGTAGACCGCAGGCGGGTACAGCCCGCTCGCATCGCTCATGTACGGGTTCGCGTGCGAGAACCGTCCGGGGCGGTCGCCCGCCGCGAAGTTGGAGGATCCGAGGACCAGGGCGAGCGGGTGCCATTGCCACGCGGGCACCGCGTCGGGCAGCACCGCGCCGACCACCGGCCAGTTGGCGTTGGACACCGACACGTTCGTGTACAGCCCCACTCGCCCGACCGGCGTGTCCTCGAACGACGCGAAGCCCGAGAAGTTGTCACTCGCGTGGGCGAGCAAGGACCACCCCGAGCCGGCGCGCGTGTAGGCGCTGAAGCCGGTGGAGTTGCCGACGATTTCCGGCACCGGTCCGCCGGTGATGTTCGCGAGCGTCAGCGTCGCCGCGCCGGCGCCGGTCTGCAGATGAACGCGTTCCGGCGCGTCGAGGACGCTGCTCGCCGCCAGCCCCGAGGTGAAGGCGAGCAGGGCGATGCCGGCGAGCACGACGTGCGTGGCGGCGCGCAGCCGGGCGCCGATCGGGAACCGCGGGAACAAGCCAGGCCTCCTCGAAAGCGGCGCCGTCATCGCAGCACCGTCAGGCGCAGCGTGCGCGAAGCTTCGCCCTGGCGCAGGGTGACGAGGTAGATGCCGGGCGCGAATCGCCGGCCGTCGCCGAGCGTGACGACCTGCCGGCCAGCACTCGCGTCGGGAAATCGGCTCTCCGCCACGCGGCGTCCCGTCACGTCCATCACGTCGAGCTGCGCGGTGCCGGCGCGAGCGAGCGAGAACCGCACCGTGAGTCGGCCGTCGCTCGAGGGATTGCGATCCGCGCAGGCGAGCGCGAACTCGCGCGACTCTCCGGGGCTCGCGACGTCGGTGGTCTGCGCGGGACCGAGGGTCGCGTACACGCTCTCGTTGCCGTTGCGGTCGACGGCCGTGAGCTTGTACCAGCGGCCGGCCGCACCCGGATCGAGGTAGCCCGTGTCGGGCGTGGCCGCGACGAAGTTGCCGGCGCCGGGAACGAAGTTCGCGTCGGCGCCGCGATAGAGCCGGAACGTCTCGAAGTCGGCGGCCGGGCTGACGGCCCAGTGCAGGTGCGTGATGCCCGCCTGGTACGCCGCGAGGAACGGCGCCGGCGTGGGAGGGGCGAGGTTGTCGATCGAGCAGCCGGTCTCGACGCCCGAGCCGAAGAACGTCAGCGGATCGGTGGTGACGGCCCGCACGAGGAACGCCGTGTACTCGCTGCTCGACGCGGTCGCGTCGGCGAGCGTGGGCACGACGACGTTGTACTCCGAGTCGCCGTGCGCGGGCACGGTGGTCACCCAGCTCCAGCCCGCGAGCTGGGCGGCGTTGGGCGCGGACGCGTTCCGCGCGCCCGACGCGAGCGGGGGCAGGCCGGGCAGCGGGTCGATGCGGCGGTAGACCTCGTAGCCCGTCACCGTGGCGCCGACGCCGGCCGCGTCGGCCGAGCAGCGCAGGAAGCGCAGGGTCACCTGGCGGCCCTGGTCGTTACCGACGTCGGACACGAACGCGAGCGAGGGCGGCATGACGAACTTCTGCACGCGCGAGTTGTTCGTGTCGGCGACGTACACGTTGCCGAGCGCATCCGTGGCGATGCCGATCGGCGCCGCCATCTGTCCGTTGGCCGCACCCGTCGAGCCCCAGTACGACAGCAGGTACCCGTTCGACGTGTAGCAGGCGACGCGGCCGTAACCGTAGTCGGCGACGAACACGTGCCCATAGGCGTCCACCGCGAGACCCGCCGCGTTGGAGAACGCGCCGCCCGGCAGGCCCGCTCCGTTCCACTGGGAAATGTAGCCTCCGAACTCCCCGAACTTCTGCACGCGCGCGTTGTTCTGGTCCATGACGTAGACCTGGTGCGAAGCGTCGACGCCGATGCCGAACGGACCGTTGAACTGGCCGTTGCCGCTGCCGGCGACGCCCCAACTCACCACGTACGCGCCCGCGTTCGTGAACCGCTGCACGCGATGGTTGCCGTAGTCGGTGACGAAGACCGTACCGGCGGCGTTCACCGCCACGCCAGCGGGCGAGTTGAACTGGCCGTTGCCGCTACCGAGCGAACCCCACTGGCCCAGGTACACGCCGGCGCTCGTGAACTTCTGCACCCGGTGGTTGCCGCCGTCCACGACGAACACGTTGCCGCTCACGTCCACGGCGATGCCGCGAGGGAGATTGAACTGGCCATTGCCGGTGCCGAACGATCCCCACTGCTGCAGGAACGTCCCCGTGCTCGAGTACTTCTGCACGCGGTGGTTCTGCGTGTCGGACACGTAGACGTTGCCTGCCGCGTCGGTGCAAGTGCCCCACGGCCCGTTCATCTGCCCGGCGCCGCTGCCGAAGGTGCCCATCTTGAGGAGCCAGGTACCGGCGCCCTCGAGCGGCGATTCACCGGAGCCGCTGAACTTGTGCATGCGCTGGCCGAAGTACTCGGAGACGTACACGTTGCCCGCGGCGTCGACGCTGACGTCGTAGGGCCCGCTGAACTGGCCGTCTCCCGAACCGGCCGTGCCCCACGACGCGAGCGGCGTGCCGTCCTGTTCGTACTTGCGCACCTGGTTGCCGGTTTCGTCGGCGACCAGCACATGGCCGAACGCATCCATGCCGAGCCCGGAACGGGAGTAGTCGCCGGCGGGCAACGCCCAGGCGCCGAGGTATGCGCCGGCACTCGAGAAGCGCACGACTCGCCCCTGGATGTAGTTCTGATAATCGAGCACGACGACGGTGCCATCGGGCCCGACGACGAGGTCGCCCGGACCCTGGAGGCCGAAAGCGTTCGAGAAGCTCGTGACGTACGTTCCCGTGCTCGTGAACTTCTGGACGCGACCGTTGTTGGAGTCGGCGACGTAGACGTTGCCGGCGCGGTCGGTGGCGATGCCGAGCGGGTTCTGAAACTGCCCCGGCCCCGAACCGGCCGTGCCCCAGGTGCGGATCAGCGTGCCCGAGCTCGAGTATTCGAGCACGTGGTGGTTGTAGTAGTCGGTCGCGTAGACGTTCCCGGCGGGCGACACGGTGAGGCGCGTCACCGGTGCGCTCCACGACGCGAGGGGATTGCCCCAGCGATCGCACTTGTGAATCGTGGAGCCACCAAACTCCACGAAGTAGACGTTGCCGGAGGCATCGGTGTCGACTCCGGTCAGGCCGGCGAACTCGCTCGGGCTTCCCCATCGCAACAGGAAACTCGGGGTGGTGGGCCCGGTCGAGGCCGTCGTGTCGATCGGCCCGAGCGCCGACAGGGCGAGTGCGAGAAACGCGAACCGAAGGAACGAGGCAACGGGGCGCACGTGGGGCCTCCTGTCTGGGGACGTGGGACGCCGGTGCCCCGTCGGCCCAGGTAAGGGTCGGACTTCGCGACCGGGTCCCCGGTCCGGCGGGCAGGCCGGTCGCGTGCTGCCCTCCAAGCGCGAAAGCCGGGCGGATCGGATCATGGAAAACCGCACCGGGTCTGCCCCCCGCCGACCCTGTCGCCCCCCGCCGCCGGGCCAGGGCGTGGGCCAGCGCAGCACGTGGAGGCTCGCGGAGTACGACTGCGCCACGGCATCGCCCACCGGGCGGCCAGCGACATCGACGAGGGCGAACGTCACCGTGGCGGGCGCTGGGAGCGCCAACGAGAAGCGCACGTCCCCGCGTGCCCCGATCGGGACTCGTGTCGTGGACGAGGCCCCACACCGCAACCCCACACAACGCCGCCCCGGCGGGATCACTCCCACCGGGGCGGTGTGCACTTCGATCGCCTTCCGCGCGTCGCGCCTCCGCGCCGCGCCCGCTACGCCGCGGGGCCTCCGCTGATCGAGTCGGCCAGCACCGTCGCCTTGTTCTCGCTCACACCTCGAAGAACCCGCCCGCCACCTGCCAGCGGTCTTCCTTGCCGCCCACGTGGCGCACTTTCAGCGTGCCCGCCGCCAGGCCCGTCACCAGGCCCGCGTGGTTCGCCAGCACGCCGAAGTAGCCCTCCGTGCCGGGCGCCTCCACGAACTCCACCTCGCCCTCGAACACCGAGCGCTCCGGCGTCAGGATCGACCGCTTGAAACGGCCGGCCACTTCTCACTTGATTCCGTAGCACACTCCGGTCCGAGGATGATGACCGGCGTCGGACACGGGGTCCGACCACCGAACCGGAGGCCGAGGATGGGTACGAGCCGCACCCGCTCGCGACGAATGGGCCTTTCATGGGCGCGGCGTCACACGGCGACCGCCCTGCGCTCCGCATGTTCCAGTTGTCTGCTGGACGAGGATCCGCGATCCGCCCGCGGCCCGGGCGAGCGACTCCTGGTGCTGGTCGTGCTCATCGCCGTCATGCCGATGCTGGCGTTCGGCACGGCGCGCGGCGCGAGCAAGACGGGGTCGCCCGCGAGGGCCGTCGTGCGCAACATCGAACGCCAATTGCGCCGCGCCGAGCACGTGCAGGTCACGCTGCTCGATGGAACGACCCGCGAGGTGAAGGCAGCCCGCGCAACTGACGACGGGCTCCTCTACGTCGTCGCGGACAGCTCTGATGCCGGCGACACGCCTGGCGCGCGGCTCAAGCCCTGGAGCGACGTGCGGACACTCGCCGTGCTTGAGCCGTGGCGTGACCCCGGGCAATCGGTGGGAAACACATCGAAGATGGTCGTCGCGGGCACCGTCGTCGGACTCGCGGTCGGAGGCATCCTCCAGCTCCTGTACGCGGACCAGGTCGCGGATTCGCCCGGTCCCGGCTTGATCGTGGGGCTCGGCGCGTTGGGCGCGGCCGTCGGCGCGATTGGAGGAACCGCGACCGAAGCGGTGCGCCTCGGAGAGCGGCCGCAGTGGCGCGTGATCTACTCCTCCATGCCGTTCGACGGATCGCCTGCCGCTGCGGCACCGGATTCGGCCGAGGTTCCGACGAAGCAGCACTCGGTATACCCAACTCCGGCCCCGCCCGCGCCCCCGATCGTCGTGGAGCGCCCCACGGCCGCGGTCCGCGACTTGGTGCCCATGGCCGATGAGCGCACACGACTGGCGTGGACGCTCGCGCCGTCGTCGCGGGCGCGTGTCCACGTCGGAGCCGGCAAGCCGTTCGAACTCGCGAATACCTGGCTTGCGGAAGACGGTGTTCATGGGAGTCCGGCAACGTCGACAGCAGACGACAGCCTCGTCGTGCGGTGGGGCGAGATCCGCCGCCTGGATGCTCGGGAGACCAACCGAGCCTCGGCAGCTGTCCGAGGGGCCGGTGCCGGGCTTCTCGCGGGCATGGCGGTGACGGCGCTGGTGCAATGGATGGGCGCGGGCGATTTCGGCCGGAACGACGACGAGATGAGGGGACTGCCGGGCACGATGATCACGCTGGGGGCGCCCGTCGGCCTCGGGGTCGGGTTGACGGCTGGTCTGGCTCGCGGGTGGAACGGTTCGTGGAAGCGCGTGTGGCCGGCTCGCGTGGCGACGCTTTCCACGGCGCCATCGGCCCGCTGACACCCGCGGCTCCGACCGCGACACTTACAGTCGGGCGGGCACGCGGGTGCAGCCGGGCCGGCGGGCGGCACGGTGGACAGCATGCCCGGCGTGCAGCTTCACGTCCGGTGCCAGCACGCCGCGGCCCCGGCCGTGCGCAATACCCCATGCGTGCTGAGCGTGGCATGGGACCGGGCGGCACGCCCTGTGGACACGGCGCGGACCCTGCGCCGTCGGCAGCGACGCTCGTTGCCCACACGCACACCGCCCCGGCGGGATCTCTCCCACCGGGGCGGTGCGTGTGTCGTGTCGTGATGTCGGCGCCGTCGCGCCGCGATCCGCTACGCCGCCGGGCCGCCGCTCACGGAGTCGGCCAGCACCGTCGCGTTGTTGTCGCTCACCTCGAAGAACCCGCCCGCGACCTGCCAGCGGTCTTCCTTCCCGCCCACGTGGCGCACCTTCAGCGTGCCCGCCGCCAGGCCCGTCACCAGGCCCGCGTGGTTCGCCAGCACGCCGAAGTAGCCTTCCGTGCCCGGGGCTTCCACGTACTCCACTTCGCCCTCGAACACCGCGCGCTCCGGCGTCAGGATCGACAACTGGAAGTGACTGGCCATGGTGCTAGACGCCCGCCTTCATCTTCTCGGCCGCCTCGATCACCTCTTCGATGCCGCCGCGCATGTAGAACGCCTGCTCCGGCAGATCGTCCAGCTCGCCGTTCACGATCATCTTGAACGCCTTCACCGTGTCTTCCAGCTTCACGTACTTGCCCGGCGTGCCGGTGAACGCTTCGGCCACGAAGAACGGCTGCGACAGGAACCGCTGGATGCGGCGCGCGCGCGCCACCGTGATCTTGTCGTCCTCGGACAGCTCGTCCATGCCGAGGATCGCGATGATGTCCTGGAGGTCCTTGTAGCGCTGCAGGATTCGCTGCACCGAGCGCGCGGTGTTGTAGTGATCCTCGCCCACGATCTGCGGATCGAGGATGCGGCTGGTCGAGGCGAGCGGGTCCACGGCGGGATAGATGCCGAGCTCGGCGATGGAACGCTCGAGCACCGTGGTCGCGTCCAGGTGCGAGAACGCGGTGGCCGGCGCGGGGTCCGAGAGGTCGTCGGCGGGCACGTAGATGGCCTGCACCGACGTGATCGAGCCCTTCTTGGTGGTGGTGATGCGCTCCTGCAGCGCGCCCATCTCCGTGGCCAGCGTGGGCTGATAACCCACGGCGCTCGGCATGCGGCCGAGCAGCGCCGACACCTCCGAGCCCGCCTGCGTGAAGCGGAAGATGTTGTCCACGAAGAACAGCACGTCCTTGCCTTCCTCGTCGCGGAAGTACTCGGCCATCGTCACGCCGGTCAGGCCGACGCGCAGGCGCGCTCCGGGCGGCTCGTTCATCTGGCCGAACACCATCACCGTCTTCTCGATGACGCCCGACTCGGTCATTTCGCGGTAGAGGTCGTTGCCCTCGCGCGTGCGCTCGCCCACGCCGGCGAACACCGAGAAGCCGCCGTGCTGCGTGGCGATGTTGCGGATCAGCTCCTGGATGAGCACCGTCTTGCCGACGCCGGCGCCGCCGAACAGACCGACCTTGCCGCCGCGCTGGTACGGCGCGAGCAGGTCGACGACCTTGATGCCGGTCTCGAACAGCTGCTTCTCGGTCTGCTGCTCGTCGAACGGCGGCGAGGAGCGGTGGATCGGGTACTTCTTCGAAGTCGTGACCGCGGCCTTGCCGTCGATCGTGTCGCCGACCAGGTTGAAGATGCGGCCCAGGCACTGCTCGCCCACGGGCACCGAGATCGGCGCGCCGGTGTCGACGGCCGCCATGCCGCGCACGAGGCCGTCCGTCGAGTCCATGGCGATGCAGCGGACGACGTTGTCGCCCACGTGCAGCGCGACTTCGACCGTCAGCCGGATGTCGCGCGCTTTGTCCTCGATCAGGATGGCGTTGTAGATCTTCGGCAGCTTGTCCGGATCGAACGCCACGTCCACCGTGGGCCCGATCACCTGGACGACCTTTCCTGCGTTCATGGCGTCTGCTCCTTCGGATGATTCACGCCGGCGGAACGCCGGCTGCCGTGGTTCTACTTGAGCGCTTCGGCGCCACCCACGAGCTCGGCGATCTCCTTGGTGATCGCGGCCTGGCGGAGCCGGTTGCGGGTCAGCGTGAGCGAGTCGACGAGTTCGCCGGCGTTCTTGCGCGCGGAGCCCATGGCCACCATGCGCGCCGAGTGCTCGGCGGCCAGCGAGTCGGCCAGCGCGGCGTACAGGCGCGCGGTGGCGTAACGCGGCAGCAGGTCGGCGAAGATGGCCTCGGCGTTCGGCTCGAAGATGGTGCCGCGGTCAGTGCCGCTGTCCTTCGCCTCGGTGCCGATCGGCAGGAACACCACCGTCTGCGTGCGGCGCACGAGCGCGTTCACGAAGTGCGTGAACATCACTTCGACGCGGTCGATCTCGCCCGACAGGAAGCGCGCGGTCAGGTCCTGCGTGAGCGTGCGCGCCAGGTCGAGGCTCGCCTCGCCGGGCAGGTCGGTGTGCACCGCGAGCGGCTCGATGCCGCGGCGGCGGAAGTAGTCGCGGCCCTTGCGGCCGATCACCACCAGCTTGATCGCGCCGGGCGCGGCCTCGCGCACGCGGTGCTCGGCGGCGCGCAGGATGTTCGTGTTGTACGTGCCGGCGAAACCGCGGTCGGCGGTGATCACCACGAGCGCGGTGTGGTGCACCTCGCGCGCCTTGAACAGCGGGTTCTCCAGCTCGGCGGCCGCACCGGCCAGGTTGTCGAGCATCTCGCTGATCTTGCGCGCGTACGGCGTGGAGGCCTGCGCGCGTGCCTGGGCACGGCGCAGCTTCGCCGCGGCCACCATCTCCATGGCCTTGAAGATCTGCTGCATGCTCTTGGTGGCGCGGATGCGCCGCCGCAGGTCTTTCAGCGATGCCATCGGATCACGCCTTGAACTGGGCCTTGAACGCCTTGCACGCCTCGTGGAGGCGCTTCTCGTCCTCGCCCGAGATGGCCTTGCTCGTGCGGATGTTGTGCGGGATCTCGCCGTAGCTCTTGTCCACGAAGCCGAGCCACTCCGTCTCGAACTTGCGCACGGCGGCCACGGGCACGTCGTCCAGGTAGCCGTTCGCGCCGGCCCAGATGGACACGACCTGCGACTCCACCGGCAGCGGGGCGAACTGGCCCTGCTTGAGCAGCTCCACCATGCGCTCGCCGCGCGTGAGCTGCGCCTGCGTCGACTTGTCGAGGTCGGACCCGAACTGCGCGAACGCCGCGAGCGCGCGGTACTGCGCGAGGTCGAGGCGCAGGCGGCCGGCCACCTGTCGCATGGCCTTGATCTGCGCGTTGCCGCCGACTCGCGACACCGAGATGCCCACGTTGATGGCGGGGCGCACGCCGGCGTAGAACAGATCGGACTCGAGGAAGATCTGCCCGTCGGTGATCGAGATCACGTTCGTCGGGATGTACGCCGAGACGTCGCCGGCCTGCGTCTCGATGAACGGCAGCGCGGTCAGCGAACCGGCGCCGAGCTCGTCGGACAGCTTGCAGGCGCGCTCCAGCAGGCGCGAGTGCAGGTAGAACACGTCGCCCGGGTACGCCTCGCGGCCCGGCGGGCGGCGCAGCAGCAGCGACAGCTGGCGGTACGCCGTGGCGTGCTTCGAGAGGTCGTCGTACACGCACAGCACGTGGCCGCCGTTGTACGTGAACTCCTCGCCCATCGCCGCGCCGGAGTAGGGCGCGATGAACTGCAGCGGCGCCGACTCCGAGGCCGACGCCGTGACCACGATCGTGTAGTCCATGGCGCCGTACTTCTCGAGCGTGCCCACCACGTTCGCGACGGTGGATTCCTTCTGACCGATCGCGACGTAGATGCAGATCACCCCAGTGCCCTTCTGGTTGATGATCGTGTCGATCGCGATGGTGGTCTTGCCGGTCTGGCGGTCGCCGATGATCAGCTCGCGCTGGCCGCGACCGATGGGGATCATCGAGTCGATGGCCTTGATGCCCGTCTGCAGCGGCTCCTTCACCGGCTGGCGCTGGATCACGCCCGGCGCCTTGAACTCGATGTTGCGGAACTTGTCCGAGCCGATCGGTCCCTTGCCGTCCACCGGAATGCCGATGGCGTTGACCACGCGGCCGATCATCGCCTTGCCCACGGGAACCGAGGCGATGCGGCCGGTCCGCTCGACGCGGTCGCCTTCCTTGATGTTCTTGTCGGAGCCGAACAGCACGACGCCGACGTTGTCCTCTTCGAGGTTCAGCACCATGCCCATGACGTCGCCGGGGAACTTGATCAGCTCTCCGGCCATGGCGTCCTCGAGACCCCAGACGCGCGCGATGCCGTCGCCCACGGACAGCACGCTGCCGACGCTCTTGGTCTCGATCTTGGCTTCGTAGCGCTCGAGTTCCTGGGCGAGGACGGCGCTCACTTCTTCCGGTCGAAACGACATGGGTGCGAACCCCGAATGGTTGATGGTGGTGTGGCCGAGACGGCTAGACGCTCGTCTCGTACAGCTTGTGCGCGATCACCTCGAGCAGGCTCTTCACGCTGCGGTCGATCACCCGGTCGCCGATGCGCACGTAGGCGCCCCCGAGCAGGCCGGCCTCGACGTGCTCGCTGAGCACGATCTTCTTGCCGGTGAGCTGCTCCAGCTCGGCGACCAGCTTCGACTTCTCGGCCGCTTCGAACGGCACGGCGCTCACCAGCTCGGCATGCTGCAGGCCCTTGGCGCGGTCCACGATCTCGCCGAACTCCTTGGCGATCTCGTCCACCACGTTCAGGCGCTTCTTGCGCAGCAGCAGGTCGGCGAACACCGCCACGGACGGCAGCGCGCGGCCGGCGAGGCCGCGCTTGAGCGCGTCGCGCTTGTCCATGGGCGGCACCTGCGGCGAAGCCAGGAAGTCACCCGTGCGCGAGCCGGCGCGAGTCAGTTCGGCGAGCCCCAGGAGGTCCTGGTGCGCGCGAACCAGCTCGTCGAGGTACGCCGGCGTCCCGCTGCCCTTCTGCTTCTGGATCAGCAGGTTCAGCGCCTGTGCGTAACGGCCGGCGACGGCGGTGTCTCTCATTTCAGTGCGCCCACCTCGTCGACGAACTTGCCGGCCAGCGCGCGCTGGGCGGGATCGTCGAGCTTCGTGGCCAGGATCTTCTCGGCCGTGCGCAGCGACAGCGAGATCACCTGCTCCTTCAGCAGCTCCTTGGACTTCTCGCGCTCGCGCGCGATCTCGTCCTCGGCCTTGTGGAGCCGGTCCTGTGCTTCCTGCTGGGCATGGGCGCGGATCTCCGCGGCGAGCTTCTGGCCCTCGGCCAGGCCCTCCTGGATCTTCGCGCGCTTCTCGGACTCGATCCCGCGCAGATGCGCTTCGTAGTCCGCCTTGAGCTGGTCGGCCGCCTGCTGGCGCCGCTCGGCCTCGGCGAACTCGCCCGCGATCTTCTTGCGACGCTCTTCGAGCGCGCCGAGGATCGGTCCCCAGGCGTAGCGCGACAGGATCCAGACCATCACCACGAAGCCGAGGATCTGGGTCAGGACGAGTTTCGGATCGATCAAACCGTTCATGCGTTCTCCTCGCGCCGTGCCGCGCGCCGCGCCTCAGCGCAGCGGAGCCAGCGCGAATCGAAGAGAGTTGCTCAGCCGATCTTGCCCGAGAGGATGAACATGGTGACGAACGCGTAGATCGTCAGAGCCTCGGCGAACGCGCCGATGATGATCATGGCGAGCTGGATGCGCGCGGTGGCCTCGGGCTGACGGCCGATCGCCTGCATGGCGCCGTTTCCGATCATGCCCAGGCCGATGCCGGAGCCGATGGCCGCGAGACCGATGCCGAGCGGGAGCGCGAAACTGAGGGCAGTGGCGAAGTTCATGGGTGGACCTCTCCTTCCAGGGGTATCAGTGGGCAGGGTGATGCGCTTCTTCCCCATGCTCGTGACCGTGGTCGTCGTGAGGCAGCATGAGGAGGAAGTAAACCGTGCTGAGCATCGTGAACACGAGCGCCTGGATGGTGCTCGTCATGAGGGCGAGGAACAGGAAGATGAAGTGCAGCGGCACGCCGAACGGCAGGTGCAGCGCCGAGAGCATGGTGATGCCCAGCGACGCGAAGCCCACCAGCAGCATGTCCTCGCCGAAGATGTTGCCGAACAGACGGCACGACAGCGACACGGGCTTGGCGAGCTCGCCGATCACGTGGATCGGCAGCATCAGCGGCACCAGCATCCACTCGATGGGGCTGCGCGGGCTGCCCGCGAGGTGGTGCACCCAGCCGAACAGGCCCAGCTCCTTGATCGCCGTGAACTGCACGAACACCACCACCGTGAGCGCCAGGCCGAACGTGACGTTCAGGTTGGACGTCGGCGACTCCATCAGCGGGATGATGCCGAACAGGTTCATGAACCAGATGTACAGGAACAGCGTGCCCAGGAACGGCACGAACTTGGGCCCGTACTTGGGGCCCAGGATCCCGCACACGAAGTCGTAGAGGTACTCGACCAGCGACTCGACCAGGTTCGCGAGCCCGCCCGGGACGCGCGACTTGCTGCCGGCGGCCGCGATCATGATGGCGCACAGGATCAGCGCGACGAGCATCGAGTAGAGCACCGGCTCGTAACCGTGGATGAAGTGCCCGATCGGCGTGCCGTGCGTGGCCTTGGCCATGATCCCGAAGATCGTGTCGAACTTCTTGGGACCCGCTTCACCCTCGCCCTCGGCGGCGTGCTCGCCGGCTGCCGCGTGCTCGGCGCCGGCCACGTGCTCGCCGGCAGCGGCTTCGGGGGTCGCGGCGTGCTCACCCGCGGCGGGCGCTTCGGTGGCCGTGGCGTGCTCAGCCGGCGCTTCCGTGGCCGCGGCCTGCGCGTTGGCCTGCAGCGCCCCGGACGCGTTGTCGATCGCGTACCAGCCGCCCAGCAGCAGCGCCGCCACCAGCAGCGCGGGGCCCCACGCGTTCGCGGTGAAGCGCTTCCACGCGCGCGACGCCAGCAGCATGGAGGACGCCGCCTTCAGTGTCATCACCGCGAACGGCAGCGTGAAGCCGAACGCGAGCGCGCCCGCGGGCAGCTTCATCAGCAGGAACGCCCCGGCCGCGAACAGGGCCAGCGAGCCGACGAACGCCAGGCCCAGGCGCTGGAACGCCGCGAACGTGCCGCGGTCCTCGCCGGTCAGCGCCGTGACGATGCGCTCAAGCAGCAGCAGGTTGAGCAGTGACCACGCGACGCCGGCCCCCACACCGAGGCCGATCGCGTAGCCCGAATACACCGCGGCGAAGAGCGCGGCGACGACCCCGGCGAGCTGCGAGGTCTTGCGGACGCGAGCAAGGAATTCGAGACCCATTCTGGCGGCGGCGGCCCGACGCATGGTCAGGGGCGCTTGTCGCCCTCCTCTTCCTCGGACTGGACGCGACGAATGATCTGGTAGATCTCCCGGCCGGCCGCGACGAAGCCCAGCATCACGCCCAGGGCGGTGCCCCAGGGTTCGACGTGGAGTCGCTGGCCTACCCACCTGCCCAGGAACAAACCGACGAGAGGTGCCGCGATGAGCAGGGTGGGGACGGAGAGCAGAAGCCCGGACGACCGCAGAGACGAATCTTCCTTTCGCCGCGGTCCGCCCATAGGGTTCGCGCTCCGGTGAATCTATTCACAAACGAGCCGCAACCTGCGTTCTTTCAACGGGTCGCAAGCGCGGCGCGAAACCTAGTGGATTCCCCCCACGGCGGTCAAGGCCGGATCGGGGGAAATCCTCGGCGCGGACGCCCGATCGGGCCTCGCCGACCCGAAATCGCCCCCGGATGCCCCGCTCCCGCGGCCAACCCGCTGCGAAAAGGGAAGTTGTTCGGAGCCCCGAGCGCCCCCAGGCGATCCGGCCGGCCTCGAAGCCGCCCCGGTTCTCCACGTTTTCCACAGCCCGATCGCCCGGCCTGTGGACTCCCGCCGGTCGCGAGCCCGCACGTTTGGCACGCCGCGGGCCCGCCCCTATCCTGCCGCGCCGTGATTCCCGTCGTGTGTCGCCAGGTCGAAGTGCATCTCTTCCGCCGCCGCAAGGGCCGCGTGGAGTTCCTGCTGCTGCGCCGAGCCCCGCACCGCTCGCTCGCGGGCGTGTGGCAGCCCGTGACCGGCGGCATCGAGCCGCGCGAGTCCGTGATGCAGGCGGCGGTGCGCGAGGTGTTCGAGGAAACCGGTCTCACGCCGCTCAAACTCTGGGCGCTCGAGCACATCGCGGTGTTCTACGAGCCCGGCCGCGACGGCGTGTTCGTGGTGCCGGTGTTCGCGGCCGAGATCGCGTGGACCGACACCGTGCACCTGTCCCACGAGCACGATCGCTACGTGTTCGCCACCGCGGCCCGCGCGGCGAAGCTCGTGCTGTGGGAGACCCAGCGCACCGCGCTCGCGGCCGTGAAGCGCGAGATCCTCGACGCCCCGGCGCACGCCGCCGCCCGCGAGGTGACCGCGCGCGTGCGCCCGGCCGCGCGCCGCACCCCGAACCGCAAACCCGCCCCGCGCGCACGCCGAACGGCCCAGCGCGCGCGGCCCCGCTGATCCGTCCGCAGACAGGAGACTCCGTTGGCCAGCACCAGTTCGTTCGACGTCACGACCGGCGTGGACATGATGGAAGTGCACAACGCCGTGGACCAGGCGCAGAAGGAAGTCTCGCAGCGCTACGACTTCAAGGGCGTCGCGGTGGAGATCACGCTCGACGAGAAGGAGAAGACCATTACGCTCGCCACGGCCGACGAGTACAAGCTGAACGCCGTGTGGGAGGTGCTGCAGGGCAAGATGGTCAAGCGCAAGGTGCCGCTGAAGAACCTGAGCCGCGGCAAGATCGAGCCCGCGGCCAACTCCACCGTGCGCCAGTCGATCGCGCTGCAGCAGGGACTCACCAGCGACATGGCGCGCGAACTGGTGAAGGCGCTCAAGGACCAGAAGATGAAGAAGGTGCAGGCCGCCATCCAGGGCGACACCGTGCGCATCAGCTCGCCGAGCAAGGACGACCTGCAGGGCGCGATCCAGTTCCTGAAGAGCCTGGACCTGGGCGCCGAACTCAAGTTCGAGAACTTCCGCAGCAACTGAAGTCCCGGCGAGCGGGGCCGCGCGGGACGCCGCGACGGCCGCGCCCCCTCACCGCACCGCCTCCAGCACCTGCACGAGCAGCCGCGGCAGGCGGTCGAACGTCCAGCCCACGTGCGCGCGCTCGGTGAGCCCGTGCGCGTCGCGACCCCACGGGCCGAGGTTCGCGATCTCCAGCCCCAGCCCGGGCAGCGAGCCCCACGGTTCGCGCAGCGCCGCGGGCAACGCGCGGGCCAGCGCGTCGTTCGCGCCGGTGCGGTGCGCGGCGTAGCAGGCGTCGGTGATGTACGGGTAGTAGTCGCGACTCTCCACGCCTTCGCGCGCGAGCGTGTCGCGCACGGTGCGCGTGAACGCGCCCGCGCCGGGCGCGGCGGCCGGGTACCACGGCGGGAGCGCGGCGATCACCACGGCGGGCGCGGGCAGGTTCGCGCGCCACGCGCGCCCGCGCAGCTCGGCCAGCGCGATCTCGGTGGCGTCGGCGGGCGACAAGTCGGCGTCCTCGTCCTCGGGCGAAGGCGCCTCGCCGGCGCCGCCGAGTTCCTCCAGCGCGAGCACGCGCCAGTCGTCGGCGCTCGCGGGCCAGTGGCACGGGCCCACGGCGCGCGTGCCCGCGTGCAGCGCGCGCATGCGTGCGCCCAGCGTGCCGAGCGCCTCGCGCACCACCGCGCGCACGGCGGCGAGCGAGGCCTCCACGCCGCGCTCCAACGCCATCACGTTCAGCTCGACTACGGCTTCGCCCGCGGTCTGCACGTCGTAGCCGCGCTTCAGGTCCATCAGTCGCAGCACCACCGCCGGGGGCCCGCAACGTTCGCCCGCGCGGTCCACGAGCGTGTCGGCGCGCGCCGCGGCCGCGGCCAGCTCCGCCGCCACCTGCGCGGCATCGACACCCGCGTACGGCGCACCCGCGTGCGTCGGGCTGCCGAGCACCCACAGCAGCACGCGGACCTTGCCCATGGCACCCACGTACGCCGCGGGCTCCTCGGCGAAGTCCAGGTTGAGCGCGCCCGTCAGTTCGAGCCCGTGCCGCGCCACGAAGCCGGGCAGTGCGCGCACCGCGGCCAGCATGCCGGCGGAGCCCGCCTCCTCGTCGGGGCACAACACGCACAGCACGCCCGTTTCGGGCCGTTCGCCCTCGGCCAGCGCGTGCATCGCGGCGAGCCCCGCGGCGATGCCGCCCTTCATGTCGAGCGTGCCGCGCCCGAACATCCACGTGCCCGGCGCGCGGCGCTCCTCGGCGAGCGCTTCGTGCTGGTCGGGCGTCAGCGCCAGCGCGTCGCCCGCGGCGAGCAGCGCGCGGCGTACGCGCTCGGGCGCGAACGCCAGCCCCGGGTCGTCGGGCGCAAGGCGGCGGAACTCGTCCACGCCCACCGTGTCGTAGTGGCCCAGCAGCAGCGTGGTGCGCGGCGTGCGACCGGCCAGGTGCGCCCACAGCACGGGGCGCCCGTCGGCGGTGCGCCAGGTGCCGTGCGGCAGCGACGCGGGGATCAGCGCTTCGATCACGGCGGCGCACGCGCGTTCGGCGGCGACATCGCCGCACACGGAGGGCGTGGCCACCAGGCGCTCGGTGAGCGCGAGCACGTGCGAGACCGGAGGGAGCGTGCGCATGGCGCGCACGGTAGCCCGGAGCGTTCGCGCGCCGCCAGCGCCGCTTCAGCCGCGCTGCGTCACGCTCGCCAGCTCGCCCGGCGTGTGCCGCGTGCCGAGCAGCCGCGCGATCACCTCGTGGCGGTGCGCGAAGATGCGCTCCACGGTGGGCGTCACGAACAGCGCGCGCACGGGGCGCGACAGCGGATGCAGCGGCACCACGTACGTGACCTGGTCGCGGATCCACGTGCCGCCGTCGGCGGCCTCGAACGTGTGCAGGTGCACCCACTTCTCGTACGGCCCCGCCAGCTGCCGGTCGACGAACGCGCGGCCGGGCTCCCAGCGGTCGATGCGCGTGCGCCACGTCATGGGCAACCCGTGCAGCGACAGCCGGTACTCGATCAGCGCCCCCTCGCGCATCTCGATCGGGAGCGGCGTGAGGATGGCGAAGTTCAGGAACGGCGGGGTGATGGCTTCGAGGTTCGCCGCGTCGGCGAAGAAGGCGAACGTCTCGGCGATGGGTGTGGGCACCCACTGTTCGGTGCGCAGGACGCGTTCACGCATGCCCCGTCCGATGCGCCGTGCCCGCCGCAAGAGCGGTGCGCAAGGTTGCTCGCGGCGCGGGACGTCAGCGCTTCTGCGGCTCCAGCACCAGCCGCACTTCGCCCGAACCCTCGCAGCGCAGCACCAGGTCGCGATCGCCCGTCACGAGCCCGTAGCGCAGGCGGGCCTGCGTCTTCACGGCCACGCGGTAGTCGCCGCACGGCATGGGGCCGAAGCGGAACTCGCGCGGCGGGCCCATGAACAGCTCCACGCGGCGCGAGGCGGTGACCGGCCCGGTCAGCGTGACGGTGACGGGAATGCGCTGCTCGAGGGGCCGGTCGGCCCACGACACTTCGACGGTGCCACGCAGCCGGCACGCGCACGAATCCGGCGCCGCGTGCGCGGGCGGCGGCGGCGCGAACGGCTCGATGCGCTTCACGCGCTCGCCCGTGACGGCGGAGGCCGAGCCGCTGCGCCGCGCCGTGTCGGGGCCCGCGGGCGTCGGCGCCACGCCCACCACGTAGGTCTCGACCGGCGCGGAGCGCGACGAGTCGGAGGCTTCGACGGGCGCAGGCACCGCCCGCGTGCGCGCATCCGCCCGTGCCGGGCGGGATGGCCGCGCCCGCGGCGGTGGCGCGGGCGATACGGGCGTGCGTTCCGCGGCAGCGACCGGCGCAACGGTGCTCCGTGCGCGGCACCGACGTGCCGGCGTGGCGCGCGACCCACTCCAGGCTGTCCGCGCGACGTCGCTCGCGGCGCCACTGCGCGAGGCTGTCGATGCGCGCCTGCTCCGCCGCCCGCTCGCGCAGTCGGCCCTCGGCGCGGCGCGCGCGCGCGGCCACCCACTCGAGGCTGTCCTGCGAGCGGATCGCCGCGCGTTGCGCAGCAAGGCTGTCGTAGCGGCGCGAAGCGGCGGCGCTCCTCGCGGCGCACGGTCGAAGGCACATCCGCCTGGCGGCGCGCAGCCAAGGTCATCACGCGACGCGCGGTGGCCAGGCTGTCGCGCAGCGCTTCGCGGCCGCATCGGCGGCGCGGCGCTCGGTGGCAGGTTCGGCGCTGCGGCGCGCCGCCTCGAGCGCGGCGGCCGGCTCGCGCGCGGGCTGCGTGCGCGACGTTTCGGCGTTCGCGCGCACGGGCGGCGGACTCGCCGGCGGTGCGCTCGCTCGCGCGGGCTCGACAGCGCGGGCGGCGTGGCGCCCGGACGCGCGGGCGTCGGACCCGCGGCGCGCGTGCCGGCGGGCGGCACGAGTCCGGGCACGAGCGCTTCCTCGGTGAAACGAAGTTCGTTGCCGCCCGCGCGCGAGGCCCCGCCGAAGTCGGCCTCGACCCAGGCGTCCATGAGGCCTTCCTGCGCGAACGCGGTCGCCACGCCGGCGGCGGCGGACGGCTGGTTCGAACGCACGCGCACCACGGCGCGACCGTCGCGCTGCACGAGCGACACCTCCAGCAGCAGCGCGCTGCCCCCCGACGCGAGCGGCAGCCGGCGGCCGCCGGCCTCGGCGCGCACTTCGAGCGTGAACGGTTCGCGTGCGAGCGCGGCCGCGGAGCCCATGGGCGTGGTCGTGGACCAGCGGCCCTGCCCGTCGCTCATCGACGAAGCCGACACGCTGCCGCGCAGCGTCACGCGCGCGCCCGTGATGGGCGTGCCGTCGGCGGCCAGCGTGCGGCCGCGCAGCACCAGCGTGTGGAACGCGGGCTCGGCGTGAACGGATCCCGCGGCCAGCAGGAGCAGGAGGAAACACAGGACGGGACGCATGCGGAGCGGCACCATAACAGCGGCGGCGCGATGGACGCGAGCGCTCGGCGCGGTGGCTCAGGCGCCGCCGGTCGGCGGAGATTCCGCCGCCGGCCGCAACTGCTCGGCCGCCCGATCCATCGACGCGTGGTCGCCCGTGAGCACCACCGTGTCGCCCACGCGCAGCTCGAAGTCCGCGGGCGGCTCCGCCATGACGTGGCCGCCGCGCACCACGGCCACCACGCGCACGCGCTCCAGCCCCAGGTCGGCGAACGACCGCCCCACCGCGGGCGAGTGCTGCAGCAGCAGGAACGTGTCGGTGACGCCCTCGGCCAGCAGCTCGTCGAGCCGCTCCACCACGCTCGACGGCAGCTTGCGGCCGCGCATGAGGCCGTAGCGCTCCTGCCGGAGCAGGCGCACCTGCGCCTCGGCCATGTTGCCCGGCACGTGGAACTCGCGCAGCACCGACGTGAAGATCTCGATCGAGGTCTCGAACTCCTCGGGGATCACCTGGCTCGCGCCCGTGCGATAGAGCTCGTCGATCTCCGCCACGTAGCGCGTGCGCGCCAGGATGAACAGCGAGCTCGAACGCTGGCGCGCGAGCCGGCACGCGTGGCGCGACCCGGCCGGATCGCTGAGCGCCAGCACCAGCACGCGCGCCTCGGCCACGCCCGCGTCGTGCTGGATGGCGGGCGAGGCGATGTCGCCGATCAGCGCCGCGCTGCCGTCGACCGCCGCCTGTCTCGCGCCGTCGGGATTGAGGTCCACCACCAGGTGCGGCAGGTGCACGGCGCGCAGCACGCGCGCCAGGTTGCGGCCGTTCAGGCCGTAGCCCGCGATCACCACGTGCCCGCGCCGCGCCGCGTGCGCCGCGGCCGGGCCCAGCCGTTCGCCGGCCTCGCCGGGCACCGGCGCCGCCGCCGGCCGCCAGAAGCGCGACAGCGCGTGCGAGGCGCGCGGCGCGACGGCCACCAGCAGCGGCGTCAGCGCCAGCGACAGCACCGCCGCTGCGGTGAACGCCTGCACCGTGCCGCGCTCCACCAGCGGCGTGCCCGCGGCCAGCTGCAGCAGCAGGAACGAGAACTCGCCCATCTGCGCGGTGACGAGCGCGCCCTCGAGCGCGACGCGCGGATGGTTGCCCGCCACGCCGAACGCCGCGAGACCGGTGGCGGTCTTCAACACGAGCAGGCCCGCCGTGGCGGCCAGCACGAGCCCGGGCTGCGCGGCCACCGCGTGCAGGTCCATCGACATGCCGATGGCCACGAAGAACACGCTCGCGAACGCGTCGCGGAACGGCAGCACGTCGGCCACGATCTGCGAGCGCAGGTCGGACTTGGCCAGGATGAGCCCCGCGAGGAACGCGCCGATCGCGAGCGACGCCCCGGCCACCGAGGCGAGCCACGCGCTGCCGAGCACCACCAGCAGCACACCGAACAGGAACGCCTCGCGCGACCCGGCCGTGGATGCGCGGTGCAGCAGCCACGGGATCGCGCGCTGCGCGGCCAGGAACAGCGCCAGCGCGGTGACCAGCGCGCCGAGCGTGGCGGCCAGCGACGCGGGCTCGAGCCGCGGCAGCGCGGTGGCGCCGTTCCAGCGCGCCAGGTGCGGCGTCACCAGCACGAACGCGATGCACAGCAGGTCCTGCAGCACGAGCACGCCGGTGGCCAGCCGCCCGCGCGGCGCGTCGAGTTCGCCGCGGTCGCCGAGCAGCTTCAGCACCACGGCCGTGCTCGAGATCGACATCACCATGCCGGTGAACAGCGCCGGCGCGAGCGGCTTGCCGAGCGCCACCAGCACGCTCGCCGACACGGTGATCACCAGCGCCACCTGCAACGCGCCGCCCACGAACGTGCGGCGCCCGAGCCTTCGCAGCTCGGTGAGCGAGAACTCCAGGCCCACCGTGAACAGCAGCAGCACGACACCGATCTCGGACAGCTGGCGCACCAGTTGCGCGTCGCGCACCAGCCCGAGCCCGCCCGGGCCCATCGCCACGCCCGTGATCATGAAGCCCACGAGCGGCGGCAGGTTCACGCGCCGGCACACCAGCACCACCGCCAGCGACACCGCCGCCAGCAGCAGCAACTCGCCGAGGAATGGAACGGGTGCGCTCATGCCGACTCCCGGGCCGTGTGCTCTCGTGGACGCCGCGGGTTCCGCACCGGGGGACGGGGCGGCGATGCCCCGGAGGGTCACGCCGCCCCGCGCGAACCTACGCCTGCTTCGCGAGCTCCTCGTACAGGTACGCGCAGCTCGTGGTGCCGCCGTGGAAGCTGCTGAGCGAGAACTTCTCGTTCGGCGCGTGCACCTGGTCGTCGTGCAGCGCGAAGCCCATCAGGATGCACGGCACCGGCCCGTGCGTCTTCTGGAACGTGGCCATCACCGGGATCGAGCCGCCCTCGCAGATGAGGCCCGGCGCCTTGCCCCACGCACGCTCCAGCGCGCGCACGGCGGCGCGCAGCATCGGGTGGGCGGGGTCGGTGCGCCACGGCAGCGCGCCGTGCAGGTCGATCACCTTCACCGTGACGCCCGGAGGCGCCAGCGCCCGCACGTGCGACTCGAAGCTGCGGAAGATCTCGTCGGGGTCCTGGTCGGGCACCAGCCGCATGCTGATCTTGGCCGCCGCGAACGACGGCAGCACGGTCTTGGCGCCCTCGCCGGTGTAGCCGCTCCACATGCCGTTCACGTCGAGCGTGGGACGCGACCAGATGCGCTCCAGCGTGGTGAAGCCCTTCTCGCCGAACGGCGCGGGCGCGCCGCTCTCGTGCAGGAAACCCTTTTCGTCGAACGGCAGCGCCGCGAACGCCGCGCGCTCGTCCGCACTCAGCGCACGCACGCGGTCGTAGCAGCCCGGCACCGTGATGCGCCCGTCGGCGTCCTTGAGCCCGGCGATGATCGTGGCGAGCGCGTTCGCGGGGTTCTGCACCGCGCCGCCGAACTCGCCCGAGTGCAGGTCGCGCGCGGGGCCGGTGACCTCCACCTGCGCGTAGATCAGCCCGCGCAGGCCGTACGTGAGCGCCGGCTGGTCGGGCCCGAGCATGCTCGTGTCGCTCACCAGGATCACGTCCGCGTCGAGCTGCTTGCGCCACTCCAGCAGGAACGGCTCCAGCGCGTCGCTGCCCGATTCCTCCTCGCCCTCGATCACCATCTTCAGGTTGATCGGCAGCCTGCCGCTGGTTTTCAGGTGCGCCTCGATCGCGGACAGGTGCATGTACACCTGCCCCTTGTCGTCGCACGCGCCGCGCGCGTAGAGCTTGCCGTCGCGCAGCGTGGGCTCGAACGGCGGCGTGTGCCACAGGTCGAGCGGTTCCACCGGCTGCACGTCGTAGTGTCCGTACAGCAGCGCGGTGGGCGCGCCGGGCGCCCCGAGCCATTCCGCGTACACCACCGGGTGGCCCGAGGTGGGTACCACCTCGGCGCGCGACAGGCCGATGGCCTTCAGGTGCGCCACGATGTGCTCCGCGCAGCGCAGCACGTCCTCCTTGTGTTCGCTGCGGGCGCTCACGCTGGGAATGCGCAGCACCGCCTTCAGGTTGTCGAGGAAGCGATCGCGGTTCTGTGCGAGGTACTGGTCGAGCGCGGACATGACGGGAACTCCGGACCGGGAGGAAGAGTCGTCACCACGAGTCGCGGCACTGTAGCGCCGGAATCCCCGGGTCGCGAGCGATCCCGGCCGTGCCGCGCATCGCGGACCGGCGCAAATGCCGGCCCGTGCACATCCGGACGCAGGGCCGCTCGTGAGAGTCACCGTTCGATCCACCGACCAGCCACGACTCGCGCCTTTACACCGCCGCGGGCCTTCTGACACTCTGCCCTCGCCCTTCTCCCGAGAGGTTCACGCGACGCCATGCAGATCCAGATCCTTCGAAACGAGTGCTGCGGCAACGGAACGTGCTGCGAGATCGCGCCCGCCGTGTTCGCGATCGACAGCAAGAGCAAGTCGACCGTTCTGGACCCCGAAGCCGACACGCCCGCCAAGGTGCTCGAGGCGGCCGAGGCCTGTCCGTGCTCGGCGATCCTGGTGATGGACGACGAAGGTGAAGTGATCTTCCCGTGAGCCCTCCGCGCTTCCCGCTGCGGCTGGAGCCGTGGCGGCTGGCGGTCTGCCGCTTTCCCGCCGATGCGCCGCTGCCCGCGTGGGTCTTCCACGAGAGCCCCACGTTCTGGAGCCTCACGCGCACGCCCGACGAACTCTCGCTGGTGTGCCCCGAGGACGACCTGCCGCCGTCCGTGCAGGAGCACGTCGAACGCGGCTGGCGCGCGTTCGGCCTCGTGGGCCCGGTGCCGTTCACCACGACCGGCGTGATCCACGCCCTGACCGAACCGCTCGCGAAAGCCGGCGTGCCGGTGTTCGTGCTGAGCACGTTCGACACCGACTGGCTGCTGGTGCGCGAGACGGTCTTCGATCGAGCGCTCGAAGTGCTCCGCCAGCACTACGAGGTGCGCGAAAGCTGACGGCGCGACTTCACGACGATTTGAGTTGACGTGTGTCGGCGATGGCGGAGCGCGCGGTCCACGACGCACTCCGCCATTTCAATGGTGCGTGCGTGGCGTGGCCGTGGACGGCGCGAAGGGCGTGGATTGCGATTCCGCGAGGGCCCACGCGCGATCGCGTCCGAGCGCGCGTGGGGCTGCGCGGAAAACACGCGTGGTACAAAGCAGGTGCCCCGCGAGAACTCGCCCCCGAAGCGAGTGACGTCATGCCGATGCAGCCCATCTACGGCGCCATGGACGATCTGCAGATCTTGGATCTGCTCGACTACACGCTGTCCGTGGTGCGCGCCAACACGGTCGAGCTGTTGCTGCTGCTCAACGAGGTGGAACGCCGCGGGCTCTACGGGCCCGAGGGCTGCCGCTCGATGTTCGAATACTGCCGCGACGTGCACCACATGTCCGAGGATGTGGCGTACCACCGGCTGCGCACTGCCCGGGCGGCCCGGCGATGGCCGGAGATCCTGCCGATGATCGAGGACGGCCGGCTGACCGTGACCGGCGTGAGCCTGCTCTCGAAGCACCTGCGGCCCGACAACGCCGAGGAGTTGATCGCGACATCGGTGCACCAGCCGCTCAAGGCGATCCGGCGGATGCTGGCCGAGCGCTTCCCGAGCGCCGACGTGCCGACGAGTCTCGTGCCGCTGGGTGCGACGCCCGCGAATCCACCCGTATCGATACGGGTAGGCACCATCGGATCGACGGAATCCGCGGAGTCGATGGAACCACTTCCGACCGCGGAGCCGCCGGCCCCGCAGCGATTCGCGCTCACGGTCACGATCGACCAGGAGGCGCACGACCTGCTGCGATACGCGCAGTCGCTGGTCGGCCCGGATGTCGCGCCGGGTGACGTGTCCGAAGTGCTCAAGCGCGCGCTGGCCGCCTACGCTGAGAAGCTCGAGCGCACGAAGCTCGGCGCCGGCACCGGTCGCTCGCGGGCATCCGACGATCCACGCTACGTGCCCGTGGCCGTGCGCCGCGAGGTGTGGGAGCGCGATGGCGGGCAGTGCACGTTCGTCGGTGCCGACGGCCATCGCTGCGAGTGCCGCGACGGGCTCCAGTTCGACCACGTGAAGCCCGTGGGCAAGGGCGGCGATGGGAACGCCGCGTCCAACGTGCGGCTGCTCTGCGACACGCACAATCGTCTCGAAGCCGACCGTGCGTACGGCGCAGGTTTCATGCAGGCCAAGGTCGAGGCCGCGCGGGCCTCGGCGGGTGGCCACGACGAGCGCGAGTCGGCGTCGATGGCGCCGAGCCTACGGGCCGCACGCACCGAGGATCAGGACGAAGCCCGCATCAACGCCGCGCTGCGGCATGCGCGCGCCACGGGTCGGTCGCCCGGCGAGGTCTTGAACTCTGGCAGGGCCGCGGCCATGGCCATGGCGGAGCTGGATCGCCTGTTCTCGAAAGCCGGGTAGCGTGGCCTGCGCGCAAGTCGAGAGCGGGTAGCGCCGGAATCGCGCGCGGTTCCGCCTCAGTCCCGCACGCGCTTGGCCGCTGCGATCACGCACGGCGGGTGGTACTGCACGTCGTCGCCGTGGGCGAGCACGCCGAGTCGCTGGCGCGCGGCCGCGCTCGCGCCGAGCAGCAGGCGCTTCGCGCGCTCAAACGTGTCGCTGGACGCTCCGGCCTCGGCGAGCCACGCGAGCAGCGAGCGCCCCGCTTCGCGCTCGTAGTGCGGCGCCTCCACCCACTCGGTGCGCAGCCCCGGCGTGGCGCCCAGCGCCTCGCGCCACGCGTCCTCGCCCATCAGCCGCGGCGCGCCCGGGCCGCGAAGTGCTTCGAGCGCGGCCAGCACCGCGTCGTCCTCGGCCTCCCCCGTGAGGGCCGCGTCCACCACGCCCAGCCGCGCGCCCGGCGTCATCACGCGAGCCGCCTCGCGCAGGAACGCGCGCACGTCGGCGAAGTGACGCGCCGCGTGCCGGCACGACACCAGCTGCACGCACGCGTCGCGCAGCGGCAGCACGCACGCGTCGGCCTGCACGCGCGGCGGCACGAGCCGGCCCGCGCGGCGCGACTCCAGCGCCAGCGCGCCGAGCATCACGCGCGAGAGGTCCAGCGCGATCACGCGGCCCACGAACGGCCCCGCCGTGCGCGCGAACGATCCCGGGCCGCTGCCCACGTCGAGCAGCGTCTCGTCCACGATCGGGTCCAGGTGCTCGAGCAGCCGGTGGCGGGTGTCGCCCTCCACGAGTTCGGCGCTCGACGCGTAGGTGCGCGCGCGGTCGTCGAACTCCGCGGCGGTCTCGCGAACGCTCATCGCGACCTCCGGAACGCGACCGAGCCCGCCGCCTGGCCCGGGCCGGTGGTCCTCTGCCCGGACGCGCTCATCGGCAGCGAGCCGTCGGGGCTCGCGATCACGTCGGGCGACGGCGCGCGCAGGTCGTTCGACGCTCCCGGCGACGCGATCGGAACGAGGCCGCGCCTCACCATCCGAGCACGCTCCGACGCGCCGGGCCGAGGAGGGTGACGAGCAGGATGGTCGCCACCGCGGCCACCACGCCGTGCGCGAAGTTGCCCGCCCACAGGTCGAGCGCGACGACCCCTGCACCGAGCGCGAGTTGCAGGCGGTACGCCCACGGCCGCATGCGCCACAGCCACGGCAGCGTGCCGAGGTAGGCGATCGGCACGATCACGAGCGCTCGCACCAGTGCGGGCGACAGGCGGGGGAACTGCGCGGCCGTCGCATCGGCGAGCGCGGTGGTCTTGTACAGCCCCGCGAGGTTGCCCAGCGCGAGCAGCACGAGCAGCACGGAGAGCGCGACGGGGCGCCGGGCCGTGAGCCCGACGCCCCCGCGCGCTTCCGCCGATGCCGGCGCCGGGCTCATCCGCCCCCGCCCGCGGCCTCCACCTGGCCTTCGCGGTACTGCCGCATGATCTCGTCGAGCACCGCCTTGGGCGGGCGCACCATGCTTTGCGGCAGCGTGGCGACGGGTGCGTCCACCAGGTTCAGCTCGTCGGTGAACGGGCGCGATTCGCGGTCGTAGTAGATGAGGCCGGTGATCAGCCGCTGGTCGCGACGCGCCTCGTGCAGCAGCGTCATGGCGCGCACCGCGTCGGACGGGTCGTAGTCCTCGCCGAGCTTCTTCAGCACGATCCACGAGCCGTCGGGCATCTTCACCTCGCGCGTGGTGCCGGGCTCGTACTCCACCTTGATGTCCTCGAAGTAGGGCACGTAGTCGATGTCGTGCAGCGGCGAATCGTGCTCCTTCACGGCGGCGTACGACTTGGTGCTGCCCTCGTGGTCGGCGAACGTCACGCACGGGCTGATCACGTCCACGAGCGCCGTGCCCTTGTGCGCGAACGCGGCCTTGAGCAGCGGACGCAGCTGCTTCTGGTCCCCCGAGAACGAGCGCGCCACGAACCCGCAGCCCAGCTCGATCGCGAGCGAGCACAGGTCGATCGGCGTGAGCGTGTTCGCCTCGCCGCCCTTGCGCGTGCTGCCCAGGTCGGCGGTGGCGCTGAACTGGCCCTTCGTGAGCCCGTACACGCCGTTGTTCTCGACGATGTACACGGCCGGCACGTTGCGCCGCAGCATGTGCACGAAGTGGCCCATGCCGATGCTGGCCGAGTCGCCGTCGCCCGACACGCCGATGCACAGCAGCTGGTGGTTCGCGCAGTGCGCGCCGGTGGCCACCGCGGGCATGCGCCCGTGCACGGCGTTGAAACCGTGCGAGTGGCCGAGGAAGTACGCGGGCGTCTTGCTGGAGCAGCCGATGCCCGAGAACTTCGCCACCTTGTGCGGCTCGAGCCCGGCTTCGTACGCGGCCTGGATGATGCCGCCGGTGATGGCGTTGTGCCCGCAACCGGGACACAGCGTGGTCTTGGCGCCGTCGTAGTCGGCGCGCGTCAGGCCGATGCGGTTGGTGTTGCCGGCCGGAGGCGTGGTCGCGGTGCTCATCGGGCAACTCCTTCCGCCACGGCGCGGCCTTCGTGGGCCAGCACGCCGTCGGTCACGGTCTTCGCGTCGATCGGCAGTCCGTCGTAGTGCAGCACCGAGCGGATGCGGCCGGCCAGCTCGGGCGCTTCGAGCTTGAGCCGCTCGGCCATCTGGCCGTCGCGGTTCTGCTCGACCACGTAGATCGCGCGGTGCTTCGCCAGGAACTCGCGCACGCTGGCCGCGAACGGGAGCGCGCGGATGCGCAGGTACGAGGCCTTCACGCCGGCCGCGGCGAGCTGGGCCTGCGACTCGATCACCGCCCAGTGCGACGAACCGAACGCGACCAGCCCCACGTCGGCGCCGGCCATCTCGAACGCCTCGGGCGCGGGCACCAGCGCGCGCGCGGTGTCGTACTTCTTCTTCAGCCGGTCCATGTTGCGCACGTACGTTTCGGGGCTCTCGGTGTAGCGGGCCGCTTCGTCGTGGCCGGAGCCGCGCGTGAAGTACGTGCCCTTCCAGTTCGGATTGCCGGGAATCGTGCGGTACGGAATGCCGTCGCCGTCCACGTCGCGGTAGCGCTCGAACTTCGCGACCTTCTCGAGGTCGTCGGCGTTCAGCACCTTGCCGCGGTCCATCGGCTTCTCGGGGTACTGGAACGCGTCGCTCATCCACAGGTTCATGCCGATGTCGAGATCGCTCAGCACGAACAGCGGCGTCTGCAGGCGCTCCGACAGGTCGAACGCGATCACGCCGAAGTCGAAGCACTCGCTCACCGACGCCGGCAGCAGCACGGGGAACTGGGTGTCGCTGTGCGACAGACCCACGGCCTGCGACAGGTCGGCCTGCGACGTGCGCGTGGGCAGCCCCGTGCTGGGCCCGATGCGCTGGATGTTCCACACGACGCCCGGGATCTCGGCGTAGTAGCCGTAGCCCGCGAACTCACCCATCAGCGAGATGCCCGGGCCCGACGTGGCGGTCATCGAGCGCGCGCCGGCCCAGCTCGCGCCCAGCACCATGCCGATCGCGGCCAACTCGTCCTCGGCCTGCACCACCGCGTAAGTGGCCTTGCCGTCGGGCGCGTGGCGGTGCTTCTCGAGGAAGCCCATCAGCGCTTCGATCAGGCTGGACGAAGGCGTGATCGGGTACCACGTCACCACCGTGACGCCGCCGAACATCGTGCCGAGCGCGGCGGCGGTGTTGCCGTCGATCAGGATCTTGCCCGCCGTCTCGTTCATGCGCTCGAGCCGGTACGGGTGCAGCGACGCGTCGAGGCTGCCCGCGAACTCGAAGCCCGCCTTCACGGCGGCCTGGTTCAGCGCGAGCGCCTTCGGCTTGCCGCCGAGCTGCGCCACCAGCGCGCGCTCGATCTCGGCCAGTTCGATGCCGAGCAGCTTCGCGAGCACGCCCACGTAGATCATGTTCACCACCAGCCGGCGCAGCTTCACGTCGTTCGTGATGGGCTCCATGAGCTTGGCCATCGGCACGCGGTAGACGATCCGGTCGGCCGGCGGATCCGGGAACTTGATCGCGTCGTTCGTCACGATCACGGTGCCGGGCCCCATCGACGCCACGTCCTCGGCGGCGGTCTCGGGGTTCATCACCACCAGGATCTCGTTCGTGCGGCGGCGCGCGATCCAGCCGTCCTTGCTGGCGCGGATCGTGAACCACGTGGGCAGGCCGGCGATGTTCGACGGGAACAGGTTCTTGCCGCTGACCGGGATGCCCATCTGGAAGATGGCGCGCAGCAGCACGCTGTTCGCGGTCTGGCTGCCGGAGCCGTTGACCGTGGCCACGTGGATGCAGAAGTCGTTGATGACGGGTTTCACGCGGTTCGATCGGGCGAAGACGCCCGCTCCTTTCGTCTACGAATACAGGTCACCCATGGTCACGCGCGTCGGCTTGCGCACCCACGAGTAGGCCGAGTTCGCGGCCACGGCGCCCTCCTTGGACGCCGTGATGAGCAGCTTGTACTTGCCCTCGTACGTCACGATGTCGCCGCACGCGAGCAGGCCCTCGATGTTGGTGCGCATCTGGCCGTCGACGAGGATGAGGTTGCCTTCCACCGTCACGCCCCAGCGCTTGACCGCGTCGAGGTTCACCGCGGCACCGATGTTGACCACCAGGTAGTCGCCGTCGACGCGTTCGGGTGCGTCGGCGCCCTTCGCCTGCACGAGCACGCCCACGAGCCGACCGTGCTCCAGCAGCACTTCCTTCACGCGCGTGTTGAAGCGGGCCGCGATGCCGTACTCCTGCACCTTCTCGATGTTCGCTTCCATGCCCGTGAAGCGATCGAGTACCTGCAGCACGGTGACCGGGGCGCCCGCCTCGTGCGCGGCCTGCGCGCTCTCGAGGCCCGAATCGCCGCCTCCCACCACGATCACGCGCCGGCCGGCCACGCGCTTCTTCTCGGCCATGCGGTACGTGAGCTGGTCCTCGTCGAGGCCGTCCTCACCCGGCACCTTGAGCTTGCGGGGCTCGAACGCGCCGCCGCCGATGGCGATGACCACGCACTTCGTCTCGAGCTTGGAGGTCTCGCGGGTTTCCACGTTCAGCGCATCGAGCTCGAACGAGCCGTCCTCGCGGCGCACGAGGTCGGTGATCTTGATCTTCTCCATCATCTCGCAGCCCAGCTCGCGCGCGTGCTCCACGAGCGAGGCGGCCAGGTCGGCGCCGAGGATCTTGTGGTAGCCCGGCCAGTCGTGCACCGGCTTGTCGCCGTACAGCGAGATGAGCTGCCCGCCCAGGCGTCCGGCATCCACGACGAGGACCGACATCTTGCGCATGCGGCAGTACATCCCGGCCGTGAGGCCGGCGGGGCCGCCGCCGATGATCAGCACCTCGTACACGACACCTCCGGAGTGCGCGAAACGCGAGCGAAGCGTGGCCACGTTACGAGCCGCTTCGTCGGAGGGTCAAGTGCGGCGGGCGAGCTCCCGCGAATCGCGGCGGACCTCGCTTCTCATCACCGTTCGTCGACGGCCGGCGCCGTCGCGGCGAACCGCCGGCGCCCGTCGCGAACGCCCCGCCCGCGGGAGATCGGCCGCGTGCCGCACCGGCCGACTTCGCCTGTCGTCAGCGGTACAGCGACTTGAGGCGCCCCCACGTCGTCGGACTCAGCCAGGTGGCCCGGTCGTCTCGGCGGAACTCGATGTCGACGATCTTGTCCGCCGGGCTCGGCGAACACCACGCCGGATTCAGCTCCGCGAGCGTGACCGGATCGAACTCGCGCACTTCCGCCGCGGCGCCGTCGGCGACGAACACGTGCCCGTCCGACGGGCGAATGTCGATCCCGTGCGGCCGCGAGAGCCCGGTCACCAGTCCGATGGCCGAGCCGGCGGCGTCGAATCGCTGCAGCGTGCCGAGCCCGGCCATGATGTCGGAGCCGGTCACCAGCACGTCGCCGTTCGGCAGGATCGCCACGTCGTTGAACCAGCCGAACTGCGAAGTCCACGAGTGGAGGATGCCGTACGTCGACGGGTCGAGTTCGTAGAGCGTCGAGTGGAAGTACGTGCACACGTACAGGTGGCCGTTCGGGCCGAAGCGCATGTCGGCGGGATCACCGGGAAGCGTCGCGCGCACGGCGACGAGCGCGCCCGTGACGCCGTCGTACTCGACCAGCTCGTTCGTGGAGGTGGAGGCCACGAGCACGTTGCCGTTCGGCAGGTAGATCGCCGACCACATCCATCCGCCGCCCGTGCCGTACGTGCGGACATAGGCGTTCGTCGCCGCGTCGAACTCGTTCACCCCGCCGGCCTGGTGCCCGACCAGGTAGCGTCCGTTCGTCGCTCCGAAGTGAATCGCGGCCTGCGCGGTGGCGCCCGCCTGTGACGAGGCGGCCACGCCGAGGAACGCGCCCGTCGCGCCACCGTAAGCGCGCACGAGCCCGGAGCCCTCGCCAGTCACGTAGGCGTCGCCGATGGCGCCGATCGCCGCGGCAGGGCGGGGCGCGGCCGGCACGAACAGGAACAGCGCGAGCAGGGCGAAAAGCAGGTGACGCGAAGTCGGGTGCGCGGCCATGGCGGTCTCCGTCGATGTCGGGACTCGGAGCCGGGGCCGCGAACACGCGCGAGCACCCCGGACGCCCGGAGCGGAAATGGTCCAAGAACTCGACCCGGCATCGCAAGACCAAAGTCCCGGGTCGTGCACCTGATGGGCCGCGCCGCCGGTGGGCCCACCCGGCCTGCAACCGACCGATCCCCCGCCAGTTCCGTGCGCGGCGGTGGCGTACCTCCGCGTCCGCTCTTCAGAGGAGGGGGCCGGGCTCCGAGACTTGCGAACGTGGTCGTGACTACGGGCCCGGGATCGGATGATTCGCGGGCTTCCCCGACGATCCACCAGTGAGAGATGCGATGACCGAGGCCGATGGCCCCACGATTCCGCACGCACGCAGCCTGAGGGACATCCTCGGGTTCGACGCGTTCCACGTGGCCGACGACCCCGTGCTCGACGAGCTCACGGCGTACGCGGCGGACTCGCTGGACGCGCCGCTGGCGTTCGTCGATCTCGTGGACGGGGATCGCCTGCGCGTCCGCTCCAAGCTGGGCGCGAAAGTCAGCGAACTCGCACTGGCCGGCTCGTTCACCGAGGAGGTGCTGCGCCAGCCCGACGGCGTGCTCGTGGTGGAGGACGCCACGAAGGACCCGCGGTTCGCCGCGCACACCTCGATCACCGGCCCGACGCACATCCGCTTCTACGCCGGCGTCCGCCTGTGCACGCGCGAGGGCGTCCCGTACGGCACGCTCTCGGTGCTCGACCGCGAGCCGCGCACGCCGAGCCCCGACGACCTGCGGCGGCTGGGCGTGCTGGCCCGCCAGGTCGCCGCCCAGATGGAGCTGCGGCGCACGGAGTCCGCGCTCGAAGAGGTGGCGCGCATCGAGCGCGTGCGGCGCCGGCGCGCGGAGCTCATCGCCGCCACGCTGCGCATGCTCGTACGGCGCACGCCCGGCCGCGAGGTGCTCTCGCACCTCGTGCGACTGGTCGAGGAACTGCACCCCGACGTGCTGTGCTCGATGATGCTGCTGGATTCGGACGGCCGGCTCGGCTTGAACACGAACGGTTCGCTGCCGGTCGCGTACGCCGACGCCCTCGTGGGTATCGCGGTGGGGCCGTCGTCGGGCTCGTGCGGCACGGCGGTGCACCGCCGCGAGCCGGTGATCGTCAGCAACATCCACACGGATCCGCTGTGGGACGTGCATCGCCACCTGCTGGAGCCGTTCGGCCTGTCGGCGTGCTGGTCGTTCCCGATCCTCGCTTCCGACGGGCACCCGCTCGGCACGATGGGAGCCTACCGCCGCGAAGTCGGCGTACCCACGTTGATCCAGTACGAGACGCTGGAAGCGGTCTCCGCGCTCGCGGCGCTCGCGCTGGAGCAGGGCATCATCGACGAGCGCCTGCACAACGAGGAGGCACTGCTCCGCGGCGTCGTCGAGACCGTGCCGAACATGCTGTTCGCCAAGGACGCGCGAACGCTGCGCATGCTCCTGTGGAACCCGGCGGCCGAGCGCCTGACCGGCGTGGCCAGCAAGGACTACGTCGGCCACGAGGACGGCGACCTGTTCCCCGTCGAGCAGGCGGAGTTCTTCCGTTCGGTGGACCGCCGCGTGCTCGCCGAGGGGCGCCTGCACGAGGTGGACGAACCCATCAACACACCCAATGGTGTGCGCTGGCTGCACACCAAGAAGGTGCCGCTCTACGACTCCGAGGGCCGTCCGAGGTTCCTGCTGGGCATCTCGGAGGACATCACCGAGCAACGCCAGCACCTGGCCGACATGGAGCATGCGCGCGAACACGCCGAGCGCCAGGCGGCCGAGCTGGAGAAGGCGCGCGATACCGCGCTCCGCGCCACGCGCGCCAAGAGCGAGTTCCTCGCGAACATGAGCCACGAGATCCGCACGCCCATGAACGGCGTGCTGGGCCTGATCGAGCTGCTGCTGGACACGCGGCTCGACGACGAGCAGCGCGAGTACGCGAGCGGCGTGCGACGCAGCGCGCAGTCGCTGCTCGGCATCATCGACGACATCCTGGACTTCTCGAAGCTCGAAGCCGGGCAGCTGGCGATCGAGAACGAGCCGGTGGCGCTGCTGACGCTGTTCGAGGACGTGGTCGAGATGCTCACGCCGCGTTCGGCGGCCAAGAGCATCGAGCTGGTGGCCGACGTCGCGGCCGACCTGCCCGACGCCGTGCTCGGCGACGCCGTGCGGTTGCGGCAGGTGCTCGTGAACCTGGCGGGCAACGCCGTGAAGTTCACCGAGCACGGGCAGGTGACGCTGCGTGCTCACCGCGACACGGAGGACCCCGAACGTCCGCTCATGCTCGAAGTGCAGGACACCGGCATCGGGATCTCGCCCGACCGCCTGAATGCCGTGTTCGACAGCTTCACGCAGGCCGACGGCAGCATCACGCGCCGGTTCGGCGGCACGGGGCTGGGGCTGTCGATCTCGCGCCAGCTCGCCGAGCGCATGGGCGGCGTGATCGGCGTGGAAAGCCAGCTCGGGCACGGCAGCCGATTCTTCGTGCGCCTGCCGCTGCAGGTGGCCGCATCCGCGTCGTCGGCGGCGCTGATGGCGCCGCACCGCGTGTCGCGCCGGCTGCTGCTGGTGGAGCCCAACGCCACCGCCTGCGAGCACACGGCCCGGCACCTGCGCCGCGCCGGGCACGTGGTGTACGCGGGCGCCACGATCGATGCGGCGTTCGCGGCCACCGGTGGCAATCCCGTGGATGTGATGGTGCTCGAGATCCACTCGGCGACGCGCGAAGAAGCGCGCCTGGCTCCCTGGCTCAATGCGGGCGACCCCGCGGCCCGCCCGCGCTTCGTGGCCACCGGCGGAGCCCGCTCGGAGCTTCCCGTGGTGGCGGGCCGGCGGGCCGACGCGTTCGTGTCGCGGCCGCTGCGGCTCGCGCCGCTTCGCCGGGCGGTCGAGGATCTCGGCAGCATGCCGATGCCCGTGGCCGGCACGGCACTGAGCGACCACGCATCGCTGCACGGGCTGCGCGTGCTGCTGGCCGAGGACAACGCCACGAACCGACTGGTGGCCACGCGCCTGCTGGAGCGCTGGGGCTGCGTCGTGAAGAGCGCCGAGAACGGGCAGGCCGCGCTCGACGTGCTCGATCGCGAGCCGATCGACGTGGTGCTGATGGACGTGCAGATGCCCGTGCTCGACGGGCTCTCGGCCACGCGCGAGCTGCGCCGCCGCGAGGTCGCGACCGGCCATCACGTGGCGGTGATCGCGATGACCGCGCACGCCATGGCCGAGGATCGCGAACGTTGCCTGTTCGCGGGCATGGACGACTACGTGAGCAAGCCGATCCGGCCCGCCGCGCTCGCCGCCGCACTCGCCAAGGTGACCCCGCGGGGCTTCGACGCGAACGAAGCCGCCTGACCCGGGCGAAACGCGCCGCGGCCGCCCTCGCGACAGGGCGGCCGCGGTGTTTCGGTGCCGGCAGAGTGGACTCGCCTAACGGTAGAGCGACTTGAGCCGCCCCCACGTGGTGAGCGGCGCGGCCGTGGGCCCGCCGCCCGGGCGGAACGCGATGTCCACCACCTTGTCGCCGGGAGCGGGCGTGAGCACGGCGGCGTCGAGCTCGGCGAACGTGATCGGGTCGAACTCGTAGACCTGCGCGGTGACGCCGTCGACCACGTAGATGTGGCCGTTGTGCGGGCTGATCGCGATGCCGTGCGTGTTGCCCCAGCTGCCGTCGCCGAACGAGCCGAGCAGGTTGTGCACGGGCGTCGAGTCGTAGCGGTAGACGAGGTTGCTGCCCATGGCCGTCACCAGGATCTCGCCGTTCAGGAACGCCACGTCGTTGCCGAGCGTGTTCGGCGGCAGGCTCCACGCCGAGATCACGTTGCCGTTCGTGGCGTCGAGTTCGAACACCATCGGCGGGAAGTACTGGCACACGTACAGGTTGCCGTTGGGCCCGTACTCCATGTCCGCCGGCGAGCCCGGCAGCGGCGCGAACACCTGGATGAACGCGCCGGTGTTGCCGTCGTACTCGATGAGCTTGTTGCTCGCCGACTCGGCCACGATCACGTTGCCGTTCGCGCGGTACACCGCCGACCACTGCCACAGCACGGGGCCGTACGTCTTGATGAGCGCGCCGGTCGCCGAGTCGTACTCGCGCACGCCCTGCGAGAATCCGCCGACCAGCATGCGGCCGTTCGTGGGATGGAAGTGGATGCCGAGCGGCTGGTTCGCGGTGTTCTGGAACACGCCCAGGAACGCACCGGTGATGGGTGCGTACACGCGGACGGTGTTGGACGCGTCGCCGGTCACGTACATGTCGCCGACCGAACCGACGATCGCGTGTGCGGGCTTCGCGACCGCGAACACGGACGCGGCGAACAACGCGGACCACAGGAACCGGACAGGAAAGTGGAAACCACGGGCCATGGGGACATCTCCTCGCGGTGGGGACACGGGATGCGAGCGAGCCTCGGGAGGGCCGCGCCCTGGGGCCGGAATCCGGCAGCTTCAAGGATGGTCGCCCCCGGCGGCGGCGGGCAACGACCAAATGCGCTCCCGACGGAGAAAATCCTCCGGTTTCGGCGTTCGGCCGCGGCGCCGGGGGGGCCGGGCGAGCGGCTTGACCGGCCGGACCCCTGCGCTACGCTGCCGCCCATGAAACCCGCCAGCGAGCATCGCGTGGAGCCCTCGGCCGCCGTTCTCGAAGCCGCCCGCCAGTGGATCACCCCCGTGCGCAACGCACTGGGCCCGCGGTGGCTGGCCGCCTACCTCACCGGCAGCGTGCTCACCGCCGGGTTCGACCCGAAGCACTCGCGCGTGAACGTGCTGGTGATCGCGCGCGACCTGGGTGTGGACGCGCTCGACGCCCTGGCCGCGGCGATCCCCGTGGGCGGCAAGGCGCCGCACTTCGAGCCGCTGTTCGTGAGCCAGGACCAGATGCGCCGCTCGCTCGACGTGTTCCCGATCGAGTGGCTCGACATCCTGGAGCGCCGCCTGCTCGTGGAAGGCGAGGACGTGCTCGCCACCGTCGAGGTGCCGCGCACGCATCTGCGCCACCAGCTCGAGCACGAGCTGCGCGGCAAACATCTCCAGCTGCGGCAGGCATACCTCGCCGGCTTCCGCCACGCGGAAGCGCAGCGCGAAACGCTGGTGCGGCTGGCGAGCGGCTTCCACACGCTGTTCCGCACGCTGCTGCGCCTGTCGGGCGAAGTGCCGCCCGCCAGCACCGAGCGCGTGATCGAGCGTGTGGCCGACCTGTACCGGCTCGACGCACGCGGCCTGCTGGGCGCGTGGCTGGTGCGCTACGCCGAGCGCAAGTTCTCGACCGACGAGCTGCGCTCGCTGTACCGCGGCTTCCTCGCCGAGATCGAACGTCTCGTCACCGCGATCGACGAGCTCAAGCTTCCGTGACGCCCCGCCGAGTTCTCGCTCCCCTCGCGGGAGCCTGCTTCGTGCTGTGTGCCGTGCTCGCCGCCGCGATCGCCTGGGCGCAGCCCGCCGACACCACCGGGCGCGCGGCCATTCCCGCGTACGAGGGTTACGTCACCGACGTGGCGCATGTGCTGCCCGACGCGCGGCGCGCGCAGCTCGAGGGCTTCCTCGACCAGGTGCAGAAGAAGACCGGTGCGCAGTTCGCCGTGCTCACGGTGCAGAACTGCTGGCCCGAGGACCCCGACGCCTACAAGGTGCGCGTGTTCCAGTCGTGGGGCATCGGCCAGAAGGGCGAGAACAACGGCCTGCTGCTGCTGGTGGCCATGGACGAGCACGCGATCCGCTTCGAGACCGGCTACGGCCTGGAGGGCGTGCTGCCCGACGGCTGGCAGTCGCGCATGACGCGGCAGCTGATGATTCCGCGCTTCCGTGCCGGCGATCCCGCGGAGGGCATCACCGCCGGCGTGCTGGCGAGCGCGCAGCGCATCGCCGCCGACAAGGGCGTGACGCTGGAGTGGAACGGCAAGGAACTGCGCTACTCGAGCGTGCGCGGCGGCAAGATGCCGCCCGTGGTGCTGGCGCTGCTGCTGTTCCTGATCATCGTGATCGTGTTGGCCGCGATCGGCTCGGCCAGCGGCGGAGGCGGCGGCTTCGGCCCGACGGTCGGGCGCCGACGCTCGGGTTACGGCGGCTATGGCGGGGGCTGGTACGGTGGCGGCTTCGGCGGTGGTGGTGGAGGTGGCTTCGGAGGCGGTGGCTCGTTCGGCGGCTTCGGCGGCGGAATGAGCGGCGGTGGCGGCGGCGGCGGAAACTGGTGATCCTGCGCCCGCGCGCCGGACGGTGCGCGGAACGAGACATACAAAGGAGGACGAGCGATGAAGGCTGGTCTGATCGGTGTGATCGTGGTGGCGGTGGTGCTGCTGCTTCTGGGCGGCTGCGTGTCGCAGCAGTACAACTCGCTGGTCACGTCGCGCGAAGGCGTGAAGAGCCTGTGGGCGCAGGTGGAGAACCAGCTCCAGCGCCGCAACGACCTGATCGGCAACCTCGTGGAGACCGTGAAGGGCACGGCCACGCAGGAGCAGGAGGTGTTCGGCCAGATCGCGAACGCGCGCGCCGCGATGGCCGGCGCGAAGACGCAGGGCGAAGGCATCGCCGCCGCGCAGCAGATGGACGGCGCGCTGGGCCGGCTGCTGGTGGTGATCGAGAACTACCCGCAGCTGAAGAGCAACGAAGCGTTCATGCAGCTGATGGACGAGATCGCCGGCACCGAGAACCGACTGGCCACCGAGCGCCAGCGCTACAACGAAGGCGTGCGCGGCTACAACGTGCTGACCAAGCAGTTCCCGATGAACCTGTTCGCCGGCTTCTTCAAGTTCGAGGAGTTCAAGTACTACGAGACGCCCGAGGCCGCGAAGGCGGTGCCCAAGGTGGACTTCGGTGGCCTGCGCCGCGACGCCGCCCCCGCGACGCCGGAGCCCGCCCCCGCGACGAAGTAGCGGGGCGCGCCGTAAACGGCGCGACGCGAGTGGCGCGAACAGAACGGCGCCCGCGACGGAAGCTCGTCGCGGGCGCCGGTGTTTGCGATGCAGCGCTACTCGGCGATGACCACGCGCGTGGTGGTGCGCTCCGCTCCCTGCGACAGCCGCAGCCAGTAGAGTCCCGGCGCGATGCGCTCGCCCTCGGCGAGCTTGGCCACGTGCGCGCCCGCGCCCAACGCGCCCACGTCACGCGACGCCACGCGGCGACCGCTGACATCGTAGAGCGCGAGTTCCGCGGGCGCGGCATGCGGCAGCGAGAACGCCACGCGCAGGTCGGAGCCGTGCGCGGGATTCGGGCGCGCGCCGGAAAGCGCGAACCGAGGTGCGCCCGGCACCGTCACCCACGCTTCGCTCGTGATCGACTCGCCCTCGGGACCCGACACCCGCAACTGGTAGGCGTAGCGCTGACCCGCGCCCACGCTGCGGTCTTCGTAGCCCAGCGCGTCGGGGCCCTGCATGGTGGCGAGACCGAGCGGTTCCCACGAGGTCTGCTCCGTGCGACGCCACACGCGGCCGCTCAGCACGCCGGCACCCGGCGACCACCACCGCAGCCGCACCAGGCCCGGCTCGGCGTGCGCGTCTTCCAGCGCGAGCTGCACCGGCACGATGCCGTCCGCGCCGTAGTGCTGTGCGCGCAAGGGGCCTTCGTTCCAGACGACGTACACACCACCCTGCCCATCGGGACGCAGGGTGCTCTGGATCTCGATCTCCGACAGCCCCGGCGACACGCTTCGGCCTTCGGGCGTCCAGCCCGGTGCGGGCTGCCCGTTCGCCCCCAGATGCTGCACGTAGGAGTACTGCCCGAAGGAGTCCTCGAACACCAGGAACACGCCGCCCATGCCGTCGGGTGCCATCTCCACCTCGTTGAGGTAGCCCGGACGCGTACTGATCAGAGCGCCCTGTGCCGGCCAGCCCGGGTGCACGCTGCCGTCGTCGCGAAGGCGGAGCACGAACGCCTGCGCCTGGCTCGGCACGTCGGTCCACGCGAGGAAGCAACCGCCATAGCCGTCTGGCGCCAGCGAGGGGAACTGCTGTTCGCCGGGAGCCGTCACCACCGGCAGCCCCGTGGGCGGCCAGCGCGGATCGAGGCGACCGTCGGCCAGCGTGTGCGCCGCGTAGATGTTGGTGCGGCTGAAGTCGGTCGGCGACTCGCGGAAGTCCTGCCACGCCGCGAACACACCGCCACCGCCGTCGGTGCAGACCTGTTCCGGCCAGTAGCCATGCGGGAACGGCACCGCGCCCATGGCAACGCCCTGCGTGGGCCAGCCCGGAGCTCGTCGGCCGTCGCGGAGGAACCGCTGCGCGCGGATCGAGTAGCCATCGTTCCATGTGAGGACGACGCCACCCTCGGGCGCAGCGCCCGGGAACAACCCGGTCCCTGACTGGTCGCGAAACGCGCCGCACGAACAGGGGTCGGCCCCCGACTCCGGCCATCCGGGAGCGAGTGCCCCATCCGAAGTGAGGCGCGTGACCATGATGCCGTGGAGCGCTCCGCCGGGGACGTTCTCGTAGTACCGCTCGTCCTCCCACGCCACGTACACACCCGACGTGTCCTCGGCGAAGAGCCTTGGGAAGTAGTACCAGGCCGTGGGTGTTCCGAACTGGCCCGCGCGCCCGAGCTCCGGCCAGCCGGGCATGCGGGCACCGTCCGCCGCCAACCGAGTGATGTAGGACTGCACCACCCCGGGGTAGCCCCCGTTCCAAGCAAAGTAGGCGCCGCCGGACCCATCCAATGCCGCGTCACCCGGAAGCTGCGGACCTCCTGCGCTGGAGACATCGAGCCCGGCAGAAGACCAGCCGCCAGGCAGAAGACCATTCGGCGTGAGCCGTTGTGCTCGGACTTCGAGTTGAGACACGTCCCGGAAGAGCACAAAGAGACCCGCTGCCCCGTCTCCCACGATCGCGGGGAAGTCAGACCGGGGGGCGACCAGATTTCCGTCTTGTCCCCATTGGGCGTGGGCGGTCGGCGCCGCTCCAGAGAAGAGAAAGGCGAGCACCCCGGCGGACAAAGCCATCCGCCGCAGCGTGGACGCGCGTGACCACCCAAGTCGTTTTCCATCACTCAACCTCATCGGACGCACACCCCCAGCATGGGAAACAAAATCATTGATCACGAGAGACGCGCCGCCAACCCTCGCCCTGGCGAGTTCATGCGGACGTTGTCCGATTCACGCCAAGGGAGGCCGAGCAATGAGAGCCAGACTCCGGGCCAGCGCAGATTGTAGCCCCCCCCCGTAGGGATGCGGTCCATGGAATTCTCCTCGTGGCGGCTCTTGCGAGCTGCCTCTGTTCACCAGCGCACGCCGATCTGCCGGCGGCAAAGCACGCCGGCAAGTGGACCAACCTCGTCACCTGGCCGCACATCCAGGTGCACGCCACCCTACAGCCCTCCGACCAGGCGCACAGCAGCATCCTGTGGTGGCGAGGCGACGAGTCGCTGGACGTGCCCCTGGCAGGTGGGCTCCGGGACTGGAACCCACCCGACGACGCGGCGCTGAATGGTGGCAGCTTCGTGGTCTCACCCACCTACTTTGCCGACCACCCCATCCCCGATCCGCTCCCGAACGTGGACATCTTCTGCGGCGGGGCGTCCCACCTGCCGGACGGGCGCGTGCTCATCACGGGCGGCAACGAGTTTGGCGAGATCGGGCTCAAGCGCGCGGTCGTGTTCGACCCGTCGCGCCTCTTGATCCCGAATGCAAATCCGTGGGTGCCGCAACCGGACATGAGCTTCCGGCGCTGGTACCCGACGAACACGATGCTCGGCAGCGGCAAGACGCTCGTGCTCTCGGGCAGCGAGTACCGCCAGATGGTCGTGTTCGGCGGCGTGAACGGCTCGGGCCAACAGGATGATGGTATCCAGCGATTCGGCGTCGCCAACGGTGGCACGTGGGACGCAACCATCACGACAACGGGGACGAACCGACCGACCGAGCACGAGGGCCTGGCCATGATGGCCACGAGACGCGAGGGCATCTATGCGCTCGCGTTCGGCGGCCGTCGAACGGTCTCGGGGCCAACCGTGTACTCGAACGACACCTATCGGCTCGATCGGGGCGGGAACACCTTTGGCGCCGACTACTCGTTCGGTTGGACCAGGCATGGAAAGGTGGCCGATCCCTCCGCAGGGCTGCCGACTCCCCGCGCCTTCGCCGGGCTCGTCTTGATCGAGAAGATCGGCCAGCCGCTTTACATGATCGTGGTGGATGGCCTTGGTCGCGCCCAGCCCGGCGATCCCGAAGTCGTGCTCTCCGATGTCTGGCGCGGCGAGTTCCGCCCAGCATCAGCCGATTGGGTCTGGCGAAGAGTGACGGTCACCGGCGGACCGGGCCCCCGTTACGGTCACTCCATCGTCTACGACGAGAAGACCGACCACATCTTCCTGTTCGGCGGGAGCGCCACCATCGGCGGCACGCCCACCGACAACGGCGTCTGGTCCATCAGCGCAGCCTCCATCCTCGGCGGCAACAACCCCTCCGCAACATGGAACTCGTGCACCGTCACCGGCACGCCGCCCACCGCGCGCACCGAGCACACCCTTACCCGGCACCGGGAGCGCTACCGCGACGCGAACAACGCGACCGAGGTCTTCACGCGGGCGATCCTGTTCGGTGGGCGCACGAATTACTCGCCGAGCACGCTCGCGAACAACGCCGCGTGGCAACTCTGGATGCTCACGTCCACGAGCGTCGAGTGGCGACCGCTCACATCCGTGGGTGGACCGCCGCCCGCTCGTGCGGCCCATGGCGCAGCCGTGGATCCCACCGCGGACGGCCTCGCGATCGCCGGCGGTGTCGACGCGACCGGCGCGATCGACCCTTCGACATGGTTCGCAGACCTGAAGTGCGATCCATGCGGGCAGGACGTGCTGAACTGGGAACACCTGGGTGACATGCCCGCGGGCAAGCGTGGATTCACCGGCATGCTCAACCGTGACTTCCAGCAATTCGCTCGCGTGCCCGAGGTGTTCGATGCCGGCACGAACGGCGTTGGCTCGTGGGCTGCGCTCGGCTCTTCGCTCAAGCTGCAGGACTGGTATCCGTTCATGTTCCAGCTCCCCAGCAGCCTCGGCGTCAATCGCGTCTTCGCTGCCGGCCCCGACACCAACTCGTGGTCACTGGACCTGAACGCGAACCCGCCGGCGTGGCAGGCCTATCCAACTGGCGCGAATTCGAGCGGCTTCGTTGGCGGCTCGGCCGTGATGTTCCGCCCGGGCGAAGTCATGAAGACGGGCACGAGGGACACCGAGAAGTCGTCGGGGGACGCGGTCGCCACGACGAAGTCGGTCAATCTGAATGCCGGCTCGCCTGCATGGGTACCCTCCGTCAACGACATGCGCTACGCGCGAGTCAATCACAACCTCACGCTGCTGCCCTCCGGCGAGGCGATCGTCACGGGCGGCACCCGTGGCGTGGGCAACGCGCTCAACGACCGGCCGGTGTACCAGCCCGAGATCTGGAACCCCGACTACACGGATCCAGCGCAGCCCGGAAAGCGTGGCTACTGGTACGGCGCGAATTTCGGCGAGTCGGTGCAGCTCGACACGACCGTGGCCGTGCGTGGCTATCACTCGACGACACTCCTGCTGCCGGACGGCCGCCTGTTCCAGGGCGGCGGTAACGAGCACCCCGCGGACCACAAGACCGTTGCGCAGTACAGCCCGCCCTACCTGTTCCAGGCCAATGGTCAGCCGGCGGTGCGCGCGAAGATCCTCGGCGTACGAGGGCGCGTGGCCTACGACGACACGGTCAGCGTCGTGACCGATGTCGCCGTCGACCACTTCGTCCTCATGCGGGCTGGAGCGGTGACGCATGGCTTCGACCAGGACCAGCGGATCGTCACGCTGGCGCCCGACGGCCCGCCCGTGGCCACCGTTCCGCCCCGCCAGCGCGTACGCATTCCCGCCGATCCGAACACGCTGCCGCCGGGGCCGTACATGTTGTTCGCCATGAAGGCGGACGGCACCCCCTCGATCGCGCGCTGGCTGTTCGTGGGCCAGCCGCCCTTCATGCGCGACATGGGTGATCGCGAGCGGCCGAGCGCGGTCACGCTCAGCGTGCTTTCCGGCTGTTCGGGTACCGCGGCGGTCTACTGGAACGCCCCCGCCGACGACAGCGTGTTCGCCGTCACCGGCAAAGCCGCCAGCTACGACCTGCGCTACGCCACCTCTACTTCTGGGATCCACAATTGGGCTCAGTTTGACACGGCCGCGCAGATCTCCGGGCTCCCCGCGCCGGACGTCCCCGGCATGATGCAGGTGGCCAGCGTGCCGCTCGCGGACGGCAACTACTCGTTGGTGATGATCTCGCGCGACGACCGCGCGGCCTACTCTCAGAACACGTCTCCCATGAGCAACGAGCTGTCGTTGATCATCCAGAGTTGCAGCGGCGAGGGCACAGGTGGTGATCCCGGCGACGAGCTCGTGGGGCCGCACGTGCGGACTGGAACCCATGCCGCGACGGTCGCAACTGCATCTGCCACGGTGGAACGCACCGCCGGAGGCATCTCGTTGTTCTCGGGCGTGCCGGATGGCACCTGGGCTCAGGACGAACTGGCGTTGTCGCGAGAGCCCGCGCTCCTGGGCAACCAGCGCATGGTGCGCATCTACCGGGGCCCGAGCGGAAGCACGGACCTCGACGCGCTCTCGCTCGTAGCGCTGGATCACGATCCCAACGCGGCTGCCGAGCTGTTGCCGACGAGGGCGGTTGCAGGTGCGCTCGTGGCTCCACTTGAAATCCACGACGCGGGCGGGCGCGACGTCACGGATCGCTTCATGGGTGACCCGGCGGCGTGCTATGTCGGCGACGTGGGCGACAGCCTCACGCTCAGCTTCCCGCCAGTGCCAGCGGGTGGGCCGCCAGCGGTGCTCACGCTCACCGGACGTGCCACGGCTCGGCCCGATGGAGAGCCGGGCGGGCTCCTGGTGCAGGTGCGCCGGGGTGATGCCTGGCATGTCGTTGCGCGGCATCATCCTCGAGCTCGGCTCGGAGCGAGCGCAGTGGACTCGGTGGATGGCGAAGAAGTTCGGCTCGTGTTCCTGAGCAATGTCGCGCTCACGCGCGCCGAGCGGCTGATCCCTGGCGAGCCCCCTGTGGAACACGCCCTCACGGCCGTTGGCGCAGCGCACTCGCGGCTGGGGCAAGTCACTCCCGGCGTCCTGACCACTGGTGCCGACAGCGTCGCGCTCGGCCCCGCCGATACGCTCTACGCGTACTTCACGCCCCCGGCCGATCCCGCGCCGGGCACGACGCGGAGCTGGTTCCTGCGGGTGCGCGGGCGTCAGAGCGGCGGCGATGGCGTGGAGAGCAGCCGCAGCCGGCCGACCAGCGAGCCCACCGCTGCGCCACCGACGCGCTTCGCCCTCCGGCAGAACGTCCCCAACCCGTTCCGTGGCGGCACGTCGATCGCCTTCGACCTGCCGGTGTCCGCGCGCGTGTCGCTCGAGGTGTTCGACACGCAGGGCCGCCGGGTGCGGCAACTCGGTGGCGCCTACGCCCCGGGCCGCCACAGCGTGGACTGGGATCTCCGTTCGGATCGCGGCGAGCGAGTCGCTCCCGGCGTGTACCTCTACCGGATGCGCGCCGGCTCTTTCCGCGCCGAGCGCAAGATGATCGTTCTGCCGTAAGCCCTGCTGCCCACTCCAAACTCATCGGCGCCCGCGACGGAAGGTCGTCGCGGGCGCCGGTGTTTGCGATGAGTCGCGTCAGTCGCCGTTCACGCCGACCGCGCCATCGAATGCGGCGCGCAGCTCCGCGTCCACCATGCCGCCCGCCCACGCGAGTGCGGTGGTCCAGCTCTCGGGTTCGCTGCGGCCCGAGGCGCGCGCGATCACGAATCGGATGCCCACGCCCGCCAGGCCCACGGTGCGACACCAGCACGGCGCTTCCACGCCGTCGCACGACAGCGACTCGCTGCGTTCGAGCAGTTCCAGCACCGTGCGCGCGCGGCCGCTCGCGTCGCGCTTGGCGAGCGCGGCCAGCTCGGCGCGGCCGTCCTCGCTCCAGCCCCACGCCCCCGCGGCCAGCGCGTGGCCCAGCAGCAACCGCTCGCGCGCAGGCAGGCCGATGCGCGCGGCCACCTGCGTCAGCCGCAACGTCGCGAGCTCGGCGGCGGCGCGCTCGCGCCCGCCGCGCTCGGCGCGCGCCAGCACCACCGCCAGCGCGGCGTCGGCCTGCACGCGGAAGCGTCGCGCCGTCTCCAGCGCCACGCCCGCCTGCTCGCACAGACCGGCCAGCGCTTCCAGGTCACCACTGTCCCAGCCGCGGCCGTCGGGCCGCTCGTCGGCCAGCAGCATCGCTTCGAGCCCGTTCGCCGCCGGCAGCGGCGCCACCAGCGCGACACCCGCCGCGATCAGCGGCCCGCGCTCGGGCGCCAGCTCGGCGAAGCGTTCGAGCTCCGCGCGCGTCACCGGGCGGCCGAGGCCGGCCACGATCGCACCCAGCTCGCCGTCGGCGCGCAACGGCAGCCCGGCCAGCTCGGGCCAGCGCGCGCCGGAGCCCGCGAGCGCGGTCAGCGCGCCGTCGGCCTCGGCCTGGCGCAGCACCACGCTGCCGGCGCCCAGCAGCCGGCGCGCGGACAGCAGCACGCCGCGCGACAGCTCGTGTTCGTCGAGTGAACGTCGCAAGCCGTGCGACACCTCGTTGCTCACGTGACGCAGGCGCTGTTCGCGCTTGAGCTCGGTGTGCGCCCGCCGCGCTTCGTCCTGCGCGTGCGTGAGCGCGACTTCGAGTTCGTGCTGGCGGCTGCGCGCGATGCGCGCGTCGTTGCTGCGCGCGAGCAGCCGCTTCATGCGCGCGATCAGCTCGCGCGGCGAGAACGGCTTGGCCAGGAAGTCGTCGGCGCCGCGCGACAGGCCTTCGAGCCGCGCGTCGGTGTCGGCGGTGGCCGACAGCAGCACGATGGGCACCTGCGGATCGTCGGGATCGTGGCGCAGGTACTCGCACACCTCGAGCCCGGTCTTCCGCGGCAACCGCACGTCGAGCACGATCAGGTCGGGGCGCTCGGCGGTGGCGCGGCGGATCGCCTCGTCGCCGTCCATCGCGGTGATCACGCGGTAGCGCTGCTGCGTGAGTGCGATCTGCAGCAGTTCGAGCACGCGGCGGTCGTCGTCCACCACCAGCACCAGCGGTGGCTGCGGCGCGCGCGACGCGGACTGCGTGTCGAAGCCGGAGAGCACCAGACTCACTTGCGGCCTCCTCGCGTCGGAAGGCCGAGCAGCGTGAACAGGCGGTCCACGGAACCGGCCTCGAAGGGCTTGCGCAGACTGTGGACCACGCCGGCCTCGCGGGCCAGCTTTTCGTCGTCGGCGTCGCGGGTGAGGGCGACCACGGCCACGCCGGTGGGCGCGGCGGCGGCGGCCTGCACGGCGGCGGCCAGGTGCGCGGGACCCGTGGCGTCCGGCAATTGCACGTCCACGCACACCAGGCCCCAGCCGCCGCGACCGAGTTCGCGCACCAGGTCGATGCCGAGTTCCACGCTCACCGTGCGGAAGCCGCGCTGCTCCAACAGGCGCTGCAGAAAGATGTTGGCCACCAGCGAATCCTCGGCGACCAGCGCCAGCCGCGAGGTGATCTCGAGCGGCTCGGCGGGCGCTTCGGGAACGGCGGGAGCCACCGCGACGGGCGCGGGCGGAGCCTCGCCCGGGGCGGGCGCTCCCGGGGCGGCGACGGCGGCCGGCGCCACGGGCGCTTCGGCGGTGGGCTCCGCGGGCGCTTCGATGGACGGGGCTTCGACGACCGGCGCTTCCACCTCGACCGGCGCGACGGCCGCCGGCGCTTCGCCCAGGTGCTCTTCGACCGCGGGCGTTTCCTCGAGATCGGCGAACGGCGGCTCGACCGGCTCGCTGTCCACGACGGGCTCCGCGTCGGCCGGCGCTCCGGCCACGGGCGCTTCGATCACGTCCGGCGTCGCCACCCGCTCGGCGGCGGGCGCCTCGCGCACGGGCGTCTCGGCGGCGGCGGCCTGCAGCGCTGCGATCCGCGTGAGTGCGCGCATGGAGCGCGACGGCCGCGCACTCGCGGTGTCGACCGGCGAGAGTGCTTCGGCCACGGGCGTCGTCGGCTCGACACACGCTTCGGGCGCTTCGGCCATGGGCGCAGCGATCGGCTCGGCGCGCAACTCGGGCATCACGACTTCGGGCGCCGACGCTTCGAGTGGTTCCACGTCCTCGGGGCGGAGCAGCGACAGCGTGGGGCGCGACTCGCTCGCCGGTTCCGCGGCGTGCTCCGTGCCCGTCGTGACGAGCCACTCCACCGGTGCGTCGTCCACGTCGTCGGCCCAGTCGGGCGCCGCCGGCAGCGGTTCGAGCGCGGGCTCGGCCAGCGGCTCCATCACGATCGGTTGCAGGATCGCCGACGGCGCTTCCGTCACGGGCGCGCTCGCATCGACGACGTGCTCGATCGCCGCATCATCGTTCGCGTGCGTTTCGTCGATCGTCTCGACCGGCGCTTCCTCGACCGGCGCCACATCCTCGATCGGCCACTCGGGTTCCACCACGGGCGTCGCGCGCAGCAGCCACGCGGGATCCGCCACCCAGAACAGCGCGCCGTCCTCGCCGTGCACCGCGCGCGAAAGGCCCGACACCGGGGGCGTCGCGTCCGGTTCCTCGGGGCTCGCGGCGAAGCGCCACACCACGCGGTCGGCGAACAGCCACGCGCGACGCAGGCCGTGCGCGATCAGCGCCGCGGGCCGCTCACCCGCCGGCGCCGCGCCCCAGCGCAGCGGCGGCAGCACCTGCGCCTCTTCGGCGGCGCGCTCGGCCGACAGCATGCGCAGCTTGAGCACCGAGTGCCACGGCAGCGCCAGCCCCAGCCGGCCCTGCTCCACCAGCAGGAACGCCTGCCGCTGCAGCAGCCGCGGCACGACGATGCGCCAGCGGCGCGAGCCCGCGCGCTCGGGCGCGAGGTGCCCACCCACGGTGCCCAGCACGTCGCCCGTGCCTTCGAGGCCCTCGGCTTGCCATACGTTCAGTCGCAGCGCCACGAAGTCGTCGTGGATCTCCACGTCCACCGGCTGCTCGGTGTCGGCGCCCAGCCAGTCGAGCGACGCGCGAAGCGCCGCGGCCACGGGCGCGGAGGCCATCACCGTTTCCTCGGGCAGCCCGCGCAGCATCCAGCCCGGCAGCGCGTCGTCGAGCGCGATCGCGGCCACCGCGGGGCCGGCGGGTTCGCCCGGCGCCCAGTGCATGTCGCCGATCGAAGCGGCGAGCGCGTCGAGTTCGCCGTCGGCCTCCACGAACGGCATCACGTTCTCGTGCGTGCGCACCATCGCGAGCAGCCGCTCCACGCGCTCGAGCACGTGCGTGAGCGATTCGGGCCGATGCGCGCCCGTGCGCTGCTCCGCCATGGCGAGCACGCGCTCGAGGCCGCGCAGCTCCAGCAGCCGCGCCACCTCGGCGGCCGCGCTCATCGCCAGCGGCGGCGCGCCCGGCTCGAGTGCGTTCTCGAGCACGTCGGCGAGTCCGCGGGCGATCTCGCGCGTGGTGTGATCCATCGGTCCGGCGCCGTTCATCGCGACTCCCCGGGGCTCTGGTCGGACGCCGGCGCGTTGCCGTCGTGCTCGTCGTCGGATGCGGCTTCGGTCGCGGCTTCGGCGTCGCCCGGCTCCAGCACGCGCAGGCCGGGAGCGGCTTCGCCCGCGGCCGCACGCGGCGCCTCGCCCACGGGCTCCAGGCGCGCGGCCAGCGCTTCGGCGTCGCGCGTCTCTTCTTCGAGTCGACGCGCCAGCCGTTCGGCGGCGCGCGACGCGCGCTCGCCCGCGGCGGACAGGCGCTCGCCCTTGCTGGCGGCGTCCTGCACCATCTCGCGCACGCGCTCGAGCAGCCGCTGCGCGTCGTCCCACGTGCGGCGCTCGGGCGCTCGGCGCTCGGGCGCGGCCGGAGCGGGGACGGCCACCTGCTCGAAACGCGCCAGCGCGCGCTCGCGCACGGTGCGCATGCGCTCGGCCGCGTGCGCCACTTCCTGCTCGATGTCGCGCGCGAGGTCGCTGGTGCGCTCGGTCGCTTCGCGCACGTCGGCCGCGAGCTGGCGCAGTTCGCCGGTCAGCGTGTCGCCTTCCACGCGCGTGCCGCCGACCACGGCGTGGATCGCGATCAGCGTGGCGCGATTGCCCAGGCGCTGCACGTGACTGGCGATGTCCTGCACGTGCATCAGGCTGCTCGAGATGGACTCCACGCTCTCGGTGGAGCCGGCGACCAGTTCCTCGAGCGCCGCGCGCGCGGCCTCGCGGAAGCGGTCGTCCATCGGGGCCGCCGCGGGCTCGGGCGCCGCGGGCGTCACCTGCACGAGCGCGTTCTGCAGTTCGAGCGACAGGCGCTGCAGCTCGCGCACGGTCGTGAGCAGCGCGGTCGCTTCCACGAAGCCGCGCTCGGCCTGCTCGGCCGACTCCTGTGCGTCGCCCAGCGTGACCACCAGCTCCGACGCGATCTGGCGCGCCACCTCACGGTGCTGCTCGGTGACCTGGCCGGTGCGGCCGATGCCCCTGTCGAGCACGGCCGCGAGCGCGGCGGGCTCGCCCACCTCGAACGACGGCGCCTGCCAGCGTTCGGTGGCCAGCCAGCGCTCGAGCGCGCCGCGCAGCGCCACCAACTGGTGGCGCGTGGTCTCCATGTCCTCGGCCGCGCGCGAGGTGCGGCGCACGTGCGCGAGAACGATCTGCGTGGATTCGGACAGTTGCGACAGCTCGCCCCAGCCGTGTGCCGCCGGCAGGCCGCGCAGGTCGGCGGTGCGCCCGGTGTGCAGGCCGCGCAGTACGCCGCGCAGGTGCGAGACGACGTGGTGGTCGAGCCACAACGCCGCCGCGAACGCGGCGAGTGCCGCCGCACCACCGACGGCCGCGAGCGCGGGCACCAGGAACGACGCGTCGCTCTCGCCGGGCACCCACAGCGCTCCGTACACCCACAGGCCGCCGAGCCCGCCCACGAGCGTGCCCGCGAAGCAGGCGGCCCACAGGCGAAGCCGGAGTCCCACCGTGGGCGCGGGAGCCCCGGTGAGCGGATCCTGGGTCGGAGGTGCTGAAGGGAGTGTGTGCATGGGAGGTCAGAATGCACGGGAGGTTCGAGTCCCGTCCACCGGTGATCTCGCAAGCGACATGCCCCGGCGGGCCGCGGCTCCGCGCGCGGTGTCCGGCGCGGCGGTGAGCGATCGCGGCGAAGCGCGTGAAGAGGCGCATGCACTTCGCCCGCGCGTCGCCCGGCCCCGCAGGTGACCGCCGCGCAACCGACTCCGGCGTCGTGGTGGCTCACGGCCGTCGCCGCTCGCCTCGACCGCGTTGCGAATCGCCCGCCCGACCGCGACGGCCGAGGCGGTGGCGCCACAGCCCGACCGAAGTCCTCGATGGGCTCCGGGATGGGCGGGATCGCCCACGCGTTGCGCCGGGCGGCGCGAAGTGAGCACCACTGCGTGTGTTCACCCGAGTGCCCCGAACGCGCGCGCGCAAGGCGTTGGGCCGCTCGCTCGTCCGGCGGGACCTGCAGAATCGCGTGGCACGCCCGATGCAGTTCATGGGACCCAGCACCCCGTCCCGTGCGCCGGCCCCCGCCGGCGAAGGCATCCGTCACCGACCCGGAAGACGCTCATGAACCCGCGGCACTACGTCGACCTCAAGGACACGAGTCGCGACCTGCAGCCGACGTACTACTTCATGATCAACTGTCTCCTGTACAGCCGCATGGAGACGGGGCTGGTGTCGAACGCCGACTACTACGACGAGGACGTGAACGTCTACCTGGCGCACCTGCTGCACTCGTTCATCAACCCCGAGTACGTCGAGCAGTCGCGCAAATTCCTGTCGAAGTACGACAGCGACGTCTTCCGCCGCCTGCAGAACTCCACCGACGCGCGGCTCAAGTACCAGATCTACAAGACCAACGCCGACTTCCTGCTGGTGTCGATCGGCATCTTCGACAACCCGGTGCTGGCGAGCGGCTCGCGGGCGCGCATCCAGCCCAGCGAAGAGGCCTACATCGGCCGCGGCAAGACCTACTACCACTTCGCGTACACGTACTCGCAGCAGATGCACCGCAAGAACGCGGGCGTCGGCGACGTGCTGGAGAAGCTGTCGTCCGGCTTCGAGAAGTACCTGCGCATCCTGTCGCACATGCGCGGCGAGTACCTGGACCTGATGAAGCGCTTCTCGCACGGCGAGGTCTACCACCTCGAGCGCACGATCGACGAGCACTCGCAGCAGGAGCTGCTGCGCGTGAAGCAGGACGAGCTGCTCGAGCTCTACTCCACGTGGCGCGACCAGCCTTCGCGCGAAGCCGAGGAGAACCTCGAACGCGTGGTCGGCGAGATCCGCCAGATCAACCCCGAGTTCCGTTTCGAGCTGCCGCGGAAGTGACCGCGGCCCAGGCGAGCCCGGGCGATCGTCCAGTCGCGGGGCTTCGGACCCCCGGGGCACAAGGCTCCGGGGGTCGTTCCTTGCGACGCGGTCGGGTGGCGCCCTCGCGACGTCGTCGACGCGGTTCCCCGGAGGACTCCGGCCCCGACGTCTGACACGCGCGCTGCCTGTCTGACAGTCGATTCTCGCTCGCCGGCGTCGCGCACCGACGAGCCGCCGTTGTGCCGCATGACGTTGCGCGCGTTCTCCGCCGCCCGTCCGCGCGGCACATGCGATGCCCCTTCGCGGGCCATTCGATTCCGCGGCGGAAGGGCTCCCCACGGGCGCCTCGGTGGCGCCAGCTCTCCCCCGCCCGTTCGAGCGGTCCGGCCGCCTCGGGCCGCCCCGGAGGCAGGCGCATGTCTCGCACCCTCGTTCTCTCGATCGCGACGGCGATCGTGACGCTGGCCGGGGGCGCACGCGCCGCCGGCGTCGTCGACCGCTGGCCCATGGCCCAGCGCGATCCGCAGCACACGGGCCGGTCCCAGTACACGGTGCCGGCGAGCCGGCAGAACAGCTCGTTCTTCGACGTGTTCACGTGGCAGCGGCCGAGCCCCGACTCGCCGAACGACGGCCGTTTCGGCGCCACGCAGATGACCTACGCCGACGATGCCGGCCCCGGCGGGGCCGACCTCGTGGTGGGCGCCTACCACTGGCCGAAGGGCGTGATGGGCCTGGATCGGCGCACCGGTCGCGCGCTGTGGTGGGGCAATCCCGGCGGCGGCGAATCGATCGGCGAGCGCGTGCCGGCGTTCTCGAACGATTCGCACGCGATCTACGTCACGAACGACGCCACGGACGACGGCACGTGGCCGCTCGGCCATCCACTGATGGCGATCTCCTCCACGGCGGGGCCCGGTACGACGTGGCACAACGGCGCGAACGCGTCGCCCGCGCACCTGGGCGCCGTGTCGCCGGTGGTGGCGCTGTCGGATCGGATCTACCTGCACGAGTGGGACGGCACGGCGTACGCGGCCACCGACGACGGCTCCGCGCTGACGGAGGTGTGGGCCGCCGCGACTGGCGGGCCGCTCGGGGGCGCCGACGTGTCGCTGATCGAGACCGGGGACACGACGGTGGTGGTGAGCGCGACGCGCTGGGGCGAGGTGATCGCGCACCATGCGGACACCGGCGCCGAACTGTGGCGCCAGGACGTGGGCGGGCCGTTCGTCGCGTCGCCGACGGTCGATCCCGTCACGGGACGGATCTACGTCGCGGGCGGTGAAGGGGTGCAGCGGGCCCGCGGATTCGACCGCCGGGGCCATGCGCTGTGGAACGTGCTGCTCTACAGCGACGAGTACGGCTCGCTGCCGCAGGAGCGCGTGTGGAGCACGGGCTGCCTGTCGGCCGACGGCACGCGCTACTACGTGCAGACCGCGAGCGCGGAAGGCACGGGCGCGCTCTACGCCGTGAACGTGGTCGCGGGCACGCTCGCCTGGCGGCTGCCCACGCGCAGCATGGGCTGGGACGAGGCGTGCTCGTCGCCCATCGTCACGCCGAACGGCGTGCTGGTGGTGGGCAACAACCGCAACCGGGCGTACTACGCGGTGCGCGACGACGGCGCGAGCGCCACGATCCTCGACTCGCTCGTCGTGGACGGATCGAACGAAGGCGCCGCGCGCTGCACCGCCACGCTGTCGGACGCGGGCGACCTGTACCTGCCGCTGCGCACGATGTGGCTGGCGAGCAACGGCGACGGGCAGACACCCGACCTGAGCGTGCAGAACCTGTTCTGCTCGATCGACCTGCGCGCGGGCGCCACGCCCACGCTGCCGCCGCCGCCCGGGCTGATCGTGTGGTCGCGCAACGCCGCGACGGCCCTGCGCTGGCGGATGCTGCCCGACCCGGCGGCCGTGTTCGGTCATTACGCGGTGTACCGCGACACGCAGCCGTTCACCTCCGTCGCCGGGCTCACGCCGGTGGCCACGTTCGCCGTCCGGAGCGACACCACGTGGAACGACACGGGCCGCACGAACGGAACGTCGTACTGGTACGCGGTGACGGCGGTGAGCGCCGGCGGCGCGGAATCGGCGCCGTCGAGGGTGATCGGCCCGCGCATCCCGCGCGACGAAACGGACCTGCAGGTGGCGGTGATGACGCGCACGCCGCGCTACCCGCGCTACCTGCCCGACTACGCGTACCACGAGGTCACCGAGCCGGGCGGCTTCGGTCCGTACGGGTTCTCCGCGGCCACCGGGCTGGGCGGCGGGCAGACCGAGGCGACGAAGCACCTTCCCGCCGAGGGCGAACTCGTGACGTGGACCGTGACCGTGCGCAATCGGGGCACGAACACCTGGGCGGGCGCGGTACACGGGCGCTTCACGCTCGCGGGCGTGTCGAACGACGTCACGGCGAGCGGCCCGGTGCCGCCCGGCGGGCGCGTCACGTTCACGAAGACGCTGCCGTGGACCGCCGCCTCGTCGCAGGCGCTGGAGTTCCGCGTGCTCGACGCCGACGCGCGCGCCGCGAACAACGTGCGCTCGGTGGACACGCGCTCGGTGGCGTACCTGTCGTACGTGGACGAGAACTTCGCCGAGGACTTCCACGACGCGCGCTCGCCCCTGTACCCGTCGCGGTTCACCGACGACTACGTGGACTGGGTGAACCATCACCTCGATCGCTTCAACCAGATGTTCGCCGCGGCGGGCAGCAGCAAGCGCGTGCACCAGGACGTGCTCGAGCTGATCCCCGACGAGCAACCCGATCCCGCGGTGGACACGACGCCGTTCGCGGTGTTCCCGTTCCGCTTCCACGCGGGCACGGACGACTACCGGCAGACCGCCTGGTACCGCGCGCCCGAGGACATCGACTACGGCTACCTGCACGAGATGGGGCACCAGCTGGGACTCGTGGACGTCTACCAGCTCGACGTTCCCGCCGACGCGAACTGGGTGTCGCACACCGCGTACACGGCGCCGACGTGCCTGATGAACGCGTGCGCCGACGTGCTTTCGCCACAGTCGGCGCTCGGCATGTCGCACTGGGCCGCCGTCGCGCACGGCTACTACGGCCAGTACCTGTACGGCCTGCCGCGCACGATCCGCATGCGCTTCCTCGACTCCGAAGGCGACCCGCTCGCCGGGGCGACGGTGAAGGTGTTCCAGTACGCGGAGCGTCCCGGGCTCGGCAAGGTGATCACCGACCAGGTGAAGTTCCAGGGCACGACCGACACGAACGGCGACTACGTGCTTCCGAACGTGCCCATCGACACCACGCTCACTCCGCCCGCGCCCACCGGCGACACGCTGCACGCGAACCCGTTCGGCTACGTGGCGGTGGTCGCCACGAACGGCGTGCTGTTGTTCGAGGTGCAGCGGGGAGCGCAGCGCGACTACGCCTGGCTCGACATCACCGAGCCGAACGCGGCGTTCTACCAGGGACAGCGCACGCTCGCGACGTTCGTGCGGCGGGTGCAGGTGGGCGGCTGGGTGCAGGCGGCGCCGCCGCCCGAGCTGACCGAGGGCAACGCCGCGCACTGGCTCGCGTGGGCCGACGGCGTCCCGCCGGCCGGCACCACGGCGACGAACGACGACGCGCGCGTCGTGTCGGGAGCCACCTCGCTGAAGTTCGTCACCGACGGCGGCTTCGACACGAAGCTGCGCTACCCGGGCGCGTTCCTCGCCGACTGGAACCTCGCCGCCTGCGACTCGCTCGTGGCGTGGGTGTACGCGCAGAACGCGAGCACGTTCCAGGGCCCGAACCCGTGGATGCGACTGCAGGACACCGCCGGCCACACCGCCGACTACCAGTGGTGGCAGGGCGGCGAGCCGCAGGACCTGCTCACCGGCGCGATCGGCCAGTGGGTGCGGCTGTCGGTGCCGCTCGGCGCCGGACCCGACGTGACGGACGGCTGGCGACGCACGGACACGGGCGCGGTGGACCTGGCGCACGTGGCCGCGCTCGAGATCCACGCCGACACGTGGGACTACGGGTTCACGCTGTGGCTGGACGGCGTGCGCTTCGCGCCCGCGGCGGTGGCGGGGACGCCCGCGACACCCGCACTGGCCGCGGGCACGCTGCGGTTCGCGAATCCGTACCGGGCCGGTGGTGCGATGCGCTTCGGCGCGGGCGCCGGCGGACGCGTGCGCGCCGACCTGTTCGACGCGGGCGGCCGGCGCGTGCGCACGCTCGCGGACCGCGTGGTCGCCGCGGGCGAGATCGTGCTCGCGTGGGACGGGCGCGACGACGCCGGCGCGGCGGTGCCGCCGGGCGTGTACTTCGTGCGCGTGACGACTGCGCAGGCGGCCACGCGCGCGCGACTCGTGCTGTTGCGTTGATGTGGAGCGACCCTCGTTCCCGGCGATAGTGGACCTCCTGCGGCCGGCCTTCGGGTCGGCCGCGGGTGTTCGTGGCCCACGGCGGGCGAGGCGGACGGAGAAGG
>JBGAOB010000431.1:0-2185 GCA_044222045.1 Candidatus Eiseniibacteriota bacterium
AAGACGCGGCCGCGCGCCACCGCCTCGCGGGTCGTGATCTTCTTGGCGGTGACGTCCACCATCCGGACGCGGCCGCGGGCGTCGACGTGGCTCAGGCGGGGCTTCATGACGAGCGGCAGCATAGGAAGCCGCGGTGCGCAGGGCAACCGCGGCCGGAGCGGTCCGGGCGGTTGACACTCGCGCGCGCCGCCCCGTACGGTGCGCCCTCCGCGGCTCCGCGCGTTTCGCGCCCCGCGCCCGACCATGCCCCATCGCCCGAGACTGCCCATATCCGCGCGGCACGCCTTCGCGCTGGCCTTCGATCTGGCCACGCGACGCGACGTGCTGCACTCGATCGTCGTGCCGGTCCTGCTGCGCGCACCGTGGATCTTCGCGCCGACCGTGATCGAGTACGCCCTGCCGCGGCTGGAGCGGGCCCAGGTGCTGCTGGTGACCGCCGCCGCCATGCTGCTCGACTTCGTGGTCTTCGTGGTGGTCAGCGCGATGCTGCGTTTCCGGGCGCGCTCGGTCTTCAACACGCCGGCCGAGGTGCATCCCGCGCCGGTGGCGGAGTGCTACGCGCAGGGCCTGCGGCGCGGTCCGGCGCTGTACCTCGCCGAGGCGCTGCGCAACGGCGCGCTCGGCATTCCGCTCGGCATCGTGTTCGTGCCGTCCTTCTACCTGAGCGACGTGCCGCGCCTGCTGATGCAGGTGGTCATCATGGTGGTGCTGGCGGCGCCGCTCCTGTACCTGGGCTTCAAGATCTCGATGGTCACCGAGATCGTCGTGCTGCGCCCGAGCGATCCCATCCGCGCCACGGAGCGCTCGTTCTACCTCACCGAGGGGCGCTTCGAGCGCTGGCTGGAGATGGTCGCCATCTCGGTGTTCCTGGTCGTGCCGGTGTGGTTCCTGATGGTGGTGGGCTTCCTCGCCGTGCCCGGCAGCGCGTGGAACACCTGGCTCGCGGTGGGCACGTTCCTGACCGTGGCGATCATGCCGGTCATCCAGTACGCGTGGACGTTCTTCTACCTGCGGCTCGAGGAGATCGACCCGGCCGCGGTGTCGCCCGCCCGGGGCACGGCCGCCGACCCGAACCTGCCGCCGGCGCCCTGGCGCGAACGCGCCGCCCAGCCGCAGCTCAAGCTGGTCGAGCTGCGCCACGCCGGCCGACCCGGACCTGCCGCCGGCGCCGTGGCGCGAGCGCGCCGCCCAGCCGCAGCTCAAGCTCGTCGAGCTGCGCCGCGAACACCCCGAGGACGCCCCCGACGCCTGACGGGCGGGTCCCGGCCGGAACGGCGTGACCCCCGGCTTGCCCCGTTCTCCGGCGGTGTGGCAGGTTGAAACGGCCGACGGCCCGCCGGGGATCGCCCCCGGCTCGCCGGCTCCCGGCGCCGACGCCCGCGAGACCCCCGATGCCCGCTTCCCCCCGTCCGACCCGCTCCGAGCCGACGACCGACCTGGCGCTCCAGCCGATCGTCGGGGCCAGCGCACGCATGCAGCGGCTGCTGCGCCTCGTCCAGCGCGTGGCGCCCACCGACAGCACGGTGCTGATCCTGGGGGAGAGCGGCACGGGCAAGGAGCTGGTCGCGAGGTCGCTGCACGTGCTCTCGCGCCGCGCGTCGCGGCCGTTCGTGCCCGTCAACGTCGGCGCGCTGCCCGAGACGCTCATCGAGAGCGAGCTGTTCGGGCACGCGAAGGGTTCGTTCACCGGCGCGTCGGCCGAGCGCCCGGGCCTCGTCGAGGAGGCCGACCACGGCACGCTGTTCCTGGACGAGATCGGCGACATGCCGCTCGCGACGCAGGTGAAGCTGCTGCGCACGCTCGAGAACAGCGAAGTGCGCCGCATCGGCGAGAACGCGCCCCGGCTCGTGGACGTGCGCGTGGTCGCGGCCACGCATCGGGACCTCCGCCAGCTGGTGGCCGAGGGCCGGTTCCGCGCCGACCTGTTCTACCGCCTCAACGTGGTGCAGATCGACCTGCCGCCGCTGCGCGAGCGGCGCGAGGACATCGGCCTGCTCGCCTCGTACTTCCTCGAGCGCGCGGCGCGCCGCCTGCAGCGCCCGGTCGAGCGCTTCTCGCCCGAGGCCATGGCGCTGCTCGAGAAGTACGACTACCCGGGCAACGTGCGCGAGCTCGAGAACGCGATCGAGCACGCCGTGGCCGTCTCGGAGCGCGCGGTGCTCGGCCCCGCCGACCTGCCGGCCGA
>JBGAOB010000057.1:0-19076 GCA_044222045.1 Candidatus Eiseniibacteriota bacterium
TCAGATCGACTTCGTGAGGCCCGGCCGGCGAGAGGCCCCGGTTGGCGATCAGCAGGTAGTACACCTCACCGCCGGGGAGAGCGCTCTTGCGGAATAGCCCCACCATGGGCCGGCAACCATTGATCCGGTGGAGCAGCGGCGTCTGCGCCGTCGGGAACTGCTCCTGGTCGGATGGGACCCAGCACCGGTTCAGGACGCGCGGCTCGTCAGGACACGCATCGACCTCCGGGGGGACCGGCGGATCATTGTGGAAGCAGGTGCCCGCCGGGGCCCGGAGCATGTGGAAGGCCCCGAGATACTCACTCGAAGTCACCACGGGGCCGACCACGTCCTTCAAGTAGCGATTGATCGGTTGCAGCCGCCAGTAGTCTCGGGACGGGATGTACCCAAGGTGCACCGCTCCCGGGGCATCGGCCCACGGATTCGTATCCGTGAATAGGCGGTACCCGAGGTGAGGCGTCGGATTCGGGTTGCCATACAGCCACCACATCACTCCCGACGCACCGTGAACGACAGGCGCGAATGCCATCATCCGAAGTGAGGCATCGTCCGGATGCGCGAGGGGCCTGGTCGGGTACACGTATCCGAACGTCCACCAGTCGTGCTGTTGCGACGCCGCACGAGTGGCCCGCAGGTTGTCGATCACGACGGAGTGATTCGCCCCCAGGGGAGGTGTGAGTCCGTCGGGCAGGTACAACTCGGTCGAGAACAGATCGAGACCGTGTCCGTTGATGCCCGTGAGCCATGGGGACAGATTCGCTGTGGTGAGGAAATTCATGAACAGCTTCTTGTCGGGGCTCGCGGACTTTGCAGCGTCCATCGTGGCCAGTTCTGCCCCCGTGGGCGGCAGCACTTGCTCATCGGCCGGCCCGATCAAGTAGTAACCGTACAGCGCACTCCACTCCGTCGCGGGGATGCCGGCCGCGGCGGCACTGATCGGTTGATGGGCGTCGCGCGACAGTCGAAGCCCGAGCGCGCTCGCCATGCGGAGGTTCGTGCGAAGATTCGGGATTGGCTCGCTGCCGTACCCGTCGCGAATCAAGGTGAGTCCGCCTCGAGCCGCGGTTCGAAAGATGCGTCCAAGGAGCGCCGTGTCACTCCTGGCACTGGTGCCCAGAGCGCCGGGTCCGCCTTGAGCTCCGATGACGAAATCCGCGGGGTGGGCCTGTGCGAACGTGCGGATAGGTTGTGCAGCCAACAGCCCGATCGCCGCGACCGCCAGCAGGACTCGAAGCCGTTCGCGTCCGTGCGAGGAATGGCGCCAGGTATTCAGACACTTCCGAGGTCCTGACATCGCTTCCCTCCAGTCAGCCGGATGATCCCACGCTCCTTCTTCGCACTATTGCGGTGTGGCATCCGGATGGCCAGATATTGCACGGCAAGTACGACTCAGCGAAGCATTTGTTGGATGTGATTTCTCTTGATGGATCACCCGTGTGTGTGGTGGGGGGCCCACTGGAAGCCTCGGTTCTCAAGGCTTCCCGCAGGTCTGGTCACCGCGGGCCGATCAATCGCAGGGCTTGTCCAGCAGGCGTGCGACGGGCCGCGGGCCGAGGATCTCGCCGCGTCCGCCGCCTCCGTCACCGCGCCGGCCGCGGCACTCCCACCACGGCCGGCTGCCAGCCCAGCTCGATCACCTCGAAATCGTCGGCGGTCAGGCTGCTGAATGCGGGGTTCAGCATGTCGTTGTCCCACGCCGGGTCCATGGTGCCCGACACGTAGAGGTCGCTGCCGTTGTCCGCCACGATCAACCCGTAGGTCTTCATCGCCTGGAAGATGCGCTGCACGTCGGCGGGATAGCCGCCCAGGTTCTTGCTCGCCTTCAGGCGCAGCCGCGCGCCCATCGGCAGAGCACCCGCGGTGGAGCCCGCCTCGTGCGATGCGGGCCACACGGATCCGTTCGTGGCGCGCACGGTGACGCGGAACGCGTGACGGATCGGCGTGCCCGCGGCCACCTCGTCGTGGCGCACGAGGCCCGGCAGGATCGCGAGCCCGGCCGCGTCGGCGCTCGTCCAGCCGTCCGGCCGGCGCGCGTTCGAGGCCAGGTCGAACACCGCGCCCGAGCCGGCTTCCCAGCGCGACGCGGCGGCGTTCCAGCGCGTGGCCCATGTCTCGAACAGCAGCCCGCGCGCGGTGTCCACCACGAGCAGGTGGCGATCGCCGCTCGTGCCGCCGCCCGGCTCGCCGCCCTCGATGTAGTTCGGCAGCACGCGCGCCTCGTTCGGAATCGGGTAGCCCGCCGGCCGCCCGGGTGCTCCGGCGTCGCTCTGGTTGCCGTACAGCGTGAACGTCACCGGCACGAGCGCCTGGTTCGCGCCCACGGTGACATAGGGGATGCCGTACGGCGGCGGGCCGAAGTCGGGATGCGCGTGGCGCGTGGCCGTGGGATTCGACGGCGTGCGCCCGCTGACGAAATCGATGAACGCCGCCGAGTTCGCGTCGACCGGCGCGCCGGACACGTCCACGTTCCACCCGTTCGTGGCGGGGAAGAGCGGCGTGGGGCCGAGGTCGGCGAGCAGCGTCACGCTGTCGCCCGGCGCCAGCGGCAGGCCCGCGTCGGGCGCGGTGGGGCCGGACGATTTCGCGCACGCGCCGAGCGTGCATGCGCACAGCAAGGCGGCGAGGCGGAGACTCGTGCGAGTTGCAATCATGACGCCCTCCCGTGTGGACCCGGGCTCAGCATCGCAAGTTCCCGGCCACGGTGCGTGCACGAAACGGCTCCGCGCCCGCCGGGGCGGGTGCGCGGGCGGGGCGGGCGCGCGGCCCGAAACGACGCGGCGCGGAACGAATCTCCGTTCCGCGCCGCGCGCCGCCTCGCGTCCGTGCGAGGGCGTTCCTTCGTGCTGGGCCTACGCCGCCTTCGCCTGCGACTCGTCCTCGTCGGCGTCGTCCTCGTCGTCGCGCACGATCGACACCGCCGACCGCATGCGGCCGACCATCGAGCGCTCCTGGCGCAGGCCTTCGATCATCGCTTCCGACTGCTTCAGCAGGAACTGCAGCGAGCCGGCCTTCTCGATGGCCTCGTCGACCAGCGCCTTCTGGCCCTGCAGCGCCTCGAGCCCCGAGCGCACGTCCACCAGCAGGGCGTCGGCGCGGGCGAGCCGCTCCTCCGCGCGCTGCATCTGGCGCTTGCGCTCGTCGAGCGAGTTCGAGGCCTCCTGCACCTGCTGCAGCTGCCCCATCACGTCGTGGAGCATCGCGCGGCTCTCCTCGACTTCCTGGTGCGCCGCGGTGATCTCGCGCACGTGCGTGGCGGTCTTCTCCGCCATCGCGAACATGCGGTCGAGGTCGGCCTGCAGCGCCTCGATCGTGCCCTGGCGGGAGCTGATCTGCTCCAGCGACCGGGCGATGTCCTGCTCCATCAGGTCCCAGCGCGCCATGCGCTCCTCGAACTGCGTGAGGCGCTTCTCCACCGCGCGCAGGCTGCCGGCGCGATCCTCGAGCTGCGAGGCCAGCGCGTCGGTCTGCGTGGCGCGCTGCGTGGCGGTGGCGAGCGTGTCCTCGAGCAGCTGCACCATCTCGTCGAGCTGCTGCGCCGACGCGGCGGCCTTCTCGCGCTCGCCCGACACACGGGCCAGGTCCTGCGACGCCTCGGCCAGCGCCTGCCGACGCTGCTCGATCTCGGCGTGAAGTGCGCGCGTCTGCCCGGCGATCGCTTCCACCGACTCGGCGCGCTTCGCGATCGCGGCCACGGCCTTCTGCACCGCGCCCGCCTTGCGCTCGGACTCGCGCACGTTCGCGCTCACGGTCGTCATCGTCTCGCCCAGGCTCGCCGCCTGCTCGGCCTGGTCGTTCAGGCTCGTGAACCGCTGCTCCGCCGCTTCCATCCGCGTCTGCAGCTGCTGGCCGCGGTCGTCGAGCCGCGCGGTCACCGCGCCCAGCTCGGCCACGCGCTGGTGCAGCTGGTCCACGAACTCGCGGCGCGCCTCGATCACCTCGGTCGACGCCTTCACCTGCTCGGCGCGCTCGAGCGCGTGCTGCACCACGGGCGACAGCTCGTTCATCTCGGCCACCTGTTCGCGCAGCTCGCCCACCTGGCGCTCCACGCCGTCGAGCCACGTGCGCGTCTCGGCGTGCGTCTCGCGGGCGCGCGCCAGCTCGCCGTGCGCCAGCCGCGTCTGCTCGAGCGCGTCCTTCACCTGCGCGTGCAGGCCCGCGAGCTGCGACGCGTCGCGCAGCGCCGCCTCCATGGCGGGCTGCAGGCTCTCGATGCGGCCGATCCGCCCGCCGATCTCCTCGGCGCGACGGCCGGCCTCGTCGAGGTCGCGGCGCATCGACCGCAGCTTCTGCAACTCGCCGTCCACCTGGCCGACCTCGTCGGACAGCGTCTGCAGGTGCTCGGCCATCGTCAGCGTGCGCGAGCGCAGCTCCGCCACCGCCTGGCTCTGCTCGCTCAAGCCCTTCCAGCGGGTCTCGAAGTCGCTGAGCGCGTTGCGCAGCCCGGCCACGCGCTCGTTCACGGACTCCAGGCCGCGGCTCTCGAAGTCGAAGCGGTCGACCGTCTTCTTCATCTCGTCGGTCATGGCCGCCAGCTCCTGGCGAGCCCCCTGCGTGCGCTCGTCGGTCTCGCGCTGCAGGCGCGAGATCTCGGCCGAGCGCTCGACCACGGCTTCCTGGAGGCCGCGCAGCGCCGACACCTGTTCCTGCATGTTGCCGAGCGCCTTCTCGTTCTCCTGCATCTGGCGCATGCCGGCGTTCATCTGGTGCATCGCGCGGTCGAGGCGCTCGGCCTCGCCCAGCGCGCGCTCGATGGCCTCGCGCTGCGCCTCGAGCGCCGCGGTCTTCTGCATGACCGTGTCGCTCAGCGCCTTCAGCGTGCCCATCTCGCGCCGCACGTCGTCCACGGAGTTCTGCACACCGTCGAGCCCGCGCACCGCGGCCTCCACGCCGGCGATGCGGCGCTCCTTGTCGGTCAGCGAGCGGCCGATCTCGTCGCGGCGGCGGTCGAGCGCCTCCATCTTCACGAGCGCGGTCTTGTGCGCGTCCATCAGGCGCTCGTGCTGCTCGCGCGCGCGCGACAGGTGCTCGCTCGTGCCGTCCACGCGCTCGCGGATCGAGTCCGCCTCGCTGCGCAGCTGCTGGAACGGTCGCTCGATCTCGAGGAACGTCGCGAGGCGCTCCTTCAGCGCGTCGGCCTCGTCCATCTTCTGCGCCAGCTCCTCGAGGCGCGCACGCACGCTCTCCGATTCCTCCACGGCCTTGCTCATGCGCGCCTCGGCTTCCTGCTGGCTCGCACCGAGCGTCTCCGCACGCGCGTCGAGCGTGTGGAAGATCGTCGTCAGGCGGGCCATCGCCTCGAAGCGCTCCTCGAGCTCGGTGAGGCGGGCGGCGACCGAGTTGACCTCGTTGCTCGCCTTCGAGATCGGCTCGTTCAGCTGTTCGAGCCGGCCGGCGGCGGCGGTCGTGGTCTCCTTGAGCAGCTCGCAGCGGCGGCGCTCTTCCTGGAGTTCGCGCAGCAGCGTGCGCAGTTCCTCGACGAGTTCGCGGTCCTTCTCGCCGTTGCCGAGCAGGTTCTTGAGCAGCGGGGGCATCGGGCACTCCTTGATGTCGCGCCGTCCGCGGATCGGCGGGATCCGGCACGGCCACGCGAGGGGTTCGCCTCCGATCGGCGTGGAGTCCGGGCGGTGGCGTGGAAATGGGCAGCCGGTCGCTCTGCAAGAGCCGGACCCGCCGTGCGGATTGCGATCGGGCGCGATTGGCGCGGAGTTGGCGCGGGCGGGGCGTCGGGAGGGGCGCACGCGGCGGCAAAATGCCAGCCACTACGGGGCCAGCGGCCGGTCGGAGACCGGGCGACGGCCGGCCCCGGCGGGCGGGCCGACCGGCGTATTCCGGCAGCCGGCGTCACATCCCGGACACGGACTTTTCGCGCGTCGTTCACGCGCGGTTCACGCGATGGCGGCGAGCCGCCGCCTAGTTTCGCCGTGGTCGCGGAGGCGCGGGCTTCCGCCGGCCGCACGACGCCGGACTCACGCACGAGCGTCGCGCGCCCGGCCCCGAACGAGCGGTGCCGCCGTCGTCGCGACCGGGCCGGGAAGCGTGCGCGGGGCCTGGCTCGCCCCGGGACGAACCCGGACAGGCACGAGTCCGACACGACAACACGCGGGCATCCACGAGGGAGGCAACATGCGTTTCATCGCTTCGGTCGGCATCGGTTCGCGGTGCCGGGGGGCCATCGCGGTGGGTCTGCTCGTCCTCTCGGCGAGCGGCGCATCGGCGCAGATGGTCTTCGACGGCAACCTGCTGTTCAACAACAACGCCTCGGGCACGCTGGCCGGCCAGTTCGTGGGCACCGCCCCGGCCGGCGCGCCGTGCAACGGGCTGACCGCCGCCCAGCTCGGCACGGTCACGTACACGCACAACGGCTACGCCGATCCGCTGTTGTCCGGTGCGATCTACCAGCCCGGCGTGGCGCCGAACTGGCAACCCGCCGCGGGCAGCCCCGCGTTCGGCGGCGCGGTCGTGGTGCCGAACGACGGGTTCTTCGAGCAGACGTGTTACCGGGGCGCGATCGGTTCCGGCACCGGCGCCGACTGGACGCAGGGCTGGACGACCTACGACTCCACCGGCGCCGGCCGCAGCGACCTGCACGTGGCCGGCATGCCGGACCCGCGCCCGCTGGCGATCTACGACAACGTGGCCGTGTACGGCCGCAAGTACTGGTCGCCCGACAGCAACTACCTCGTGCGCGGCCAGCTGCGCGTGAAGGCGCAGGGCAGCCTCACGATCGCCCCCGGCGTGGTCGTGTTCGAGGAGCGCGCCACGATCGGTACGATCATCGTGGAGCGCGGCGGGCAGATCTGGGCGGTCGGCAACGCGTGCGAACCCATCATCGTGACCGGCGACGACGCCCCCGGTTCGATGGCGACGGGGGCGGGCGGCGGCATCGTGATCCACGGCCGCGCCCGCACGAACGCGGCGAACACCTGCGCGGGCGACTCCGCGGCCAGCGAGGGCGGCGCGGCCGGCTACTACGGCGGCAACGACGACAACGACGGCTCGGGCGCACTGCGCTACGTGCGCGTGGAGTTCGCGGGCCGCGAGATCACGCCGAACAACGAACTGAACTCGTTCACGTTCAACGCCTGCGGAGCGAACACGAAGGCCGACTACCTGGAGGCGTTCCTCGGCGCCGACGACGGCTTCGAGTGGTTCGGCGGGGCCATGTCGAACAAGCACCTGCTCGCGGTGGACGGCACCGACGACGGCTACGACTGGCAGATGGGCTCGCGCTGCCGGGCGCAGTTCGTGATCGTGCGCGTGAGTCCGAAGCTCGCCCCGTCGGGCGGCCAGTTCGGCGACAAGGGCATCGAGGCCGACAACAACGAGTTCAACAACGACCAGCTGCAGTGCGCGGGCCGGTCGCTCTGCCAGCTCGCGAACTGCACGTTCGTCGGCGACAAGCGCGCGGGCGCCCTGTACCCGGGCGTCTCGTCGGGCGTGAACTTCCGTCGCGGCACGGGCGGAACGTTCGTCAACTCGATCGTCACGAACTTCAAGACGGCCGCGCTGAAGGTGGACGACGCCGCGACGTGGCTCGCGCACTGCAACGCGCCGCCGGCCGCACCGGCGCAGTTCTGCACCGGCTCGGTGAGCGCGAACCTCGTGGGAACGGGCCGCGTGCTGATCGCGAGCAGCGCTCCGAACCCGTTCCGCAACAACGTGCGTTTCGAGTTCACGCTTCCGAGGGCGTCGCGCGTGACCGTGGACGTGCTCTCGGCGGACGGTCGCCTGGTCGACACGATCGCGGACGGTGCCGAGCTGCCGGCCGGCTCGCACGCGCTGTCGTGGAAGCTCGGCAAGTCCGTGCCGAGCGGCATGTACTTCTATCGCGTGCATGCCGGAGACGCGCAGGCCACCGGCAAGCTCGTGCGTGTGGATTGAGCCGCGGCATTCCCCCTGCTGCGAGCGCGGCGGCGATGGGCTTCGGCCCGTCGCCGCCGGGCGGCTGTTCGGGGGCGCGTCGTTCCGAAGTTCCCGTGAGGATTTCCGAACACCGGAGGTCGTGGGGATGAGTCACCTCGTCGTCGTGCTGTCCCGCCTCGCCACGCGCCCGATCGCGCGTGCTCTCGCGTTCGTGCCCTTGCTCCTGCTCGCACTGGTCTCCGCCGCCCGATCGGACGCGACCGGACCCACCGGTCGCATCCAGGGCAAGGTCGTCGCCGCCGACAGCGGCGACCCCGTCGCCTTCGCGGACGTGCTGCTGATCCCGGCCGACTCCACGATGCGCAGGGTGGGAGGGCTGACGAACGCGGACGGCACCTTCCTGCTCGAGGCGGCGCCGGGCCGCTACACGCTGCAGATCCGGGCGCTGTCCTACGCGCGCAAGCGCTTCGAAGGCCTGCGGATCGAGCCGGGCAAGCTGCTGCCGTTCGACGCGGCGCTCGTGTCCGACGCGATCCGGCAGGACGAAGTGGTGGTGGAGGCGCGACTGCGGCAGAACACCGAACACTCGCTGCTGGCCGTGCGCCGCAAGGCCGCCACCGTGGGCGACGCCGTGAGCGCCGAACAGGTGCGGCGCTCGCCCGACAAGGACGCCGCCGAGGTGCTGCGCCGGGTCACCGGGCTGTCGGTGTCGGACGGCAAGTACGTGTTCGTGCGCGGACTGGGCGAGCGCTACAGCTCCACCGAGGTGGACGGTGTGCGCATCGCCACGCCCGAGCAGAACAAGCGCGTGGTGCCGCTCGACCTGCTGCCCGCGAACCTGCTCGAGAACATCACGGTGCAGAAGACCTACACCGCCGACCGTCCCGGCGAGTTCGGCGGCGGCGACGTCCAGGTGCGCACGAAGGACTTCCCCGGCGCGCGCACGTGGTCGTTCACGGTGTCCCAGGGTTTCGCGGACGGCGTCACGGGCGAGGACCGCCAGACGTACCGCAGCCGGGGCTCCAGCTTCCTCGGCTTCGGCGCCGGCGATCGCGGCATTCCGCAGGAGGTGCTCGACGTGGCGGCGGGCCGGCCGCTCGTGCTCAGCGGCAACCCGGCGGTCGGATTCCGGAAGACCACGCTCGCCTCGCTCGGCCGTTCGTTCAACAACGTCTGGAGTCCGACGAACACCCGCTCGCTCCCGAACGGCAGCTACTCGGTCACGTACGGCGACGAGTTCCGGGTGCTCGGCCGCCCGCTCGGTGTCGTGCAGTCGTGGAGCCTGTCGCGCGCCTACGACCGCCAGGACGAGGCCCAGCGCTTCTTCCAGGGCGCCAGCGACACGCTGTACGACTACGCCGTTTCGCGGTCGAGGCAGTCCACGCAGCTCGGCGGCATCTCCGGCTGGAGCTGGAGGCTCTCGCCTCGTCACGACTTCCACGTGCGCGGCCTGTTCACGCAGAGCGCCGACGACGAGGTTCGGACGTACGAGGGACCGGACCACAACCGCACCGAGCCCACGACCGGCACCTGGCTGGTCCATCGCGCCACCCGGCTGATGTACGTGGAGCGCCGCGTGCTCTCGGGTTCGCTCGAGGGCCGGCACGACTTCTCGAAGGTGCTCGGAGCGAACGTCGACTGGAAGCTCACGCGCTCCCGCGCCGAGCGCGAGCAGCCCGATCGGCGCGAGACGACGTACGACCGGGGCTACTACGTCGACGGCGACGGCAACCTCGTCGGCTACTGGGGACTCGGCTCCACGGGCAGCCGCGAGTACGGGGACCTGAGGGACGAGGGCTGGGGAGGCACGTTGAACGCCACGTTCCCGTGGCGTCTTCCGGGCCTGGGCGCGGGCAAGACGGTGATCGGCTGGGACCGCCAGGTGAAGGAGCGGCGCAACGCCTACCGTCGGTTCAACCTCTACCGGAACCTCACGACCGATCCGGCGGCGCCGCCGGAGTCGCTGTTCGCGCCCGGGCAGTTCGACGGCGGGACGTATTCGGCCTACGCCGAGGAGGCCACGCTCGACATCGACAACTACCGCGCGGACCAGCGCGTGGAGGCGGGCTTCGCGACGTTCGACGTGCCGCTCGGTTCGCGCGGCCGCGGGACCTTCGGCGTGCGCGTGGAGGACGGTCTGCAGGACGTTCGCAGCTTCGACCTGTTCACCCCGTCGCGGATCACGGCGCGTGGCCGGCTGCGCGACAGCGACTGGCTGCCGTCGGCCAACGTGACGCTGGCGCTGACCCGCTCGATCAACATGCGGCTCGGCGCCAGTCGCACGCTGTCGCGGCCCGACCTGAACGAACTGTCGCCCAGCCCGTCGCTGGAATACGTGGGCGGCATGCGCGTCTCCGGCAATCCCGACCTGCAGCGTGCCCGGATCGACAACTACGACCTGCGCTTCGAGGGGTTCCCGGGCCTGTCCGAAGTCGTGGCCGTGGGGCTCTTTCTCAAGCGACTGCACCAGCCGATCGAGCAGGTGATCCAGGGCGGCGCGCCCCCGGTGCTGGTGCCGCGCAATTCCGACCGCGGCGAGAACAGCGGCGTCGAGCTGGAACTCCGTTCCGGCCTTCGCCGCCTGCACCCGCGGCTCGGCCGGCTGTCGTTGAACGCGAACGCGTCGTTCATCCGTTCGCGCGTCCGGCTGGCCGAGCAGCTCTCCGCGCTCGGGTCGTCCACGCATCCGCTGCAGGGGCAGGCCAGCTACCTCGTGAACGCCGCGCTCAGCTACGCGCCCGGGGACGGGAAGGCCGACGTGTCCGTGCTGTTCGGCGCGACCGGCCGCCGGCTGCGGACGCTCGGACTGCTGCCGCTGCCGGACGTCTACGACCAGCCGTCGACCAGCCTCGACTGCACGGCGAGCGTGGCGCCGGGCAAGCACCTGCGCCTGAAGCTCGCCGCCCGCAACCTGCTCGACCGCCGCATCCGGCAACTGCAGGGCGAAAGGGAAGTCTCGAGCACGCGCGACGGCCGTTCGTACTCGGTCGCGCTGTCGCTGGGGTCCTGAGCATGACCGCCCGATCGAACCCGACCGCGCGCCGAGCGCGCATCGCGCCGCGCGCGTTCGCCCGCGCGGGGCTGCTCGCGCTCCTGTTCGCCGCGACCTTGCCGGCCGCGGTGCCGGCCGCCGTTCCGGGCGCGCGGCCGGCGTCCGTGCACGACTCACCCGGCTTCCGCCCGCTCGTGGATCCCGACTCGGCTTCGGTGCGCGCGGGGCGGATGTTGAACGCCCCGGCCGTGTCGATGCCGTTCCGCGGCGGGGCGGGCAGCCTCGACGAACTCGGCCGCCTCGTGTGCCGTGCCCTCCACCGGAACCAGCTGGACTCGCTGCAGGCGCTCGGCGTGAGCGAGGCGGAGTTCCGCGTGATCCTGTGGCCGGAGTTCACGCAGAGCCGCCGCGCGACCGGGCTCACGTGGGAAGACGGCTGGACCGCGCTCGGCAATCGACTCCTCGCGGGCAGCCGGCAGGCGGTCCAGGACTTCGGCGGCAGCTGGGTGGAGTGCGTGCGCCTCGAGGCCGACTCGACGGCGAGATACCGCAACTTCACGATGCACGGCCGGCTCACGATGGTCGTGCGCGACGACCACGGCCAGCTCCAGCGGTGGCGCTGGCTGCGGGCGGTCGTGAGCGCCGCGGCCGGTTCAAGATCTACAGCATGACCGACTGAGTCCGCCCTCGGGAAACGACGCGGCCCCGGCGAACGAGCCGGGGCCGCGTTCCTGCGGTGCCGTCGCGCGTCAGCGCACGCGGGCGATGCGCGTGAGGGCGCGGGCGCCTTCGGACTCCAGCAGCGCGAAGTAGAGTCCCGGCGCGGCCGTCCGGCCGGACGCGTCGGCGCCCGACCACGACACGTCGTGGCGGCCCGCCTCGCTCGCGCCGTCGACCAGCGTGGCCACGGCGCGGCCCTGCGCGTCCACGATGCGGAGCCGGGCGTTCGCGGCGCGCGGCAGCGTGAACGACACGCGCACCTCGCCGCGCGAGGGGTTCGGCCACGGCGCGGCGAGCGCCACGCCCGCGGCGGCGGCACCCGGCGCGCCGGCCACCTCGGTCACCGGCACGAGCAGCACCGCGTGCTGCGCGCCGGCCTTCGTGGCGGTGGCCGCGATCCAGCCGCTCGCGTTCACGTCGTTCACGCCGTCCACGATCCAGCCCGAGCCGCTCCCGTCGAGCTGCTGGTTCAGGTCCCACACCACGCCGTCCTTCCACATCACCATGTGGAAGACGGGATAGGTCCACGGGAACACCGAGTTGTCGACCTGGTACGACTGGCCGAGCACCACCGTGCCGGTGGGGTCCACGACGAACGCGCGGCCGCCGGTGTCGCCCGGCAGCAGCGGCAGCGCGGTCGGGGTGTGCGCGGCGTCACGCGACCACCGCGTGGGGATGTCGAAGCTGTACGGCATCATCGTGTAGCCCACCGCGTCGCCGAGTTCGTTGATGTCGCCCGGCATCGACTGCAGCGAGCCCGTCGGCAGCGGCTCCAGCAGCACCGCCGTGTGCGTGGCGTCGTTCTCCCAGAGCGTGGCGCGGTCGCCCCCGCCGCCGATCGCGGTGCGCCCGTACACGCGGCCGTCGTTCAGGATCTCCTGCGATTCGGTCCACGAGTTGACGGGATTCACGCCCGCGGCGAGCGGCAGCGTGAAGCGGTCGAAGCGGCCGGGGTGGTTCGTCTGCTCGGTCCAGATCACCGCGTCCCAGCCGCCGCCACCGCCGCTCTTGGTGAGGAAGCCGCAGATCACGTTCGCGTCGTTGATGTCCATGGCGTAGATGTTCGCGTTGCCGTCGGCGGCCCGCTCGATGTCGACCACCTGTCCGTCGCGCCACAGCACGGCGCGCGGCTGCGGGTTCGCGGTGTTGCTGTGGCCCACGATCCAGCCGGCGCTGTTCATGCCGCGTGCGTAGCTCCAGTCGAAGCCGGCGAGCCCGCCCAGGTCGGTGGCGGTGACGGACGTCGCGGCGGGGTCCATGTCCCAGCGCACGGCATGGCCGCCGAACGTGCCCGGCACGTTCGACCAGCCCACGAGGGCGCCGGTGTGACCGAAGCGGTTCGGCACGCTGGAGGTGCCGCCGGGCACGAAGCCCAGGTCGAGCACGCGGTAGCGAGGGTTCGCGTGCGCGGTGGAGGCGAGGGCGAGGGCCAGGGCGGCGGCGAGCAGGGTCGGGCGCATGGGGACTCTCCGAGCGAAGGCATCGGACGGCCGGACCGGTGGAACGGGCCGGGGTGGACCGGGGGATTCGCATGGAGAGGTGGCCACGGGGCCGCGGCTGATACACGCGAATCGCCACGACCGGAAAAAGAGGCGGGCGGCCCCGGGAGGGACCGCCCGCCGTACGGCTGGCGAAGCGTCAGTGCGCGAGCACGAGGCGCTTCGTGAACGTCTTGCCGCCCGCCTGGTAGCGGACGAAGTACACGCCGCGCGCCGCCGGGCCGCGCGCCGTGTTGCCCGACCACGTGGCCGTGTAGCGGCCCGGGTTCAGCAGGCCGCTCGCGAGCAGCGCCACCTCACGGCCCTGCACGTCGACCACGGAGAGCCGCACCGAGGCCTCGCGGGGCAGCATGTACTCGATCTGCGCCGCGCTCGGAGTCGGGTTCGGCCGGATCGAGCCGAGCGCGAACTCGGTCACGGCGCCGGTCGAAGTGACGCCCGTGGACGGCACGCTGATCGTGAACGCCGCGTCGCTCGTGTCGGCGGCCGAGTTGCAGCCGGCGTCGTGAGCGACCGCCTTCACGAACGCGGTCGTCGTGGCGGGGCCGCCGACGGTCCACGCGTACGTGCCGCTGTTCGCGAGCCCGGTGGCGAGCACCTCGCTGTAGTTGGCCCCGCCGTCGCGGGACAGCAGCAGGTCGACGCCCGAAACGGCCACGTCGTCGCCGGCGGTCCACGTGATGTTGACCGAGCTGCCGGTCACCCACGTCTCGCCGCCGTTCGGCGCCGTCACGGTGACGGTGGGCGCGATCACGTCGTCGTCGTTCTGGATCGTGCCCGTGGCGCTCGGAGTGCCGATCGTCACGTTGACGGGGGTCGACAGCGTCAGCGTGAACGTCTCGTCGGCTTCGCCGCACGGGTCACCGTTCACCAGCACCGTGATCTGGCCCGAGGCGACCTTCGCCGGAATGGTCAGCGTGCCCGTGGCGGCGGCGTAGTCCGTGCCCGCGGTGGCGCTGACGTCCGACGTGGCGTAGTCGACCGACACGGCCTGGTCGGTGGGGTTCGACAGGGTGACGGTGAAGTTCAGCGCCGTCGTGCCCGAGTTGCCCTCGGCGATCGACACGTCCGAGATCGACGCGATCGGCGTGGCGTCGTCGTTCTGGATCGTGCCCACGCCCTGCGCCACGGCCACGGACGCGCCGTTGACGCTGCTGAGCTTGACCACGAACGTCTCGTCGCTCTCGGCCGTCGCGTCACCGTTCACGGTCACGCTCACGGGCAGCGACGTCTGGCCGGGGTTGAACGTGAGCGTGCCGGAGCCCGCCACGTAGTCGTTGTGCGCCACGGTCGCGGTGCTGTCCGCGGTCGCCCAGTTCAGCGACACCGGCAGGCCGCTCGCGGCCGACAGCGACACCGTGAAGCCGAACGCCGTCGTACCCGCGTTGCCTTCGAGCGCGGTGACGTCGTTGATCGACACCGACGGAGCGGTGTCGTCGTTCGTGATGCTGCTGGTCGCCGCACCGGTGCCACCGATGGTGGCGCCGGACGGCGAGCTCAGCGTGACCGAGAACGTCTCGTTGGCTTCGTACTTCGTGTCGCCGTTCACGTTGACCGTGATGTTGCCCGACAGCTGGTTCGCCGGAATCGTCAGCGTGCCGCTGCCGGCGGCGTAGTCGGCGTCCGCGGTCGTCGCCGTGCCGTCCGACGTGGCCCAGTTCACCGACACGGCACTGCCGCTCGGGTTGGAGAGCGTCACCGGGAAGACGAACGCCGTCGTGCCCGAGTTGCCTTCGGCCGTGGGCGCGGGAGCGACGATGCTCGCGACCGGCTGCGAATCATCGTTCTGGATCGTGCCCGTGCCGCTCGCCGGCACACCCACCGTGGCGCCCGTGGCGCCCGTGAGCGTGACCGTGAAGGTCTCGTTGCCCTCGAACTTCACGTCACCGTTCACGTTCACCGAGAACGTGGCGGAGGCCGTGTTCGCCGGCACCGTGACCGAGTCGACCTTGGCCACGTAGTCGCCATCGGCCGTGGTGGCCGTGCCGTCGCTCGTCGCGTAGCGCACCGTCACCGGCGACGCCGAGGTCGGAGCCAGGTTCACCGTGAACGTGGCCGCCGTCGTCCCGGCGTTGCCTTCGGTCACGGCGACGTTGCCGGCGAGCGAAGCGACCGGTCCGCCCGCGACCACGCGCAGGATCGCGGCGGCGGCGGTCTGACCGTCGGGGTTCGTCACCGTGACGGTGTAGCGCTCGGCGCCGATGCTCGGCGTGGCCGCCGACGCGTTCAGCACCAGGTTCACCGTGGTCGGGTTCACGTACGTGGCCGACACGACGGTGGGCGGCGTGCCCGTGGCCGTGCCGTTCGTGACCGCGACCTGCAGGTGATTGAACGCGGGCACGCCGGGCAGGTTCGCGCCCGGATCGTAGAAGCCCGAGCCCGACACGACGGCGCCCGTCAGCGTCACGTTCACCGTGGCCTGGCCGGCCGTCACGTCGGCGAGCGCCGACGGGGTCGCGGGCGGCGGCGCGATGAGCTTGGTCACGCGCACGCCGTACTGGTTCGTCGAGCTGCAGAACATGTGGACGGTCCACATGGTCATGTCGTCGAGCGGATCGAGGCTCACGTAGCTGTAGTCGCCCCAGCGGCGGCCCGTGCCCGCGCCGCCCGGATCGCTGGGCGGGTTGTAGGCGGTGCTGCTGGCCGTGATCAGCGCGGGCGTCTGCATCGTCCCCGCCGCGTCACTCGAGAAGCGGCCGACGGTCGCGGCGTTCGCGCGCTCGTTCGTGCCGGCGGTGCTGAAGCCCAGCGCCGCGTGGCCCTGACCCGACACCATCACGCTCGGGATCCAGTAGTGGCGGTCCGTGGTCACGTTGGATGCATTCGGAGTGAAGACCGTGCCCGACTGCACCAGCGACGGCGAACCGACGCCCACGGGCATGTTGATCTCGTACCAGCGCGAACCGTCGCGCGTGATCGTGCCCGACGCGACGCCGGTGTTGTTCACGCCGATGTTGTGCGCGGTCCAGATGTGACCGTTGCGCACGTGCGCCGCGAACAGGCGGTCGTCGAGTGCGCTCAGGTTGCCGGCCGTGCCGCCCGTGTTGCCCAGGTGCGGGACGTTGATGGGGAAGCCCGTCGTGGGCACCGCGACGGAGAAGTTGCTCGAGATGGTCGGCGTGCCCGCCGGCGTGGAGACGCGGCGGATCATCAGCGTGCTGAACGTGGCGTTGTCGACACCGATGAAGTAGCCCTCGGTGGCCGCCGGATCGTAGTTGTCGACGCCCTGCGGCGTGTACGGGCCCGCGCCGGCCGAGCTCGCGACCAGGCCGCGGAACGCCGTCACCACGATGGGGCCGGCGCCCATGATCGACGACTTGCGGATCACGTAGCCGTCGCTGCTGTTGTAGGTCTGCGACGGCGAGCCGCAGAAGTTGTTCGTGCCGATGTACAGCGCGTTCGCATCGACGCCCAGCGTCGGGTAGTCGGCGAGGCACGTGTTCGAGATCGCCGGCGGCGTGGCCGCGATGTCGATGAAGAAGAACGTCCACACCGTGCCGGCCGTGATCGCGTTCGCGCTCGCCGCGTCGCTCACCGCCAGCAGGATGCGGTTCGGCGTCGACACGTTGATGATCGCCAGGAACCAGCGGCCCGTCAGGCGGTCGTAGCGGATGCGCGGATCGCTCGTGCTCGAGCCGTTGATGACCGACGCGAAGAACACGTCCGGGTCGGCGTTGATCACGCCGTCCGCGACGCCGGTGTTCTTGTTGAACGTCACCAGGCGGCCGTTCACGAACACCACGTACTGCGTGGGGCCCACGGCGCCCATGCAGTCGGGCGGGAACGACAGTGTCGGGTTGACGCCGCTCAGCGTGGCGCCCGTCCAGCTCAGGCCCACGGTCTGCGGGCTGAACGCGCCCACGTCGTCGCCCACGGCCTTCATGCCGGCCGGCAGCTCGGGGAACGTGGCCACGGCCTTCGCGGCCGGGTTCTGCGGCAGGTGGTGACGGTCCGGCTGCTCGACTTCCTTCTCCTTGTCGGTCAGCACGATGCCTTCGGCCGTGAGCACGGCCTGCCGCTGCATGATCGAGCGGACGCTCTCGTGGACGCCGACCGCCCCGAGCGAAGTCGCGGACCGGACCGGGGCCTCGTCGGCCGCCCGGGCCCGGGGCGTGGCCACGACGGCCAGCGCCAGTACGAGCAGGGTGTGGAGGAATGGACGCAACTTCGATGACATGCGAGGTCTCCCGAAGAGGAAAGGGGATGGGATATCGGGTGCCAGGCCCGTGCGAAGACGATCGCTCACCACCGGGAGTGGACGCTGATGGCGAGAGGTGCGGCAGGGGGGCCGGCGTGCACCACGCGCGGGGGGCGCCCCCCGGCAAGATGGCCGGGGAGTGTAAGGCACGCGGGGCGCCCAAGGGGGCAAAAAATCATGTGCTCGTCACGGCGCGGGCGGGCGGAGGGGCCAGATGCGCCGGTCGGGCGGGGGCCAAGCCGGCCCGGCGGCGCCCGGGCTCAGCTCTCGAGCGCGATCGGCAGGCGGACGCGGAAGCAGGCGCCACCGAGCGTGGAGTCGCCGACCTCGACCGATCCGCCGAGCGCGCTGGCGCAGGATTTCACCGAGAACAGGCCCAGCCCGCTGCCCTCGCGCTTCGTGGTCTCGAGCGCGTCGAACAGGTGTGCGCGCCGATCGGCGGGGATCCCGGGGCCGTCGTCGTGCACCTCGATCTGCACCGTGCCGTCGTGTTTCGCCAGGCGAACCTCGATGTGGCCGCGGCCCTCGGTGGCTTCGCCGGCGTTCACCACCAGGTTGCTCACGATCTGGTGCACGAGCAGCGGGTGGGTGCGCAGCGTGACGGGCTCGCGGCCGTGCACGTCCACCGAGCACCCGCGCAGCGTGCGGTGCGAGCGCACGTCGTCGAGCGAACGCCGGACCTCGGCCGTGAGGTCCACCTCCTCGGCGCGCCCCGCGCGGCCCTGGCGCACGATCTCGAGCAGCCGGCGGTTCAGCGCGGCGAGCCGTTCGGCGGAGTGCTGGAGGCGGTTCAGGTTCTCGTCGTCGCCGCCCAGGGTTTCGCGCAGGAAGTGCAGGTCCGCGAGCACGGCCACGAGCACGTTGTTCGCGTCGTGCGCGATGCTCGCCGACATGACGCCCGCGAAGATGCGGCGCTCGTTCGCCATCAGCACGCGGTCGCGGCGCTGCAGCTCGGCGGCCGCGCCCTCGATGCGCTGGAGGGCGAACCAGGAGCCGGCGAACACGCCGATCGCGGTCACCGTCACGAACAGGAAGCCCTTGAAGACCTCGATGCGCTCCATGTCCTCGACGCTGGCGGACATGTGCGCCGCGATGCGGCTGGACACCGCGATGTAGACGGCCGCGAGCACGGCATAGCCCAAGGACAGCATCAGCGCGTACCGGATGCTGCGCATCTCACCTCCGACATGCTCGCCCGGTGAAGCGACTGCGCGCGACGGGGCCGGTTCGCACTCGGGGTTGCTGGCCGGGACTCTAACGATCACGCCGCGTCCGCACCGGGCGCTCCGCGATCGGCGGCAGAATAGTCTCCGACCGGAACCGCGGCCAGTGCGCCGCCCTCCTGCAAACCGCGTCGCAGGCGAGAAGTTCCGCGCACCTCGCGGAGCCCCCGCCGGGAACACGTGTCGCTCCGGCGATTCGGCGGCATCGCCCGGTGCGTGTAGTTTCCCGCCGCGGGGTGCCCCCTCGGCCCGCCACCCGCATGCACCTGGCGCATCATCTCTCCATCCTCTCGGTCACGGTCAGCTTCGTCACGGCGCTGACCAGCTTCGCCGTGTCGCGTGCACCCGGTTGGCGCGCGGCGCGGTCGTTCGGCTTCGTCGCGCTGACGGCCGCGTTCTACAGCGTCGGCGACCTGGTGGCGGCCACGCCCGGGCTCCCGTACGCGGCCTACGCGGCCATGGCCCGGTGGAACTACCTGTTCGCGGGTCTGCACGTGTGCGCGTGGTTCCCCTGGACCTTCGGAGGACCCGAGGGTCGCTTCGGGGCGATGCCGCGCTCGCTCCGGCGGCTCGTCACGATC
>JBGAOB010000058.1:0-19416 GCA_044222045.1 Candidatus Eiseniibacteriota bacterium
GTGCCGTTCGGAGCGGTGAAGGGGCGCGACCTCTCGAACCGGGTGCCGGCCGACGAGGGCGGCTCGGCGCCGAACACCGCAAATTCCGACTCAAAGCGCGCACGGGCCCGCGCCGCGGCCGAGGCGCGGAGGCGTGAGCGGGGCGGCTACGCGCAGGGCGCTGACCCGTCGGCACCCGATCCCACGCAGGTGAAGCCGCGCCTGAAGCCGGACGCATCGTGAGCGCCGAACCCGTGCCGCCCGCCGAGCCGGGCCGCATCCTCGTGGGCACGTCCGGCTACTCGTTCGCGGACTGGGTCGGCCCGTTCTACCCGCCGGGCACGAAGAGCGGCGACTACCTCTCGTACTACGCGACCCAGTTCGCGTGCGTCGAGGTGAACTCGACCTACTACCGGATCCCGCACCCGAAGGTGCTCGCGCAGATGGAGCGCAAGACGCCGGCCGGTTTCCGCTTCGTGGTGAAGCTGAACCAGGCGATGACCCACCAGGCGGCGACGGACGCAGCGCTGTACCGCGACTTCCTCGCGGTGGTGCAGCCGCTCAAGGACGCCGGCAAGTACGACGGGCTGCTGGCGCAGTTCCCGTGGGGATTCAAGAAGACCGACGACACGAAGCGCCACCTGGAGTTCCTGCGCGAGGTGCTGCCGGGCGAGCCGTTGTGGGTGGAGTTCCGCCACGCTTCCTGGATGCACCCGAAGCTCCCCGACTGGCTGCGCGAGCGAGCGCTCGGCTACTGCGCGGTGGACGAGCCCGCGCTGCCCGGGCTGGTGCCGCCGGTCACGCACCTCACCACCGACGTGGGCTACGTGCGGTTCCACGGGCGCAACGAGCAGACGTGGTGGGGGCGTGGTGGCGGCGACCGCTACGACTACGACTACTCGCCCCAGGAGCTCCAGGGCTGGGTGCAGAAAGTGGCCGAACTCGCGAAGCAGGCGCGGCAGACGTACCTGTTCTTCAACAACTGCCACGCCGGCCAGGCGGCGCGGAACGCGAAGCTGATGGAGGAGCTGTTGCGTCGGCAGAAGCTGCCCGTGTAGTCGCCGAACGCTCGCATCGCGCCCGCGCCGCGTTGACGCACTCCGCCGCTCCCGCTAGCGTGCCGCGCCGCGAGTGAGTGCGGGGCCGAGCCGGCCCGGTTTCCACGGAGGTCGCATGGATCAGGGGCCCAAGTCGTACTGGGCGGAGTTCCTCGGCACGTTCACGCTGTGCTTCATCGGGCAGGGCGCGATCTGCGCGCAGTTCCTGATGCAGAACGGCCCGGGCAGCCTGCTGCCGATCGCCATCGCCTACGGGCTCGCGCTGGCCGTGATGATCTCCGCGCTCGGCGCCGCTTCGGGCGGGCACTTCAACCCGGCCGTCACGCTGGGCTTCGTGGTGACCGGTCGGCAGTCGCTGACTTCCGCGATCACCTACTGGCTGTCGCAGATCCTGGGCGCCGTGGTCGCGAGTTTCCTCCTGCGCTCGATCGTTCCCGCCGACGTCGTGGCCGGAACGCACCTGGGCGCCCCCGGGGTGGCGCCCGAGATCAGCCTGTCGTCGGCGTTCCTGCTGGAGTTCGTGCTCACGTTCTTCCTGGTGACCGCCGTGTGGGGCACGTCGGTGGACGAGGCCGGGCCGAAGGTCGGCGGGCTCGGCATCGGGCTCGCGATGACGATGGGCATCCTGATGGGCGGGCGATTCACGGGCGCCGCGATGAACCCGGCGCGTGCGTTCGGCCCTGCGCTCGCCACCGGCACGTGGGCCCAGCAGTGGGTGTTCTGGGCCGGGCCGCTCGCCGGCGGCGCCGTGGCCGCGCTCGTGTACAAGAACCTCGTGCTGCGCCGGCACTGAGCGCCCCATGACCGAACCCCGCCGCCCCGCCGCATTCGTCACGCGGCCGCCGAAGCACGTGCTGTTCGTGTGCGTGCACAACGCGTCGCGCAGCCAGATGGCCGAGGCGTTCGCCCGGCGCATGGCGCCGGCGGGCACGCTGGTGTGGAGCGCCGGCACCGAGCCGCGCGCGGTGCACCCGGCCGCCATCGAAGTGATGCGCGAGATCGGCATCGAGTTGGACGACCACCGCTCCAAGCCGCTCGACGACGTGCCGTGGCGCGAGGCCGACACGGTGGTCACGCTGTGCGGCGAGGGCGCCGAGGTGTGCCCGGTCGTGTCGCCGGACGTGCGCCACGTGCACTGGCCGCTGCCCGACCCGTCGCAGGCCGACGAGGCCACGCGGATGGAGGTGTTCCGCGAGGTGCGCGACGAGATCCGCTGGCGCGTCGCGTCGCTGTGGCCGGGCGGGGAGTAGGCGTGCCGGGCGGCGAAGGCGCGTGATCCGGCTGATCCTGCTGGACATCGACGGCACGCTGATCGGCCACCAGGGCGTGCACGCCAGCACGTGGCCCGCGCTCGCGAAGGCGCGTGCCGGCGGCGTGGCGCTGGGCCTGTGCACGGGGCGCATCGGCTGTGGCCTCGCCGAGGACCTCGCGCGCCGCGTGGCGCCCGATGGGCTGCACATCTTCCAGAGTGGCGCCGTGGTGTCCGCGCCCGGCGCGCCCGCCGTGCTCGCGGAGGCGCTGCCCGACGCGTCGTTCCGAGCGCTCGTGGAGATCTCTCGGCGCGAGCACGAGCCGCTCGAGGCGTTCGGCGAGCGGAGCTTCCACCTCGAGCGCGAGAACGCGCTCACGCGCGTGCACGCCGAGCACCTCGAAATGGCGCCGGTGATCACGGACCTGCTGGCGCTGCCCGAGCCGGTGGTGCGCGCGCAGTGGGTGGTGCCCGAACGCGACTGGCCGCGCTACCGCGAGTGGACGCTGGCGCTGGGCGACGTGGCCGTGAACCCCGCCACCGCGCCGTGGTCGCCCGGCACGGTGTTCAGCAACCTCACGCGCGTGGGCGTTTCCAAGGCCAGTGCGCTGCGCTGGCTCGCGGCGCGCCTCGGCCTCGCGATCGACGAGGTCGCGATGGTGGGCGACGGCGAGAACGACCTGGATGCGATCGAGGCCGCCGGCCTCGGCATCGCGGTGGGCAACGCCGCCCCGATCGTGCGCGAACGCGCGAAGGCCGTGGTGCGGGCCGCGGACGACGGCGGCGTGGCGGAAGCGATCGAGGTCGCGCTGGGGTAGGGGCGGTCGCGAGGCGAAGTGGCTCCGGCGATTCGGGCCGGAACGCGTGCGCGGTGGGACCACTGGTTCCGGAACCAGTGGGCGTGACGAGGAGTTGACCTCGGCCCGGCAGGTATCACGACGGGCCAATGGTCCGACCGGCCCATGCTCCGTTTCGCTCGGCCGCCGGGCTTGCACGGCGGAGAGTCGGCCGGTTTCGTGTTGGGGTCGATGCGCGTTGGGCACGTCCGTGAAGTCGCCGGTATGCGTGGCCGATGAGCACCCGCAGGGCGTGTGGTGCGAACCGCAGTGCCGCCTGGGAGACCACGATGAGCCCGCGTACGAGGTTCGCGATTGAGTGCAAAGGCGGAACGGCACTTCTGGCTGCCGGCGCCTTCGCATGCCTGCTGCTCGTCGCCTGCACCGCCTGGGCGGCGGATCCGCAGGTCCCGCAGCCGGACAGCGCCACCGCGAAGCCCGCCCGGGACTCCTCCGATTGCTTCCCGCCCTCGCCGGCAGGTACGACACGGCAGCTCGCAGCGGTTCGGGCATTCGTGGATTCCCCGGAGGGTCCCGTTCCCGATGCTTTTGTCATCGCACCGGAGTTTCATCTCGGCGCGGTAACGGATGGACGCGGCGTGGCCTATATCACCCGCATTCCGTGTGGGGCCGTCCGTTTCCAGATTTGCCCGCTCAATGGCGAGCCGGTCGATACCATACTCTGCGTTCGTGCTCCCGCCACGTACTTGAATGTCGTCGTTCGGCTCCGGCCACACTGGATCATCGATGATTTTGGGAAGGAGAGTGGCCCGGCGACGCTGCAGGTTTGGCTGATGGATGATCGACGTCGCGAGCCTGTGGCCCGACGGATTCGAGTGAGTTGCACGGATGCCGGTGGACGCGTGCGCACGGTGCGCTCGACGCGGGGTGGCATCGCGCGATTCGATGGGCTGTGGGCAGGCCCGGTCACGCTCTGGTTGCCGGACTCCCTCGAGGTGAGGGCCCCGCGCAAGTCGATCGCGATCCGAGCCGGCCAGCAGGAGATCGACACGCTACGGGTCGGGTTCCACGGACGGGCTCGCTAGCCCACATGCGCCGGGCAGTGCACTCCTGCTCCCATTCGGGCTCGTGGCGCGACGACCTGGATTGGGTTCGAACCCAATTCGCATGACGCCTCGCCGACATCGCGTCGCCCGCCTCAGACCACGCCGGCCGCCCTCCTCTCGGAAGGCGGCCGCGTCGTCGAAGCGATGGTCTACGCGCGACGATCCGCCGCCACGCCCTCGTGCTTCTCCTGGATGAACGCCTCGCACTCGCGGACGTCGTCCGGGCTGCCCAGGAACAACGGCGTCCGCTGGTGCAGTGAGGTGGGGGCGATGTCCATGATGCGGCGCGAGCCGTCGCTGGCCGCACCCCCGGCCTGCTCGGCCACGAACGCCAGCGGGGCCGCCTCGTACAGCAGGCGGAGCTTGCCGGCCGGGCCGGTCTTGAGGCCCGGGTACAGATAGATGCCGCCGTAGAGGAGGTTCCGGTGGAAGTCGGCCACCAGCGAGCCCACGTAGCGCCCGCTGTACGGCCGGCCGGTCGACTTGTCCTCCTGCTTGAGCCAGTCCACGTAGCGCTTCACGCCCTCCGACCAGCGCCCGTAGTTGCCCTCGTTCACGCTGTAGATCCGTCCGCGCTGCGGCGTGCGGATGTTCGGGTGCGAGAGCAGGAACTCGCCGATGCTGGGCTCGAACGTGAACCCGTGCACGCCGTCGCCGGTGGTGTACACCAGCATCGTGCTCGAGCCGTACAGCACGTAGCCCGCGCACAACTGCCGGCGGCCCGCCTGCAGGCAGTCCTCCAGCGTTCCGTGACCCTTGCGCGTGATGCGCGGCAGGATCGAGAAGATCGTTCCGATGTTGACGTTCGCGTCGATGTTCGACGACCCGTCGAGCGGGTCGAAGTTCACCACGTACTTGCCGATCGGCGCGCCGTCGGGCATCGGCACGATGCCTTCGTCCTCCTCGGACGCCACGACCGCGAGCTGACCCGTGGAGCCGAGCACGCGCATGATGGTCTCGTGGGCGTAGACGTCCAGCTTCTGGACCTTCTCACCCTGGACGTTCTCGGTGCCGGTGGCGCCCAGAATGTCCGTGAGGCCCGCACGGATGACGGCCTTGTTGATCATCTTCGCGGCGAGCGCGATGTCCAGGAGCACGCTGGTGAACTCACCGCTCGCTTCCGGATGGTCGCGCTCCTGCTGCAGCACGAACTGCGACAGCGTGACGGCCACTGGGGTCATGGTTCCTCCCGGATCAGTCGGACAGCCCGGTCACGTCCTCGGGGCCCTTGCCGGCCGCGACGGCGTCGGTGAGCTGCGGGAACGACGACGGCACGAACGGCGCCCACTTCTCGGCCACCGCGCGCGTGCCGTTGGTCTTGAGCTGCGTCAGCAGGAACGTGAAGCGGTCCTCCAGCGACTGCCCGATGGCCTGGCGCACGTCCGGCGCCATGCCCCACAGCTCCTTCTTCCAGCCGCCGAGCGCCTTCTTGCGCGTCTTGTAGAAGAACTGCTCGTCGGTGTCGGTGGGCTTGCGGTCGGCGGCGTCGGTCTCGCGCAGCTTGGCGTAGATCGCCTGCTTGAGATCGGCCGGGAACTTCGGGTGATCGAAGATCATGTTCTGGAACTCGGTCGCCAGGTGGATCTCGCAGGCGCCCTTCTCGGGGAACTTGCCGAACAGTTCCGACGGCAGCGTGGACGCGCCGTGCTGCACCGCGCCCGCGAAACCGTACTTCTCGCGCGAGAGCCTGGAGAGCTTCTCGAGCGTGTCGAAGTCCAGCTTCACCGTGGCGATGCTGCCGTCCGGCAGCGGCACGCCGCCGTGGCTGGTGCCGGTCTGGATCGAGATCTTGCTCATGCCGGGCTTGCCGGGCGCGAGCCGGGCGAGCGCCGCGTTGAACACCTCGACGAACGCTTCGAGTTCCTCGGCGGTGGAGTTCTTGCCGCCCACCTCGCCGATCTCGCCGCCCACCGACACGTGCACGCCGGCCGGCTCGTGCTGGCGGATGAACGCCGTGATCTCGGCGCACAGCGTGCCATTCAACAGCTGCTGCTCCTTGTGCGTCGGCTTGTCGAGTTCCACCAGCGTGGAGGTGTCCACGTCGATGTTGTAGAAGCCGGCCTTCATCGCCTCGGCGGAGATGTCGAGCACCGTCTTCATCTCGGCCTTCGGGTCGGCGGCGTACTTCTTGGCGTTGATCTGGAAGTGATCGCCCTGGATGAACACCGGGCCCTTCCAGCCTTCGCGCAGCGCCGCGGCCATGAGGACGAACGTGTACTCCGCCGGGCGCTGGTCGGTGTAGCTGATCTCGGAGCGCGCGATCTCACAGATCACCGCGCCGGCGTCGAGCTTCTTGCGGGCGCGGAACAGCGCGCGCGCCGTGTCGTAGGCGATGCCGCGGATGTTGATCGCGGGCACCGTGAACGTGGCGGGCGCCTCGCCGCGGCCGCGGGCCATGTACAGCCCGTGGATCGAAGCGGGGTAGATGCCCTGCGAACGGCACTGGTCGAGCACCGCTGTGCGGGCGGCGTCGCGCAGCGCGGCGGGCCCGAACACGCCCGTCCAAACCAGTCGGTCCAGCGCCTCGCCGTTGCCCATCGCGAGCACGGACACGGCGTGGCGAAGCTCATCCATCGTCTTGAATTCCATGGCATTCCCGGGAGGCGGCGTCACACGGGGCGCGCCGCTCTCCGCGTTGGTAGAGAGTGGAACGAGGACAGCACGGCGATGACCGCGGCAGTATAGCCGCCGGTCTGGGGCGCGGCCATGCGAAGCGGCCCGCCGGCGGGCGCCGACGGGCCGTGAAAACGTTTACCGGACGGTGAGCGATCAGGACGTGCGGGCGCCCAGCTCCACGATGCCCTCGCGGACCTGCCGCAACTCGGCGAACCGGTGCGGATCGAGCGAGGCGATGCCGGGCGCGCGCTTCCACGCGAGCAGCTCCGCCAGGTCCTGCGTGCAGGCCGCGGCGAGCCCCATGCCGTGCCCGGTGAACCCCGCGCAGATCGCCAGGTGGTGCGCCGCGTCGAGCCAGCCCACCAGCGGCCGGCCGTCGCGCGCGAAGCCCATCGTGCCCGACCAGCGGTACTCGATCGGAGCGCCGCCGGGCACGAGTTCCGCGAGGCCCTTCTCGATCGCGCTCTGGATCACGTCGGTGACGCCGTCCTCGCACACGGCCTCGGCGTCGCGGTCGATCTCGCGCCAGCCGCCGATCACGAGGCGGCCGTCCGGCGTCTGCCGCCAGTACTGGTAGCCCCAGTGCGCGTACACGGGGCGCGTCGTGACCACGTCCGCGAGCGGCGCGGTGGCCAGCATCTGGCCTCGGCGCGGCGCGATGAGCGAGCCCAGGTTCGGGAGCAGCTGCGGCGTGTAGGCGTTCGTCGCCAGCACCAGCGTGCGCGCGTGCGCCACGCGGTCGCCGGCGTACACCGTCCACAGGCCCGCCTGCCACGTGGCGTGCGACACCGGCGAGCGCTCGTACAGGCGCGCACCCTTCGCGACGGCGTCGAGCGCGAGCCCGTGAAGGAATCGAACCGGGTGGATCTCGCCGTCCTCCGGCACCTCGAACGCCGCGTGGAACGCGTCCACGGCGTGCGCCGGCACGGCCTCGGCCACCGCGATCTCGCGCATCGGGAAGCCGTCGTGCTTGATCTCGGGCATCGAGCCGCGCAGGTCCTCGGTCTCCTCGGCGGTGCGCGTGAGCCGCAGGCTGCCGTTCTGCCGGTACTCGCAGTCCAGCGACAGCGTCTGCACCAGGTGCCGCACGCGCTGGTGCGTGCGCCGGCCCAGCTGCAGCATCGCGCGCGCGCCGTCGCGCCCCCACAGCGCGATGCGCTCCGAGTAGGGCTCGCTCGGCGCCGCCAGCAGGAACCCGGCGTTGCGCCCGCTCGCCTCGCCCGCCAGGCGCCCGGCCTCCACCACGCCCACGGAGTTGCCCTGTTCGGCCAGCGTCCACGCCAGCGTCAGGCCCGTGATGCCGCCGCCCACGATGAGCACGTCCACGTCGAGATCGGCTTCGAGCGCGGGGAACGAGGGCGTCGGGTGCGCCCACCACAGCGAGACCTTCGGATCGTTGGGAGTGTGCATGGGCGGGATGGTGCCAGCGGCCGGCGGGGGCGGCAAGCGCGCCGGGCCCGAGGGCCCCGGCGGCCCGGCTCCGTTGACACTTTCACCGCCGAGCGGCTTCAATCGCCGCGGCTTTCGATCGGTCCGCGCCCCGAACCCCACGGAGAACCTCCGGTGAGCGATTCCGCCACGCAGGTCTGCCACCTGCGCGTGAACGGCGACCTGCGCACGTGCGCCGTGACGCCGTCCACCACTCTGCTCGAAGCCCTGCGCTACGGGCTCGGGCTGACGGGCTCCAAGCAGGGCTGCGACAAGGGCGACTGCGGCGCGTGCACGGTCGTGGTGGACGACCAGCCGGTGCTGGCGTGCCTCACGCTGGCGCTCGCGTGCGAGGGGCGCGACGTGGTCACGGTGGAAGGGCTCGCCGAAGCCGGCCGCCCGCACGTGCTGCAGGACGCGCTCGACCGCACGGGCGGCGCGCAGTGCGGGTTCTGCACGCCGGGCGTGCTGATGAGCGCGTGGGCGCTGCTGCAGCGCGACACGCATCCCACGCGCGAGGCGATCGCGCAGGCCCTGTCGGGCAACCTGTGCCGGTGCACGGGCTACCAGAAGATCCTCGACGCCGTGGAGCTGGCCGCGGCCGAACTGCGGGAGCGCGCATGAGCGACGCGGGCGACGCCGGGCGCAAGCCGACGATGGCGATTCCCGCCGGGCGCACCATGCCGAAGGCGGATCGACTGACGCCGCCCGCATGGGAAGGCGGCCGCACCGCGCCGCCGAACGGCGAGTTCCACGTGGTGGGCCGGCGCGCGCGCAAGGTGGAGGGGCTCGCCAAGGTGACCGGCCGCGCGATCTACGCGGACGACCTCGCGTTGCCTCGGATGCTGCACGCCAAGCTGCTGCGCTCGATCCACGCGCACGCGCGGATCGTCTCGATCGACGCGAGCGAGGCGCTCGCGACGCCGGGCGTGCACGCCGTGATCACGGGCAAGGACCTGCCCGAGTACTTCGGCATCATCCCGTGGACCGAGGACGAGCAGGCGCTGTGCGAGACGAAGGCGCGCTACGTGGGCGACGCGATCGCGGCCGTGGCGGCCGACAGCGAACGGCTCGCGGAAGAGGCGCTGCGGAAGATCCGCGTGGAGTACGAAGTGCTGCCCGCGGTCAGCGACATCGACACCGCGCTCGCGCACCCCGAGTGGCAGGTCAACGAGAAGGCCTCCGAGGGCAACATCAGCAAGCAGGTGCGGCTGGAGTTCGGCGCGGTGGACGCGGCGCTCGCGAACAGCGACGAGGTGGTGGAGGCCGAATACTGGTACGAGGGCTCCACGCACGCCGCGATCGAGCCGCACTGCTGCGTCGCCGAGTTCGACGCCACCGGGTTCCTCACCGTGTGGTCGAGCACGCAGGTGGCGCACTACCTGCACCGCGACCTGGCGAAGGTGCTCGGGCTGCCCACGCAGCGCGTGCGCGTGATCCAGCCGGTCGTGGGCGGCGCGTTCGGCGGCAAGTCGGAGCCGTTCTCGCTGGAGTTCTGCGCCGCGAAGCTGGCCATGGTCACGGGCCGGCCGGTGAAGATCCTGTACACGCGCGAGGAGGTGTTCTACGCGCACCGCGGCCGGCACCCGATGCGGCTCGAGTACCGCACGGGCATCCGCCGCGACGGCACGCTGACGGCGGTCGACGCGCGCGTGCACCTGGACGGCGGCGCGTACAGCTCGTTCGGGCTCGTCACCACGTACTACTCGGGCCAGCTGCTCACGGCGCCCTACACGTTGCCCGCGTACCGGTTCGACTCCACGCGCGTGTTCACCAACAAGCCGTGCTGCGGGCCCAAGCGCGGCCACGGCTCGGTGCAGCCGCGGTTCGCCGTGGAGTGCCAGATCGACAAGCTCGCCGAGAAGATCGGCATGGACCCGATCGAGGTGCGGCGGAAGAACTTCATCGGCGAGCACGCGCGCACCGTGAACGGCATGCGCGTGACGTCGAACGGCTTCCTGCAGTGCCTGGACGCCGTGGAGCGCGCCTCGGGCTGGAAGGACAAGTTCCGCCGCATGCCGTACGGCCGCGGTATCGGCGTGGCCGGCAGCATGTACATCAGCGGCACGAACTACTGCATCTATCCGAACGAGATGCCGCAGTCGGCGGTGCAGCTGAAGCTCGACCGATCGGGTCGCGCCACGGTGTTCTGCGGCGTGTCCGACATCGGCCAGGGCGCGGACTCCGTGCTGGCCACGATCGTGTGCGAGGAACTCGGGCTCGACCTGCGCGACGTGCGCGTGGTGGCGGCCGACACCGACCTGGCGCCCGTGGACCTCGGCAGCTACTCGAGCCGCGAGACGTTCATGTGCGGCAACGCCTGCCTGGACGCGGCGCGCGCGCTGCGGCTGAAAGTGACCGAAGCACTCGCCGAACGCTGGGGCTGCCCGCGCGGCGAGATCGTGCTGGCGGGCGGCGTGGCGTGCTGGACGCGCGACCCGCAGGGCTTCACCGCCAGCGTGAAGGATGCGTTCCAGGTGGCCGAGGCGCGCTTCGGCACGCTCGGCTCGGTGGGCTGGTACCAGTCGCCGAAGCTCGGCGGCGACTACCGCGGCGGCACGATCGGAGCGTCGCCGGCCTATTCGTTCACCGCGCACGTCGCCGAGGTCGAGTGCGACCCCGAGACGGGTTTCGTGCGCGTGGCGAACGTGTGGGTGGCGCACGACTGCGGTCGCGCGCTGAGCCCGGTGGCGGTGGAAGGCCAGATCGAAGGCAGCACGTACATGGGTGTGGGCGAGGCGCTGCTCGAGGAGCAGGCGTACAAGCCCGCGGCGGTCGGCCACGGCGCGGGGCTGCATCATGGGCCGTCGCTGCTCGACTACCGGCTGCCCACGTCGCTCGACACGCCCGACATCCAGGCGATCATCGTGGAGTCCGTGGACCCCGAGGGGCCGTACGGCGCGAAGGAAGCGGGCGAGGGGCCGCTGCACTCCACGGTGCCGGCGATCGCGAACGCGATCCACGACGCGCTCGGCATCCGCTGCGACCGGCTGCCGTTCTCGCCGCCGCGCGTGGCGGGCCTGCTCGGCGCCGGCGATGCGCGCGCCGCGTGGGAAAGCGCGCGTGCCTCGTTCCACGCCGCGGCCGCGGGGAGGCGCTGACGCCATGCTGACGCTTCCGCGATTCGCCTACGTGGCGCCGACGACGCTCGACGAGGTGCTCGCGCTCAAGGCGGAACTCGGCGCGCGTGCGCTGCTCGTGGCGGGCGGCACCGACGCGATGCCGAACCTGAAGCACGGCCTGCACGAGCCCGAGCGGGTGGTGCACCTGGGCCGCGTGGCCGAGCTGCGCGGCGTGCGCGAGACGGCCGACGGCACGGAGCTGGGCGCGCTCGTCACGCTTTCGGAGCTGGCGTCGCACGCGCGCATCGCGGCCGCGTGGCCGGGGCTCGCGCGCGCCGCGTCGCTCGTGGCGTCGCCGCAGATCCGCAACATGGGCACGGTCGGCGGCAATCTGTGCCTGGACACGCGCTGCACCTACTACAACCAGACGCACTTCTGGCGCGAGGCGCTCGGCTTCTGCCTCAAGAAGGACGGCGTGCGCTGCCACGTGGTGCCCGCGGGCAAGCGCTGCGTCGCCGCGCATGCGTCGGACGTGGCGCCCATGCTGATCGCGCTCGGCGCCACCGTGACCATCGCGAGCGCCGGCGCGCGGCGCACGATCCCCGTGGACGCGTTCTTCGTGGGCGACGGCGTGCACAACAACGTGCTGCAGCCGCACGAACTGGTCACGCACGTCGCGATCCCGGCCGCGGCGGCGGGCCTGCGCACGGGCTACCAGAAGCTGCGGCCGCGCGGCGCGATCGACTTCCCGATGCTGAGCGTGGCCGTGGCCGCGCGCGCGGGGGCCGCGATCGAGTCGCTCGCGGTGGTGGTGAGCGCGCTCGGAGCGCGACCGCGCGTGGTGACCCGGCTCGACGAGATCGCCGCGGGCCGCGCGCCGTCCGACGCGGTGCTCGACGCCGTGGCGGCCGCCGCGCACAAGCAGTGCACGCCGCTGTCGAACGTGCCGTACGACGTCGACTGGCGCCGGGCCATGGTGCCGGTGTTCGTGAAGCGCGCGCTGCGGGACGCGCTCGGGAGCGGGTCGTGAGCGACGAGGGTTTCAAACGGCGGGCCCTGAAGCGCGAGGGCGAGCATCCCGACGACACGGCGCAGGCGCCGGTGCCCGGACTGACGCCCGAGGTGGACCGCGACGTGTGGGACGCGTTCGCGCGCTGGCGGCGCGAGGACCGGCGATTCGCGTTGCTGTCGGTGGTGGAGACGCGTGGCTTCACGCCGCGCAAGGCCGGCTCGCACATGCTGCTCGACGAGCACGGCGTGACGGCGGGCACCGTGGGCGGCGGCGCGATCGAGGCCGAGGCTCTCCGGTTGGCCGCGGCGCGACTGGCGGGCGAGGCGGGGGGCATGGTGCTCACCCGTCACCTGACCCGCGAACTGGGCATGTGCTGTGGAGGCGAGATGTCGGTGGCGGTGGAAGTGATCGAGCCGCGCCCGCGGCTGTTCGTCTACGGCGGTGGCTACGTCGCACGCCCGCTGGCGGCGATCGCGGACGGTTGCGGGTTCGCCGTGACCGTGGTGGACGCGCGCGAGGCGTGGCTCACCGCGGAGCGCTTCCCGCGGGCGACGCTCGCGCTGCGCGAGCCCGAGGATCATGCGCGCGCGCTGGAGACCACGGCGCGCGACTACGTGCTGATCGCCACGCACGACCACGCGCTCGACCAGCGCATCGTGCAGCAGATGCTGCCGCGCGAGCTCAAGTTCCTCGGCATGATCGGCAGCATCCCGAAGCAGCGGAAGTTCGCGCTGCGGCTGAGCGCGAAGGGCTTCAGCGCCGAGCGGATCGCCCGGCTGCGCACGCCGCTCGGCCTGTCGATCGGCGCGCAGACACCGGAGGAGATCGCGGTGAGCGTCGTGGCCGAGCTCGTGGCCGTGCGCCGTGGCGCCGAGCCCGAGCGCGGCTGGACGCCGCGGGATCCGAAGGCCATCGAGGATGCGGAACCGGCCGAAGGCGCGGACGCGCCGCCGGCCGTCGCCGGCGAGGAGCCGGCCCGGAAAGGAGACCGGTCGTGAACGTGGGCGTGTTGCTGGCCGCGGGCGCTTCCACCCGCATGGGGCGCGCGAAGGCGCTGGTGCGCGAGAAAGGCGAGTCGTTCGCCGCGCACGGCGTACGCGCGCTGTGGGCCGCGTGCGACGTGGTGGTGGTGGTGCTCGGCTCGCAGGCGAAGGAACTGCGCGCCGCGATCGAGGACGAGTTCGTGGCGCTGGTCGAGCGCGGGGCGCTGCACGGCGACGTGCAGGCGGCACGCCGACACGGCGCGAAGGGGCTCGAAGTGCGCTTCGTGACGAACGCGGCGTGGAAGCGCGGCATGCTGTCGTCGGCGCAGGCTGGGCTCGCGGCGGCGCTCGCGCTCAAGCCCGAGGCGGTGCTCGTGCTGCCGGTGGACCACCCGCACGTGAAGCCGGCCACGGCCGCGGCGCTCGCCGGCGTGATGCACGACGCGCTCGGCGCGTTTCGCGGCAAGGAGCGGACGGGCTTCGCTTACGCGCTGGTGCCGCGCCACCGCGGCCGGCGCGGGCACCCGGTGGTGCTGTCGCGCGCGCTGGCGGCGGCGGTGCGTTCGGACCGCGTGGCGACCGACCTCGGCGACGCGATCCGGCGGCATGCGCGGCTCGTCGGCTTCCTCGACGTGAGGGACGCCGGCATCCTGCGCAACCGGAACACGCCGAAGTCCTGAGCCGCCGCGCGGCGGTGATGCACGAACGCGGGTGTCTCGATCGAGGCGCCCCGCGTTCGCGTTCGTCCCCCGGGGCCCGCGACCCGCGCGCTTCAGCCCCGCACGACCGGTGCGAGCGCCGCCGCCAGCCGCTTCGCGCCGTCCTCGATCTGCTCCTCGCGCAGGCCGGTGTAGCCCAGCACGAGCGCGCCGCGCGGCTGCGGCAGCACCGCGTAGCGCGACAGCGGCGGCGCGTAGAGCCCGGCCTGCTCGGCGGCGCGGGCGGCCACACGGTCGTCGACGCCCGGCGGCAGCCAGCCCACCAGGTTCATCCCCGCCTCCGCCGGCGCCACCTCGAGCAGCCCTCCGAGGTGCCGGCCCGCCGCGGCCACGAGCATGTGCTGCCGCTGCGCGTAGAGCGTGCGCATGCGCCGCAGGTGCCGCGCGAAGTGCCCCTCGAGCAGGAAGTCGGCGGTCACCGCCTGCAGCAGCGTGGGCGACTGGCGGTCGCTCACTTCGCGCGCGCGCACCACCGTGGGCACGAGCCCCGGCGGCAGCACCGCGTAGCCCAGCCGCAGCGACGCGAACAACGTCTTGCTGAACGTGCCCACGTAGATCGCGCGGCCGCTCGTGTCGAGTCCCTGCAGCGCCGCGAGTGGCCGGCCCGCGTAGCGGTACTCGCTGGCGTAGTCGTCCTCGATGATCCAGGCGCCCGTGCGCTCGGCCCAGCGCAGCAGCGACAACCGGCGCGCCAGGCTCATCACGTGGCCGAGCGGGTGCTGGTGCGAGGGCGTCACGTACGCCGCGCGTGCGTCGGGGCCGTTGCGCTCGCCCTGGTCCACCATCAGGCCCTCGCGATCCACCGGCACCGGCACGATCTCGCCGCCCACGGCCTCGAACGCGGCGCGCGCGATGTAGTAGCCCGGGTCCTCGAACCACACGCGGTCACCCGGATCCATGAGCACGCGGGCGAGCAGGTTCACCGCCTGCTGCGAGCCCGACAGCACCACGATCTGGTCGGGCGAGCAGCGCGCCCCGCGCGCCGCCGCCAGGTGCTGCGCGATCGCTTCGCGCAACGGCCGGTAGCCCTGCGGGTCGCCGTACGCGAGCAGTTTCGAGGCGGACGTCTGCAGCCGGCGGTCCATGAGCCGCCGCCAGATCGCGTAGGGGAACTCGTCCAGGGCCGGCAGACCGGAGCGGAACACGTCCGAGCGCACCGGGAACTCGTGCGACAGGAGTTCCCCGGCCGCGAGACGCTCGCCGAGCCGGGACAACGGGCCGGCCGGCGGGCTCACCACCGCCGATCGCGCGTCGGCGCCGATCGGGGTGGACAGTTCCGGGATCGCCTCGGCCACGTAGGTGCCCGACCCGCCTCGGGACGTGAGGTAGCCCTCGGCCAGGAGTTGCTGGAATGCCGCGAGCACCGTGTTGCGCGAGATGCGCGCGCCGCGCGCCAGGTCGCGGCTCGGCGGCATCCGCATGCCGGGGGACAGGCGGCCGCCGAGGATTGCGGTCCTCACTTCTTCGTAGAGCTGGCGGTGAAGTGGCTCCGCCCCGTGGGGATCGAGGGATACGGGCTGGAAACTGCTCAGCGTCAGGCGGCGTCTCATGTCGGGCTCGTTGGAGTGAGTGAGAAGTGGCCCCGACAGATTAGGGGTTATTGGCACTTGTGGCCAGACCAGTTTTCGCCATGATGAACAAGAGCCTCATGGTGCTGGACATCCCCCGAGCCGTGTCCCCCGACGCGGACGTAGGCCCGGAGGCTCGAGAACTCGCTCCGGCGGTGCGGTCGTCCCCACGAGGCCGCCCGCCGTTTCTCTTTGTTCGGCCCGGCCGCTCCGTCTGGCAGGATGCCGCCCCATGCCCGCGTCCTCCGAAGCTCCCGTCATCGCCGTGTTCGGCAGCAGCACCGTTCGCGAAGACTCCCCGCTTTACGCGCGCTCGCTCGCGCTGGGCCGCGCGCTCGCCGAGCGCGGCGCCGTGGTGATGACCGGCAGCTACGACGGCGTGATGGCCGCGGCGTCGCGCGGGGCGCGCGAGGCCGGCGGTCACGTGATCGGAGTGACCGTGGAGATGTTCGAGACGCGCGGCCCGTGAACCGTGGGTCGTCGAGCGCGTGCACACGCCCGACCTGTTCGAGCGCCTGCGCACGCTCGTGGACCGCGCGCACGGCTACGCGGTGCCCGGCGGCAGCGTGGGCACGCTCACCGAGCTGTTCCTGGCGTGGACGTTCTACCGCGCACTGTCGCCGCGCCCGGCGCCGCCGGTGATGCTGTGCGGCGCGCACTGGCGCGCGTGGCTCGAGGCGCACCGCGCCCGGAGCCTGTGCCCGAGCGGCTGTTCGCGCACATCCGCGTGGCCGACGCACCCGACGAGGCCGCCGAGCGGCTGCTGGCCGACGTGTGCGAGCGCACGACTTCGGGGCGCTCGTGAGCGGCGCCGCGGTGCACGACCCGCTGCTCGCGTGGCGGGCGCACTTCCCGTCGCTCGAGCGCACGCTGCACTTCGCCTCGCACACGCTGGGCGCCATGCCCGCCGGCGTCGAGGACTCGCTCGCGGACTACGCGCGCGCGTGGCGCGACCGCGGCGTGCGCGCGTGGGAGGAGCGCTGGATGGGCGTGCCGCGCGAGGTGGCCGGCTCGGTCGAGCGGCTGATCGGCGCGCCCGAGGGCTCGGTGTCGCTGCACCCCAACGTGACCGTGGCGCAGGCCGTGGCGCTGTCGGCGCTCGCGTTCGCGCCCACGCGCCCACGCGTGGTGTGCACGGCCGAGGACTTCCCATCGGAGCTCTACCTGTACGAAGGGCTCGCGCGCCGCGGCGCCGAAGTCGTGCGCGTGCCCGCGCGCGGGGGCCGGCGCGTGGACGAGGCCGACCTCGTGGCGGCGATCGACGAGCGCACGGCGCTGGTCGCGGTGTCGCACGTGCTGTTCCGCAGCTCGCAGTGGCTGGACCTGGCGCCCGTCGTGCGGCGCGCGCACGACGCGGGCGCGCTCGTGATGGTGGACGCCTACCAGTCGGCCGGCGTCGTGCCCGTGGACGCGGGCGCGCTCGGCGCGGACCTCGTGACGGGCGGGTCGATCAAGTGGCTCTGCGGCGGGCCCGGCACCGGGTGGTTGTATGCGAGCCCGGCGGTGCACGCGCGGCTCGAACCGGCGCTCACGGGGTGGTTCGCGCACGAGCGGCCGTTCGACTTCGACGCCGGCCCGCAGCGCCTGCACGGCGGCGAGCGCCGGTTCTGGAACGGCACGCCGTGCATCCCGGCGTACTGCGCCGCGCGGCCGGGCTTCGCGATCGCGGCCGAGATCGGTGGCGCGGCGATCCGCGCGAAGTCGCTGCGGCTGACCGATCGGCTGATCGCGCTCGCCGACGAGGCGGGCTTCCGCGTGGTGTCCCCGCGCGAGCCGGGGCGGCGCGGAGGCACCGTGTGCCTCGACGTGCCCGACGCCGAGCGCGTGTGCGCGGCGCTGCTCGCCGAGGACGTGCTGCTCGACTTCCGCCCCGGCGTGGGGCTGCGGCTGGCGCCGCACTACTACACGCGGGACGACGAAGTCGACGAGGTGATGGCGCGCCTCGGCCGGCACGCCGCATCGCGCTGAACGGGTCGGGCGAGCGGCGCGGATCACGCCGGCGCGCCGGCGCGAAATCGTGGCGGGGGGCCGCGTCGATGCGGTAGTTTCCCGGCACACGCCCGCGCCGCGCGGTCGACCCCGCGCCGGCGCCCCGCGCGCGCGCCGCGCGACCACACCATCCGAGGGAGACGCCATGGAAACGGCGACGGCGGAGAAGGCTCCGCTGCAGATCGTGCGCGAACCGAAGGTCTACCTGGTCGGCCGCCAGACCGTGAGCGACGACGAGATCGGCCGCTTCCTCGCCGACGAGGGCGCCACCTGGCAGACCGACACCGAGGTGGGTGCCGAACGGCTGGCCGAGGCCGCCGGGCGCGTCTGCTACATGAGCTACGGCAAGGGCCGCAAGACGAACCAGGCGTTCGTGTCGCACATCATCGAGGTGGGGCACGGCTCGGTGCTGGAGCACGGCGTGTGGAGCTTCGTGATCACGAACGTGTCCCGTTCGTTCACGCACGAACTGGTGCGCCATCGCCACTTCTCGTACTCGCAGCTCTCGCAGCGCTACGTGGACGAGTCCGACTCGCACTTCGTGGAGCCCGACGTGATCGCCGCCGATCCGGCGCTGCACGCGGTGTGGTGCGACGCGGTCAACGCCACGCGTCGCGCGTACGACGCGCTGGTCGCCGGGCTCGAGGCCAAGTTCACCGACGAGCCCGACAAGACGTTGCGCCGCAAGATGGCACGGCAGGCGGCGCGCTCGGTGCTGCCGAATGCCACCGAGACCAAGATCTTCGTCACCGGCAACGCGCGTGCGCTGCGCCACTTCATCGAACTGCGCGGCAGCGAGCACGCCGAGGTCGAGATCCGCAAGGTGGCGGTGGCGATGCTGCAGATCCTGCAGAAGGAGTCGCCGAACATCTTCGGCGACTACACGCTGCGCCCGCTCGCCGACGGCACGTTCGCCACGCACACGGAGCACGTGAAGGTGTGAGCGACGACGCCCGCGACCCGGGTGTGGTGCGGCGGCCGGTCACGCGCGTGACCGGCCGTTCGCGCGAAAGGGTGGACGACGCGATCGCGGTGGAGCGCGCGCTGGAACTGCGCGTGGACGGCCGCGCGCTGTCGGTGACGCTGCGCACGCCCGGCCACGACGAGGAACTTTCGCTGGGCTTCCTCGCCGGCGAAGGCGTGCTGAGGCGCGCCGCCGACGTGGCGGGGTTCGGCGCCGTGCCCGCGGCGCGCGACGACGCGCCCGACGTGCTCGACCTGCGGCTGGCCGACGGCGTGGTGCTGGACTGGTCGAAGCTCGAGCGGAACTTCGCCACGACGTCGGCATGCGGGCTGTGCGGCCGCGCGCACCTCGACGCGCTGCGCGCCGGGCTCGCGCCGATCGCCGCCGCGGCGCGCATCGAGCCGACGGCTCTGTTCGAGCTCACGGCGCGCGTGCGCGCCGAGCAGTCGGCGTTCGAGGCCACCGGCAGCCTGCACGCGGCGGCGTGGTGCGACGCGGCGCTCGAGCCGCGGGTGCTGCGCGAGGACGTCGGTCGGCACAACGCGGTCGACAAGGTGGTGGGCTGGCTGATGCGCGAGGGTCGCCACCCGGCCGACGCGGGCGTGCTGTGGGTGAGCGGCCGCGCCGGCGCCGAGCTGGTGCTGAAGGCGGCGCGTGCGCGGATCCCCGTGCTGGCGGCGGTCGGCGCGCCGACGTCGCTCGCGGTGGACCTGGCCGAAGCGGCGGGTCTCACGCTGGTCGGCTTCCTGCGCGACGGGCGGATGAACGTCTTCGCGGGCGCCGTGCGGATCGCGGGGTCGGGCGCGCCGGCGTGCGCGGGGGCGTGGCCGACGGCGTTCGCGTGGCCCGCGCCGACCGCCGTGCGGCGTCGGGCGCGGGCCACGCG
>JBGAOB010000059.1:0-18716 GCA_044222045.1 Candidatus Eiseniibacteriota bacterium
GACTGGCCCGCGGGCGGCCTCACCGTGGCCGGTGGCCCCGGCCACCAGCACGTCTCGGCGCTCGCCCCCGATGGCGCGGGCGGCAGCTTCGTCCTTTGGCACGACGGGAACACGTCGCGCCTCTACCTGCAGCACTACACGATCGCCGGCGCGGTCTCGCCCGGCTGGCCCGCGGGCGGCCTGCCCGTCGGACCCGCCACGGCCGGCAGATGGGATGGCCTCGGCATGTGCGAGGACAGCGAGGGCGGCGTGGTGCTCGGCATCGCCGGGCCGTCGCGCGTGCCTCCGGGTGGCGGGATCGAGCGCGACTTCCTCGCGTGGCGCTACACCGCGGGTGGCGGGCTCGCGCCCGGCTGGCCGTCGGCGGGCGTGGTCCTCCACACCGAGACGCACGGGGCCGGCGACGCGCTCGGCTTCGAAACGCTCTACAGCTTCCCGGCGGCGGGCGATGGCGCCGGCGGCGCGTGGCTGGTCGTGACGCACCGGCGCGGTTCCAGCTCGGAGTTCGGGCACCACTTCCTGCACGTGCGTGGCGACGGCGTGGCGACGGCCGACTGGGATCCGGTCTCGGGCGCCGAAGGCTCCGCCGTCAACGTGGTCCGCTTCCTGCCCGTCGGGACGAATGCCCTCGTCGTGGCGCTGCTTCGCTCGAACCAGCTCACGGTGACGAAGTACTCGACGTCCGGCGCTGTGCTCGCCTCGTGGACCGCGCCGGCGACGGCCGTTCCGATCTACGACATGCGCTTCGTGCCCGTGCTGCCGGGAACCGACTTCGTCGTCGCATGGCGGTTCAACCCGGGCGACTGGGGGAGCCGCTACACGCTCGCGACCCGCCTCGACGCCGCACTGCAGCCTGTCGCGGGATGGTCGCCGCCCGTCGTCGCAACGGCGGTTCCATTCGTGTCCGATGGTCACGGCGGCGCTTTCGGCGCGGCGAGTGATCTGAGCCACACGCTCACGCGCGAGTCGCTCGACAGCCCGCCGCCCACGGCCCTGTGGCCGCCGGCACAGCAGCCCTCTCTGTACGACGGCTGGCTCGTGGGGGATCGCGGGAGCACGGAGATCGGCACTGGGCAGCAGGACGGCGTCTTCTCCATCTACAAGCCGTGGAGCGAGGTGATCGTGCGACTGCAGGTCTTCCACTTCCGAGGGGACGGCCAGCCCGCGCCCGGCTGGCCGGCGGGCGGCATCCAGCTCTCGACGTTCCTATACGGGACATGGAACGACGTGCATGCCGTGAGCGGCGGCCCGTGGGCGCTGCTCGTGGCCTGGAGCCCCGCCGGGGACGGCTCCGACGTGAAGTTGACGCGGCTCTACGACGGGCCGGGAACCGGCGGCGTGGATCCGGCGCCACTGGAGTTCGCGCTCGGCGGGTTCACGCCCAACCCGCTGCGTGGCGAACCGAAGATCGATCTCGCGCTGCCCGACGACGCGCCGGCGACGCTGACGCTGCACGACATTGCGGGCCGTCTGCTGGCGCGCCGCGACGTGGGCGCGCTGGGGGCGGGCACGCATTGCGTGACGCTGGAGGGCGCGCTGCCCCCGGGCGTGGTGTTCGCGCGGCTCGCTCGCGGACGCGACGTGCGCGTCGCGAAGGCGGTCGTGGTGCGCTGACGCGCAGGCCGGGCGCAGGCAGGCCCCGCCTCGTTCGAAGCGGGGCCTGCGTGAGGTCGCGTGGGGCTGTCGCTCGCACTGCGTCGCGTCGTCGCGAGCGCTACCTCGTCACCGCCACGCGCCGCACGAACGAGCGGCCCTCCGCGTCCATGCGCGCGAAGTAGAGCCCCGCGCCCACCGCGTGCCCGGTGTCGTCGCGCAGGTCCCACGCCACGGCGTGCTCGCCCGCGACCTGCTCGCCGCTCGCGAGCGTGCGCACGAGCCGCCCGGCCGCGTCGTACACGGCGAGCCGCACCGTGCCGGCGTGCGGCAACGCGAACCGCAGCGTGGTGGCCCGCGACGCGGGGTTCGGCGACGGCGCGCGGAAAGCGAGTTCGCCCGCCACGGCTTCCGCGCCGGTGGTGCCCGACGGCACGAGCAGCGTGGCCGCCGACTCGTTGCCGTGCGAGTCCACGGCGGTGAGCTTGTAGAAGTACGTCACGCCGACGTGGTCCACGTACCCGGTGTCGGGCACGGAGGCCACGAGGTTGCCCGGCGCGGGCGTGAACGACGGCGAGTTCCCGCGGTAGATCCGATAGCTCGCCAGGTCGGGCTCGGTGTTGGGATCCCAGTGCAGCCGCGTGCCGGCGGGCGCGTACTGGCCGGTGAACGGCGCGGGCGGGGCCGGCGCGATGTTGTCCACCGAGTAGGCGCTGTCGGAGGCGCTGATCCACCACGCGTTCCCGTAGTTCGCCTCGGCCATCACCATGAACGACGTGCGCGGGTTCGAGCCCGCCACCGAGTCGCCGGCCGTCGACACGATCGCGCTGTACGCGCCCAGGTGACGGGGCGTGACGCGGGCGACTTCCTCCCAGAAGTACTCGGTGGTCGCGTCGCTCGAGAAGCGCCGGAACGTGCGGCCCCCGAGCGCGGTGAACGGCGCCGTGCCGCGCAGCGGCGCCGACTTCTCCAGCGCCACGGCCAGCGGCGCGGTCACGGAGCGGAACACCACGTAGCTGGTGACGTTGTTGAACAGCGGATCGGTGTCGAGCGGGCTGCCGTACCAGGCCACGCGCACCTTGCCGCCCTGGTCGTTCGGCACGTCGCCGACGCCGGCCATCACCGGCTCGGCGCCGAGATAGCCCCAGCGATCCACGGCCTGCATGTACATGCCGCTCTGGTAGGCCGGCCGGAAGTCGAACCAGACGAAGTAGGCCCCGCCGTTGCTCGCGACCATGCGCGGCGACTGCTGGGCGCCGGCCGCCACGCACACCGGCACGCCCGTCGCGGTCCACATCGGGTAGCCGCTCGCGTTCAGCCGCTGCACGAACACGTCGCCGTTGTCGCTGCGGTTCTCCTGCCAGCCCACGAGCGTGCCGCCGGCGCCGTCGGCGGCCATCACGACGTTGCTCACCGTGCCGCTTCCCGAACGCACGGGCATGCCGTTCGCGGCCCACTGCGGCACACCGGCGAAGTCGATCTTCTGCGCATACGGGGCGTACGTCGCGCCCGCACGGCCGTCGACCCACGCGAGCACGAAGTTGCCCGTGCCGTCGTCGACCAGCGAGCCGAGGATCTGGAATCCCGTCGCGTTGCACACCAGTACGCCGTTCGTGCCCCACACGCCGTTGCCGCTCCAGACATCGATCCGCTGCGCGTAGATGTCGTCGTTGCCGGAACGGGCGTCGGACCAGCCCACGATGAGGGACGACAGCGACGCCGCCACCATCTGCGGCGAGTACTGGCTGTTCGGCGCGTTGCACACGGCGACGCCGTTCGCGCTCCACAGGGCGCTGCCCGCGTCGACCCTCTGCGCGTAGATGTCGCTGAGGCCCGCGCGGGAGTCGCTCCACACGACGTAACCGTAGTACTGATCGGCGGCCACCTTGGGCTCGCCCTGGTAGTTGTTGAGCGCGCAGATCGCGAGCCCCGAGGCCCCCATCGTGCGCGCGCCCGCCGCATCCAGGTGCTGCATGTAGACGTCGGCGTTCGTCGTGATGTCGGTGCGGTAGTCCACCCAGGCGACGTACGCGCCGCCGTTGTTGTCGGAGCACACGCTCGACTGCACCTGTCGGTCGGGGGCGTTGCAGAGCTGCACGCCGTTCGCCGTCCACGTGGCCGTGCCCGCGGACGTCACGCGGCGCGCGTAGAGGTCCACGTTGGGATAGCCGGCGCGATAGTCGCTCCACACCACGATCACGCCCCCCGAGCCGTCGGAGCAGATGCCCTCGGGGTACTGCTGATCGGCCGCGTTGCACACCAGCACGCCGCCGGCTGTCCAGAGCGCGTTGCCGCCGGCGTCGTAGTGCTGCACGAAGATGTCGTTCCCGGTGCCCGGCATCGACTTGGAATGCACCAGGAAGATGCCGCCCGAGCCGTCGGCCATCGCGAAGGGATTCGTGGGGTACTCGGCGACGGTGCCGATCGGGACGTTCTGCGTGGGGCTGTGAGGCCACGCCCGCGCGGAGGCGGGGGAGAGTGCCGAGGCGGCGAGCAGGAGGGCGAGCAGGCTGCGGACCGAGCGCATTGCGAGGGCTCCGGGGTGAGCGACGTGGGACGGGGCAATCGAGGGAGAAGTCTGCAGGGATGGACGACGCGAGTGCGAGAAAATCACACGGAGCCCCGCGAAAACCCGGCGCCGGCCCGTGCAGGCTGCGCGAAAGCGCCTTTCGCGCATGCGGAATGCCCGGGTCGGGAGCCGACCGGGGCCCCGAGCCGACGTGAGCACGCTGCCATCGCAGCCGAACGCCCCGCGGCATCGACGATGGAAGGACCACGGCCTCGAAGACGGCGAAGGCGCGCCGCGGATCGCGCTCGCCGACGGGAAGGCCCCGCTCGCGCGGACACGACGGTCGCGGGAAGCGCGAAGTCCGTGCGGAGCCTTCGGCCCGCCCCGCGTTCAGTGTTCGCGAAAGGTGACGCGTCTCGCTGAACGGGGGGCGCGTGGCGCCTGACAAGTCGTCCGAAGCGCGGCGTTCTTTCGAAGACGGAGCTTGAGGCGGCGGGAGCGAGGCCCGTAGGGTTTTCGTCCCACACTCTCCCTCCCGACCCTCGGAGCTTCCCATGGCCATGCCCGATCTCGCGTGCCGTGCCGTTCGTTCGTCGATCCGCGTCCTGCGGTGCGCCCTGATCGGAGTCGGCGCCGCTGTCTTCGTCGCCGGCGCATCGCTCGCCGCACCCGGCGACGAACTGTGGAGCACGCGCTGGTCGCGCCCCGGCGCCGACCAGCCCGTGTTCGCCACCACCGAGTTCGCCGGCCAGCTCGTGATCGGTGGACAGTTCGACCATGTGAATTCCATTCCGGCGCACCGGGTCGCCGCATGGAACGGCTTCTCGTGGACGTCGTTCGGCCCCGGCTTCAACGGCGACGTGAACGCGCTCGTCGTGTACAACGGCGAGCTCTACGCCGGCGGTTCGTTCACGGCTTCGGGGCCCACGGTGCTGCACGGGCTCGCACGCTGGAACGGCACGGCGTGGGTCGACGTCGGTGGCGGCACGGACGGCATCGTGAACGCGCTCGGCGTGTTCAACAGCACGCTGATCGTGGGCGGCTCGTTCAACCAGGTGGGACCGTCCACGGCCGCGGGCCACATCGCGGCGTGGAACGGCACCACGTGGAACACGCTCGGCGGCGGCATCACGACGGGCGACATCGTGTACGACGTCGAGACGTTCGGCACGACGCTGTACGTGACGGGCCTGTTCGAAGAGGCCGGCGGCGTCGCCGCCGCGAACATCGCACGCTGGAGCGGCGCCGCGTGGAGCGCGCTCGGCGCCGGCCTCACCGACGCGTCCGGCGACCCGCTGAACGCGGAAGGCCGCCAGCTCCGCGTGTGGAGCAGCCGCATCGTGGTGACCGGCACGTTCGATCGCGCCGGCGGCGTCGCGCGCCCGAACTTCGCGACGTGGAGCGGCACGGCGTGGGGCACGCTCGGCGCGAACGCCTCGTTCTTCTCGGCGGGCGCGGGAGCGCTCGGCGAGTTCGCGGGCAGCCTGCTGGTGACCGACGGGCAGGGGCTACCCAACACGTGGCGCTGGAACGGCTCGTCGTGGACGCCGATCGTCACGGGCCCGTACTTCGGCGCCATGGGCAACTTCGGCACGAGCCTCGTCGCGGTGGGCCACTTCTCGCAGGTCGGCAGCGTGCAGGCGGAGAAGGTCGCGCGCTGGGACGGCACGACGTGGTTCGCGCTCGGGCGCGGCGACGGCGCGAGCACCGGTGTGCAGCGCTTCTTCGAATGGAACGGTCAGCTCGTGACGGGCCTCGCCGGCAACGATCGCTTCGGCCCGGTCTCGGGCACGACGGTGGCGGGCTGGAACGGCACGCAATGGAGCGGCTTCGGCACCGGCATCCCGGGCGGCTTCGGCGTCACCGTGAACTCGTTCGCCGACCTGGGCGGCGGCGTGCTCGCCGTGGGCGGCGCCTTTCCGCTGGCGGGCGGCGTCGCGGTGAACAAGCTGGCGCAGTGGAACGGCGCGGCGTGGAGCGCGCTCGGTGGCGCCAACACCACCGTGCAGACTATGAAGATGATGCGCGGCAACCTCTACGCGTACGGCACGGTCGGGCTGCAGCCGGGCGTGGTGCGCTGGAACGGCAGCGCGTGGGTGTCGGTCGCCCCGACGAACGACATCGTCTGGGACCTCGAGGAGTACGGCGGCAAGCTGGTCGCGGCGGGCAGCTTCACCACGATCGGCGGCGCCACGATCCGGGGACTCGCCGCGTGGGACTCGCTCACGAACACGTGGAGCGCGTTCGGCGCGGGCGTGCAGAACAACGGCGTGTTCGCGCTCGAGGCGGACGGCACGAACCTGTACGTGGGCGGCACGTTCACGAGCATCGGCGGCGCGCCGGCCAGCCGCGTGGCGGTGTGGAACGGCTCCGCGTGGTCGGCGCTCGGCGGCGGCGTGGGCAACCGCGTGTTCGACCTGAAGCGCTACCGCGGTGAGCTGTTCGCGACCGGGGAGTTCACGACGGCCGAAGGCGGCCCGGCGGCGTACGTGGCGCGCTGGAACGGCTCGACGTGGTCCGCCATGGGCAGCGGCCTCAACGCGCGCGGGTTCGCGCTGGCCGTCTACCACGACACGTTGTACGTCGGCGGCGACTTCACCACGGCCGGCGGCCGCTACGCGGTGGGCGTATCGAGCTGGGCGACCGCGGGCGCCGTCGACGCGGGCGAGCCCGCGCCGCGCTCGGCGCTCGAGCTGCGAGCGACGCCGTCGCCGTTCGCGGACAAGACCACGCTGCGCTGGTCGCTGCCGCACGCGTCGCACGTGCGGGCGCAGGTCTTCGACCTCGCGGGCCGCGTGCTCGCCACGCTGCACGACGGCGCGCTGCCCGCGGGCACGCACGCACGCGCGTGGGACGGGCGTGACGCCGATGGCCGCGCCGCGCCGCCGGGCGTGTACCTGGTGCGCGTGACGGCGGGCGACCACGTGGAGCACGGGCGCGTCGTCCGGCTTCGTTGAGCGTCGAACCCGATTCGTGTGAAACGCAGGCCCCGGTCGTCAGCGACCGGGGCCTGCGCGTTCGCGCCGCGGCTCAGGCGCCGGCGGCCTTCAGCCCGATCGCGGCGTTCAGCCAGCGCACGAACGGCGTCATCGCCTCGAAGTCGGCGTGGACCGCCTTCGTCAGCTTCGCGCTCGTCGCCTCGGCGTCGGTGAGTCGGCGACCCACGGTGAACGACTGGAACCGCAGCCAGCGCGCCGCCGGGTGGTCGGCCTCCCAGCCGCGCGGCACGCGCTGCAGCATCGACTCCTCGCTCAGCGCGCCGAAGCGGCGCTTCAGCTTCGGCGCCAGCACGATGCGCTCGAAGCCGCGCGGGTCGTCGGCGATGCGGTGGCGGATCTTCTGCAGCGCCGGCCGCGGCGGCATCCACAGGCCGCCGCCCACCATCGACGCGCCCGGCTGCAGGTGAAAGTAGAAGCCCGCGCCACCGCCGTGCGCCTCGCGGCCCACCTTGGACGAACCGCCTTCGTGGAAGAACCAGCACGCGGCGTGCGTCTTGTACGGCGACTTGTCCTTGGAAAAGCGCACGTCGCGGTAGATCCGGAACATCGAGCGCTTCGGTTCGCCGGTGATCTCGGGCGCGAACGTGGACAGGCGCAGCGCCATCTCCTCCACGAACTCGGCCATCGGCGCCTTCACGTGCTGCTCGTACTCGTCGCGGTGCGCCTCGAACCACGGCTTCGTGTTGCGGCGCGCGATGCCGCGCAGGAACGCGAGCGACTCGGAATCGAAATAACTCACGGAACACCTCGTGAAGCGGGGGCGGTTTCGTGCGGGGTCGCGCGGGAGAGTGGCGAAGCGGCCGCCGGGCCGCAAGGGCCGGCGGCGCGGCGACTGCTACAGTCGGCGCCATGTCCATGGATTCCGCGCTGCACCGCTGGCTGAACGCTTTCGAGGCGGCGATCTACGTGAACGACTGGCCCGCCGTGCTCGCCGCCCGGCTCGGCGCGCCGGCGGACGTCGCGGTGGAGCGGCACGAGGTGCACGTGCGCGCGCCGCTCGGCTCGGCGCGCACGCTGCGCATCGGCTTCGCGGCCGACTTCCACGCGGGGCCCACCACGCAGCGCGCGCTGCTCGACCACGCCGCGGCGGCGCTCGCGCGCGAGGCGCCCGACGTCCTGCTGCTGGGCGGCGACTTCGGCTCGTACCGGGCACACTTCACCGAACGCGTGCTCGATGCGCTCTCACCGGTCGCGGCCCCGCTCGGGCGCTTCGCGGTGCTCGGCAACCACGACCATCGCTCGGGCGCGGCGGCCGTGACCGCGTCGCTCGAGTCGCGCGGCGTGCGCGTGCTGACCAACGCGAACGCGCCGTTGCCGCCGCCGTTCGAGCGCACGTGGATCTGCGGCCTCGACGATCACCTGCTCGGCGCGCCCGACGGCGCGGCGGCGATGCGCGGCGCCACCGGCGCGCGCGTGCTGCTGATGCACCAGCCGTCGGGGCTCCTCGACCTGCGCGCGGAGCGCTTCGACGTGGCGTTGTGCGGCCACACGCACGGTGGGCAGGTGGCCTTGCCCGACGGCACGCCGCTGCTGCTGCCGCGCGGGCGGCTGTCGCGCCGCATGCCGCACGGCCGCCACGAGGTGCCGGGCTCGGGGCCGGTGCTCGTCACGCGCGGGGTGGGCTGCAGCGCGCTGCCGGTGCGCTGGAACGCGCCCGCCGCGGTGATGCGGGTCACCGTGCACGGCGCGGACGGCTGACCGCGCACGCGAACGGGCGGCGGCTCGCGCCACCGCCCGCGCTTCCGCGCGTCGTTCCGGACGGCGCGCGAACGTCGTGACGCGTCAGACGTCGTCGCCCATGCGCTCGGCCTTGCCGAGCTGCCGCGCCCGCGCGGCGATCTCGCGCAGCACGCGCTCGGCGCGTGCGCTCGCGGCGCTCTGCCGTGCGCCCAGTTCGTTCTGGCGCGCCCCCAGCGCCGACTGCCGCGCCGACAGCGCACGCATGCGCGCCTCGAGCTCGCGCAGTTCGCGCTCCACGTCGCGCGTGAGCCGCTCCGAACCGTCGTCGTCGACCGCCTGCCGCGCGGCGATCGCGGCCAGCCGCCCGCCCAACTCGCCCATGCGGCCGCCGAGCCGGCCCTGCTCGCCACCCAGGCGACCCTGCTCGCCGCCGAGCCGGCCCTGCTGCGCACCCAGAGCGCGGGTCTCCTCGAGCGCGCGGTCGGCTTCGGCGACGAGTGCCGGGTCGGTCACGCGCCACGTGGCGCCTTCCTGGCGGAACCAGAACGCCCGCTGGCGCGGCGCGCGGTCGCCCCAGGCCTGCGACCAGCCGTTCCAGTCGCTCATGCTCACCTCGTCGGGGCCGCTCACCACGGCCCACGAGAAGTCGCGCGGCGCGCGGCGGCTGTCCGAGGAGTACGCGTAGCCGTGGCGCGACACCGTGTACGCGACGCGGCCGGGGACCGAGGACACGACCGCGAAACCGCCGGGCGCATCGGGGGCGTCGGGGACGTCGATTGCGATCGCCGGCAGCGGCGCGAGCGGCGCGATGGCGGCGAGCGGCGCGCCGGCCGTGCGGGTGGCGGCGCTCGCCAGCCAGCGCGCGGCGCCGCCGACGAGATGCCGGGCCACGCGCTGCGGGCCGATCACCGCCACGGTCAGCAGGGTGGCGGACGACAGGCCGCACAACGCGAGCACCAGCACGAGGACGGCGATGCGGATGGGACGCATGGAAACCTCCGAGTGGCTCCCGCGGCGTGGATGGCCGTGCGGGTCGAAGGCTTGGACGGTGCGCGCCCCGCGGAGGTTGGAAGCCGGCCGTCGGGAGGCGAATCGGGAAGCGGCTCTCGCGCGGGCGGAGCGACGCCGATAGTCTGTGGTCATGCGCACGCTCCGTGGACTCCCGGCCCTGCTCACCTTGCTCGTGCTCGCCGGCACCGCCCACGCGGCCCCGCGCGCCGCCGAACGCACGGCGTGGACGCGCATGAAGCCCGTGCTCGCCGTGGTCGACAGCCTGCTGTCCCGGAACGACCTGGCCGGCGCGGAGCCCCGGCTCGATTCGCTGGACGCGGCGTTCCGTGCCGCGGGCGACGCCGCCGCCCTGCGCGTGCTGGAGGCGCGACGGATCCGCCTGCTCTACGTGCAGAACCGCATGGCCGAGGTCGTCGCTCGTGCGAAGGACCTGGAGGCGCGCGCGCGCGCCGCCGGGGACACGGTGGTGTGGGTGCGGAGCGGGCACCTGCTGGGCCACGCGTACGAGGTCCAGCAGCGCACGCCGGATGCGCTCGCGACGTATCGCCGGGGGCTCGCGCTCGCTCGCGCGGCGCGGCTGCCCGCCGAGCAGGCGCTGTGCCTGCGCAACATCGGATACGTGCACCTGTTCGCCCGTCGCAGCCAGCTGGCGCGCGACCACTTCGCCGCCGCGCTGCGGCTGAACCGGCCGCTCGGCGACGACTGGGTGATGCTGGCCGACCTCGGGGCGCTCGCGCGCGCCGAGTACTTCCTCAAGCACATCGCCGAGGCGCGGCGGCTCTACTTGGAGTGCGTCGTCCTGGCGGAGCGACGGGGCGCGATGGTGGAACTCGCGTCGCACTGCGTGAACCTGGGCCACCTCGAACTCGAAGCGGGCGACCCCGACGCGGCGCCGGCGTACTTCGAACGGGCGCTGCGCATCAGCCTGCAGATCGGCGATGCGGAGCGCGCGGCGCTCGCCGCGCAGCCGTTGGCCGAGATCGAGATCGCGGGCGGCGACTGGGCGCGCGCCGACTCCATGCTCACCAGCGTGCTGCCGGCGGCGCGCGGGCTCGCCGCGCGCGGCGCGTACGTGGCGCTGCTCACGCAGCTCGCGGTGGCCCGGCAGGGGCTCGGGCGCGACGACGAGGCGTTCGCGCTCGTGCGGCAGGCGGCGGCGCTGTTCGACTCCTGCTACACGTTCCAGGTCGAGAACAACGCGATCCACGCGTGGTGGGCGCTGTCGCAGGCCGCGCGCTGGAACGACGCGTGGCAGCTCGCCGACACCACGGTGAGCCGGCTGCACGCGCGCGGGCAGGCGGAGACGCCGGTGCTCGAGTTCTACCGGGACTGGGCGCTGTCGCGCGCCGGCCGGCCGCGCGAGGCGCTGCCGCGGATGCGCGCGTTCGCCGGGGCGCCCGAGCCGATTCCGACGGGCGGCTACGGCATGTTGCACGTGATCGCGCGCACCGAGATCGCGCGCGCCTATCACGCGCTCGGACGCATCGACAGCGCGCTGGTGTGGTATCGCGTGGCGGCGCGGGCGTGGGAGGCGAGCTGGGAGGCGGCCCGGGAACCGCGGCTGCGCCTGGACACCGAGGATTCCGGCATGGGGCTCGGCTTCGGGTACGCGGTCGCACTGCTGGACGCGCGGCGCCGGGTGCCGGCCCCGACGCGCGCCCTCGAAGCGTTCGCGGTGCTGCAGCGGTTCCACTCGCGCATCCTCACCGAGCGCATTCTCGGACCGGAGCAGGGTGGCGCGCGCGCACTGGCGGCCTTCGACGTCGCGGCGTTCCGCGCGCGCACCCTGCGGGCGGGAGAGGTGTTCCTCGACGTCACGCCGAACCCGGATTCCACGCTCATCGTGGCGGTGACGCGCGACAGCGTCCGCACGTGGATCGTGGCGGGCCGCGAGGCGCTCGACGCGCGGCTCGTGCGCTTCGCCGGCCTGGTCGAGCGGCCCGCCAGCGGCGATCCCGAGGCGTGGCGATTGCCGGCGGCGGCGCTGGGCCGCGAGCTGTTCGGCCCGGTGGCGGGCTGGATCGCGCGCGCGCCGCGCGTGCTGGTGGCCGCGGGCGCGCTGGGCGGCCGGCCTCTCGGCATGCTGATCGTGCCGGGCACGCGCGAACCGCTGTCCGTGGAGCGCGACGTGGCGTTCGTGCCGTCGGCGCCGTTGCTGGTGGCGGCGCGCTCCGCGACCGGTGCACGCGTGCCCGCACGCGAGGCGATGGTGGCGCTGGCGCGCACGACGAACGACCGCGGCCAGCGTCTCGCGGGCGCCGCGGAGGAGGTGCGGGCGCTGTCGACGCGCTTCACCGGGGTGACGGCGCTCGTGGACCCGGCCCGCGGAGCCACGGTGCTGTCGCGGCAGGAGCTGGCGCGCGCGGGTGTGATCCACCTCGCGGCGCACGCGCAGATGGAGGAGCGCCGGCCGTGGCGCGCGGGGCTGCTGATCGGCGATCCGCGCGGCCGCGACGCGTGGCTGCGGGCGAGCGCGATCGCGCGGCTGCGCGTACCGGCGCGCCTGGTGGTGCTGTCCTCGTGCCGTTCCGTGGGCGCCGCCGGCGCCGACCTGTCCGCGCTCCAGGGCCTCGCGCCGGCATGGCTGGCCGCCGGAGCGCCGACGGTGGTGGCGGCGCAGTGGAACGTGGACGACGCCGTGACCACGCGGCTGATGCGCGCGTTCTACGACCAGCTCGCGCGTGGGCAGAGCACGTCGGCGGCGCTGCGGGCCGCGCAGCGTGCACTGCGCGACGACCCCGCCACGGCGGCACCGCGGTACTGGGCGGGGTTCGTGGTGATGGGCGAACCCGAGACGCGCGTCGCGCTCGCCGCGCGGCGCTGACCACGCGCACCCGGCGTCCGTCGTGGGGTCCGCACCCGTCGGTGCGGCGCTTTTCCGCGCCGGTCCCGCACTCGTGGTGCATGTCGAGCGGCGCCGTCTAACGTTCTCGCCGCCTCGACTCCGCCGCGCACAACGCGCTGCACCGACGATTCACCGCGCCGGACTCCCCACCCGGCAGCGAGGAGACACCATGCCGAAGCACGCCCCCATCGCTCATCGCGTGGCCCTCGTGGCCGCGGCGCTCACGCTCTGGCTCGTGGCCACCACCGCGGCCGCCGAACCGAAGGCCAAGGACGGCAAGGCTCCCGGGGCGCCCCCGTCCGCCGACAAGCCGTTCGCGGAGTGGTCCAAGACCACGAAGGACGCCACCCGCGTGCCCGGCTTCATCCCGCTGTGGAAGAAGCGCGACAACCTGTACGCCGAGATCGCGCCCGAGCGCATGAACAAGCCGTTCCTGTCGATCGTCAGCTTCGCTCGCGGCATCGGCTCCAACTACACGCTCGGCGGCCTGCCGCTGGACGACCGCATGCTCGAGTTCCAGCGTTCCGGCGACCGCGTGCTGCTGGTGGAGTGCAACACGCGCTTCGTGGCGCCGGCCGGCACGCCGATCGACAGGGCACGCGACCTGTCCGTGGGCAACTCCGTGATCGCGTCGTTCAAGATCGAGAGCGAACAGGACAGCAGCAAGGCGGTGCTCGTGGACCTGGCGAGCGTGCTCGTGAGCGACATGACCGACCTGGGGGCGCGCCTGCAGGGTGCGCTCGGCAACGTGTCGGTGCGCTTCGACAAGGAGCGCTCGGCGCTCGGCACGACGAAGAACTTTCCCGAGAACACCGAGATCGAGGCGCTTCTCACGTACACGCCGAACGACCGTTCGCGCGTCGCGCTCGAGACCGTGCCCGACAACCGCTACATCCCGATCACGGTGCACTACTCGTTCTCGAAGCTGCCCGATCAGCCGATGGCGCCGCGCGTGGCCGACAACCGCGTGGGCTACTTCCTCACCGCGGTGAAGGACTTCGGGCGCGACGACAAGGAGAACTTCTGGCTGCGCTACGTGAACCGCTGGCGGCTCGAAAAGAAGGACCCCGCCGCGGCCGTGAGCGAGCCGGTGAAGCCGATCGTGTACTACATCGATTCGACGGTGCCCGAGAAGTTCCGGCCGTGGGTGAAGGAAGGCGTGGAGCGCTGGCAGAAGGCGTTCGAGGCCGCCGGCTTCCGCAACGCCATCCTCGCGAAGGACCCGCCGACCGACGATCCCGACTGGGATCCGGAGGACGTCCGTTACAGCAGCATCCGCTGGATCACCTCGCACGAGCCGTCGTTCGGCGCCATCGGGCCGTCGCGCGTGGACCCGCGCACGGGCGAGATCCTGGACGCCGACATCCTGTTCGAGGCGTCCATGTTCCAGAACTACGCGAACAACTACCGCCGCTTCGCGGGCCCCGACGCGATGGCGCAGTCGATCCTGCCGCAGGACGCGCTCGCCGCGCTGCCGCCGGGCGTGGGTCTCGACCAGGTGTGCATGGCCGGTGACGCGCTCGCCGACGCCGGCGCGATGCAGCACCTGGCGATGCTCATGGACGGTTCGCTGCCACCGGGCGCGCCGGTGCCCGACGAGTACCTGAAGCCCGCGGTGATCTGGGCGGTGATGCACGAGGTCGGGCACACGCTGGGACTGCGTCACAACTTCCGCTCCAGCACGGCCACGCCGAACGATCGCCTGCAGGACGTGGCGTGGACGACCGAGCACGGCCTGTACGGCTCGGTGATGGAGTACCCGACCGCGAACATCGACGCCACGCGCTCGAAGCAGGGCCAGTGGTGGACGACCGGTGCCGGCACGTACGACCTGTGGGCGATCCGATACGGCTACACGACCACCGGCGCCGCCGGCGTGGACGCGGACCGCACGGCCGTGCGCGCGATCGCCGACGAGTCGCTGCAGCCCGGGCACGAGTACTCGACCGACGAGGACACGTACCCGGCCGACGCGCCCGATCCGCGCAGCAACATCTACGACCTCGGCAGCGACCCGCTGAAGTATGCCAAGGAGCGCACGGCGTACCTGGCGGGCCTGTGGCGCGGCGATCGCTTCGAGGAGCGCATCGTGGGCCCGTCGGGCGACCTCACCGCGCTGCGCCGCGCCATGGACTCGGTGCTGCAGCAGTACTTCGTCGCGGCGGGCATGGCGGTGAAGTACCTCGGCGGCTCGTACGTGTCGCGCGTGGAGCGCGCGCAGCCGGGCGAGGTGGACCCGGTGCAGCCGGTGCCCGCCGCGCAGCAGCGCGACGCGCTCGACTTCCTGGCGCAGCGCGTGTGGGCGGCCGACGCGTTCGCCGCGCCGCCGCGCCTGCTGCAGCGCCTCGCGCCGACGCGCTGGTCGCACTGGGGCATGGGCGGCGGCGTGTTCGCCGGCCGGCACGACTACGACTTCGGCAATCGCGTGTTCGCGTCGCAGCGCCTGCTGCTGTCGGCGGTGCTGGCGCCGACGCTGCTGTCGCGCATGGAGGAGGCCGAGAGCCGCTCGAGCGACGCGTACCGCATGTCCGAGCACTTCGACCGGCTCACGCGCAGCCTGTGGGGCGAGGTCGGCGGCGCGAGCGCCGCGGGCATGCGTGCCCTGGACGGCGCGAACACGCGTCGTGACGTGCAGCGCGCCTACGTGGATCTGCTCGCGGCCATGCTCACCGATCCTTCGCCGGCACTGCCCGGCGACGCGTCGGCGCTCGCGCGGCTGCAACTGCAGCGCGTGGACGCCCGGTGCGCCCGTGTGCTGGCGGCGGGCGCCACGCTCGGAGACTACGCGCGCGCACACCTGCTCGAGACGCGTGCGCGCATCAAGCGCGCGCTCGAGGCCGGGTCGGAGGCCGGGTCCGGCGGGCCGTCGGCGGGACGCGGAGGGATGGCGACGCCCGCGACGCACTGACCGCCGGGCGCCGGAAGCACGGCGCTCGCGGAACGAGAACGGTGGATGCACTTCGGGGCGCCCGATCCGGTGGCGCCCCGAAGTGTTTTCGGAACGTGCACCCGAGGTCGTTCCGGTGGGGGTGGGCGATGCCCGGCGCGTCGGGGAACTTCCGCACGCGGCGTCCGGGTCGCGAGGGTTTCCGGCGACGTGCGGCCCGGCCCGGAACGACGGGAGCGAGCGGGCCGGGCGATCGGCCGGCGAAGCGCCACCGGGCGCGTCGGCGCAGACGATCGTTCGTTTGACGCTGTCGCGCGAGACGTGTCTGCTCTGCGGCCGAACCCCCTGGAGAGCGAGCATGAACGAGCCCGTGGTCGTTCCGTTGGATCTGTCCGGACTGGTGGGCAGCGAGAACCGTCGCTGGTCCGTGGACCGCTCGCCGGCGCGCATCGGCCGCGCGTCGAGCAGCCCCGTGCACGTGCTGGATCCGAGCGTGTCGCGCGAGCATGCCGAGCTGACGTTCGCGAACGGCCGTTGGTCGTTGCGCGACCTCGGCAGCCGCAACGGCTCGCGCGTGAACGGCCGGCCCGCCGACCAGGCGATCCCGCTGTCGCCCGGCGACACCATCGAAGTGGGGCACGTCAGCCTGCGCGTGGCGGGCGGCGGCCCGGCGCCGACCGTGGTGCTGCAGTCGAGCAGCGCGGGCTCGTCGCTGCGCAAGCGCGTGGCCGACGTGCTGCAGAACCCTTCCGGCGCCGGCGGCCAGGACAAGCTGGTGCCGCTGCTCGTGGAGGCGGCGCGGCTGCTGGCGTTGACGCGGCCGCTGCGCGAACTCGGCGAGGCGTTCCTCGACCTGGTGTCGCAGGCGGTGACGGCGAATCGTTACGTGATCCTGCTGCGCGGCGCGGACTCCGGCGAACTCGCGCCCGTGGCCTCGCGCCTGGGTCGCGGAGCCTCGGCCACTCAGGCGCTCGCGCTGTCGCAGACGATCCTGCGCGAGGTGCTCGACGAGAACACCGCGGTCGTCACCGCCGACGCGATGAACGATCCGCGCTTCGGCGGCGCGCAGAGCATCGTGGGCCAGCTGATCCACTCCGCCATGGCGATCCCGCTGTTCGACAACGAACGCGTGCTCGGCATCCTTTACGTGGACAGCACCAATCCCATGGTGGTCTACGACGAGGAGCAGCTCGTGCTGCTCACGGTGCTCTCGAACATGGCCGCCATGAAGATCAGCAACGTGCGGCTGCAGGAGGACGAGGCGGTCCGGCAGCGGCTCGCGCAGGAAGCGGCGCGTGCCACGCAGATCCAGCGCGCGCTGCTGCCCGAGGCGCCGCGCGACCTGCCCGGCTGGGGTTTCGATGCGCGGCTGGAGACGTGCTACGAAGTGGGCGGCGACCTGTACGACTTCCACCGCCGCTCCGACGGCACGTTCGTGTTCACCGTGGGCGACGTGTCGGGCAAGGGCATCGGCGCGGCCCTGCTGATGTCGTCGGCGATGATCGCGGCGCGCGTGCTGTACGAGGCGTGCGACGAGCCCCTGCCCGTGGTGCAGCGCTTGAACGCCGTGTTGTACGCGAGCAGCCAGCCGCGCGACTTCCTCACGCTGTTCGTGGGCTTCCTCGATCCGGCCACCGGGCGGCTGCGCTACGTGAACGCCGGTCACCCCGACGCCTGCCTCGCCACGCCGAACAACGTGCGCTGGCTGGAAGCCACGGGCGTGCCGGTGGCGATGCTGCCGGACTTCCCCTGGACGCAGGGCGAGACCGTGCTCGAGCCCGGCGAACTGCTGGCGGTGTTCAGCGACGGGATCCCCGAGGCGCAGCGCGGGGAGGAGTTCTTCGACATGGAGCGCGGCGGGCAGGCGATGCGCGAGCTGGCGTCGGAACCGTCGCTCGCCGCGATCTCGGAGAAGATGATCGCGCGCGTGGACGAGTTCGCGGCGGGCGCTCACCGCAGCGACGACGTCACGCTGATGCTGGCTCGGAGGCACGCGTGACGCCCACGTTCGGGCACGCGATGCTCGAGCACTGGATGCTGGACCCGGCCGTGCTCTACCTGAACCACGGCACGGTGGGCGCCACGCCGCGCCGCGTGCTCGCGCGCCAGCAGGAGTTCCGCGACCAGATGGAGCGGCAGCCCGCGCGCTGGATGATCCGCGAGTTGGCCGACGTGCGGCAGATCCGCATGCGCATGGAACCGCGCCTGCGCACGGCGGCGCGCGAGGTGGCGGCGTTCCTCGGCGCGCGCGGAGAGGATCTGGTGTTCGTGGACAACGCCACCGCCGGCGCGAACGCGGTGCTGCATTCGTTCGCGTTCGAGGCGGACGACGAAGTGCTGGTGACCGACCTTGGCTACGGCGCGATCACGATCGCCGCGCGGCACCACGCGGCGCGCGCGGGCGCCACGGTGCGCACGGTGGAGATGCCGTACCCGGGACTCTCGGCCGACTCCGCGATCGAGGCGATCGAGCGCGCGATCGGCCCGCGCACGCGGCTCGCGATCGTGGATCACGTCACCGCGGGCACGGCGCTCGTGTTGCCCGTGGCCGAGATCGTCACGCGCTGCCACGCCCGCGGCGTGGCCGTGCTCGTGGACGGCGCGCACGCGCCGGGCGCCCTGCCGCTCGATCTGCCCGAGATCGGCGCCGACTGGTACACGGGCAACCTGCACAAGTGGGCGATGGCGCCCCGCAGCTGCGGCATCCTGTGGGCGACTCCCGAGCGACAGGAGGATCTGCACCCCCCGGTGATCTCGTGGGGCCATGGGCTCGGCCTGGACGCGGAGTTCGACTGGCCGGGCACGCGCGACCCGACGCCGGCGCTCGCCGCGCCCGAGGGTGTGGCGTTCATGCGGGACCTGGGACTCGACGCGATGCGCGCCTGGAACCACGCGATCGCATGGAACGCCGCGCGCCTCCTCACGGAGCGCTGGGGCGTGCCGCTGCCCATGGACGAGTCGATGGTCGGAAGCATGGTCACCGTGCCTCTGCCCGAGCGATTCGGCGGCGAGTCCGAGCGCATGCAGCAACTGAAGGACGACCTGCTCTACGACGACGGCATCGAGGTGCAGATCTTCGCGTGGAAGGGCCGCGGCTGGCTGCGGCTCTGCGGTCAGGTCTACGTGGAGGGCGGCGACGTGGAGCGACTGGCGAGGGCGATCGAAGCGCGCGGCTGAGCGGCCGGGCGCGCC